>JAJTGE010000108.1 GCA_021298555.1 Oxalobacteraceae bacterium
CGCAGCATGACGCCACGACATTGGGTGGGACGGGCGTACTGTCGCCTCGCGTCCAATCTGTTTCGCCTGCATGTTCATCATGCTGGTTCTCCTATGCGCATAGCTTCACGCGCTAGGGCTACTCGTTCTGCTGAAACACGCTCTTCTCCGGCTTTGCGTGCATCACGCTCTGCGCGATCACGTAAACGTTTAGCCACCGAGATTTGCACTAACACAGGTTCAGTGCTGATTAATTCATTGAGTAAGTCATTTGCTTCGTCTTCCCATTCACTATGGGTTTGTTGACCGCGCGCTAAGGTTGGATCGACTTTGTCCATCTCGCTGCCCAAAGGCAAAATATGAAACAGCGCATCAAACAATGAATTACAAAATTCTTGAATTAAATAAGTTGCGCCTGCATAGCCCATGAAAGGGGTGCCGGTATGACGACGAATAATCGCGCCTGGGAAAGAAGCTGGAATAAATGTGGGGCGCATAGGGGAAGCGCTACCGCCTTCCGCTAAATACATGCGTTCGTTATAGCTGCCATACATCACCAGCGGTGGCTTCTCATGTACTAGTTTTCGAATCGCTTCGTTATCGGTTTTTTCACCGGCTATACGAGAGACAGCAAAATTACATGGCAAGCCCATTTCTGTTTCAAAGAAATGTCTCAAGCCACGCGCATAGGTTTCATTCGCCACCACAGCAAAAGTAGCTGTACCAAAAAAATCTTGGGTGACTGAGCGCCATAAATCCCAGATCGGTTTAATCGTGGTGTGCTTTTCGCGTTCGATGAAAGGCTCAGGATCAAGATGTAATAACTCACCGAGCTTGCGTACATAACATACGACCAAATTCGCGATACATACAAATATTGACATCGGCTTCGACTAAACGCGATACATCAGCAAGGTGGCTACCTAATGGGAACACCATATTGACTTCAGCACCTATGCCTTGTAATAAGCGACGTATCTCCGCTAAGTCACTCGGCATGTTGAAGGTACCGTAGCTAGGTCCTATGATGTTAACGCGTGGTTTTTCACCAGCAGGACGTTCAGCAAATGGTTTACGTTCCGGCACTTTTTTCATGCCGTATTCACTCCACAACCAAAACATGGCGCGATTCGCACATTGCCATTGGTCTTCATCAATTGTGCGCGGTAAGAAGCGCATGATGTTAGTGCCTTCAGGTGTGACACCACCACCTATCATTTCTGCAATCGAGCCAGTCACAACAACGGCAGGTAAATCAGGATCAAGTGCGGCATGAGCACGCTTCATCGAACCTTCTGTGCCTTCGCGACCAAGTTGTTCTTCTGCTAGACCAGTTACAACAATCGGTAATTCATGTGGAGGTAATGCATCGCTGTAATGCAAGACAGATGTGACGGGTAAATTTTCGCAACCTACCGGTCCATCAATAATGACTTGTAAACCTTTGATCGCAGTAAAGACATACACTGCGCCCCAATATCCACCCGCTCTGTCGTGGTCGATGACGTACATCAGATCATCTCCTCAGCTTTGCGTTTCTTGGCTAGCTTTTCCATTTTCCTGCGTGTCTCTGCACGAAACTCTGGACGCCCTACTGGAACACCTTCCCACACACCTGCACGGTCACCTTCACCAGCATCACCAAAGAAGGCTTTCATTTCATCGAAGCGTGATTTATTTCCTATCGCTGCATTAATCACCGTTGCTAATGAACCCGCACCAGCTGGCCCCATGAGTGGACGTGCTGAAACGAGATTGGTGAAATACAAACCTGGAATACTAAGTTCTTTTGCAGCTTGCACAATTGGTGTCGTACCAATTGCGAGATCCGGTTTGAATTCATGTACTGCAGCGAGATCTTGTTCTAGTGATGCGCGATATTGCACATGTACGCCACGTGCTTCTAACCATTGACGATCTAATTCACTGTACGGTGTATGTGGACAAGCGGTGCCTACATAACGTAGATCAGCGCCACTCTCAATCAGCAAACGAGCGACTAATAATTCTGAGCCCTCATAGCCTGACATGGTGATGCGACCTTTGATAGGTTTCGCTGCTAGCGCTGCTTTAATCGCAGGTAGAAAACGATTTTTTGCTGCATCAATTTTGTCTTGACCTACATTGCATTGCTGACCGATTGCTTGCAACCAGTTTTCTGTACCGTCGTAACCTACTGGTGCTGAACCTATGATGCTACGACCTGCAGTTTCAAATTCACGAATGCTTGCGGTATAAAACGGATGAATCGCTGCTACTGCTGCGCAATCAAGTGCTGTATAAAGTTCACGCCATTCACGTGTAGGAACCACCGAACCTGCTGCTAAGCCCATAGGCTCTAACAACATACCAATCACAACTGGATCAGCTGGGAACATTTCACCTAACAGAGTGATGGTTGGTTTATCACTACGCTTAACACGCGGTGCTGCAACCGGACCTGCCATTGCTTCATTACGTGCATACTTCAGCATCGCACCTGCTAAGACATCTTTTGCTTCTGCATGCGTGGGCACACCAAAGCCAGGTACATCGATACCGATCACACGTACGCCATTTATTTCTTTAGGCAGAATTTGTAATGGCACACCACTCGCTGTCGGTACACATAAATTGATGATGACGATAGCGTCATATAAATCTGGATTAGCTTCTTTGTGTACAGCGTCACGTATGTCTTCAAACAGTTTGCCAGTGACTAATGATTCTGAATTAAACGGTACATAACCTACACTTCTTCGTGCACCATAAAAGTGGGAAGTAAAAGTTAATCCGTATACACAGCAAGCAGAGCCGGACAAAATTGTTGCGGTTCTGCGCATACGCAGTCCAACACGCAATGAGCCAAACGCTGGGCACATACTTTGCGGTTGATCGTGTGGACCTTTAGGATAATCTTTTGCGTACTGATCTAACGCTTCACTTTTACCCGCAGCACGTGCTGCAGCAAGCATTTCATCTTTACCAGAATGGCAGCCGTGTCCATCGCTTTTTAAAGCGTCTGGATTGGCTACGATAGGAATGATGGGATGGCTCATGATTAGCGTTCTCTCGATTTAACCAAATGGTTAAACTTCGTCGTACACCACTTCCAAGGTTTCTTTGATGACTTCTGTTTTGCCCACCATGTCAAACACGGTTGCCGGCTCTAACACCACATCACGTCCCACTACATCGGATGCAAACAATCCTAGTAATTCATCTTGCGACATAGGCTTAGGTCGTACTGGAGGCGCATCCGCGACGTTTTGTGCAAGGGTTGCAAACAATTCACCCCATTGACTCTCAGGTCGTCCTATGATTTCGTAACTTGCACTCTTGCGACGTATATCTTCATTCGCAGGTATGGCGGATAAAACAGGGATGCCAGCGTGTGTTGCAAAGGCTTGCGCTTCGCCCGTGCCATCATCTTTATTAATCACCATGCCTGCCACACCCACATTGCCACCGAGCTTGCGGAAATATTCCACAGCTGAGCAAACGTTATTAGCGACATAGAGGGACTGCAAATCATTGCTAGCTACCACAATCACTTTTTGACACATGTCACGTGCGATCGGTAAACCAAAACCACCGCACACCACATCGCCCAAGAAATCGAGTAATACGTAATCGAAGCCCCACTCATGAAAGCCTAGTTTCTCTAGAAGTTCAAAGCCGTGAATAATGCCGCGACCACCGCAACCGCGACCAACTTCTGGGCCGCCGAGTTCCATTGCATACACACCATCACGCTTAAAGCACACATCACCAATGGCGACTGCTTCGCCTGCTAATTTTTTCTTGGAGGATGTTTCTATGATGGTGGGACATGCACGACCACCAAATAATAAAGAAGTGGTATCACTCTTAGGATCACATCCAATCAATAAAACTTTTTTACCTTGTTGCGCCATCATGTAAGACAAGTTTGCTAAGGTAAAACTTTTACCTATGCCGCCTTTGCCATAGATCGCGATAATTTGTGTTTCTTTGGTTGCTGGTGATGTTGCAACCGGATCTGGATCGATCGCTGCTTCAGCACGTAAACTCTCTGTTTGCAAATTTTCTTTTTGCATGAATTTCATTGTTGCAGTTGCAGGAATCGAATTCGTCATTTCGTATTTCTCCAATCAAGGATCATCTTCAGACAGTTAGGGTCACTGAAGGCAGTACGATAAGCAGCGTCCGCTTGATCTGGCGCACTGCGATGAGTAATGAGATTTTCTAGTGAGAGACGACCAGACTCGACCAAGGTCAAAACTGATTGCAAGTCTTGTGGCTTCCACTGTGCTGCAACGCGTATGCGTGCTTCGCGCATAAATGCTGGCGCAAAGGCAAATGAAATTGGCTGATCATAGAAACCTGCCAAAACAATTTCGCAATTCGATGCTGAATGCGCGATTAAGGTGTCGAGTAATTTTGCATCACCACTTACATCACAAATGCAGCGATAGTTAGTACGGCTATCGTCTTTAGGATCGATTACGTCGTAGCCAACATTGCCGGTACGACGTTCTGGATTGGTATCCCACACAACTGGCTTAGCACCTGCTATGACTGCAAGTCTTGCCATCATGGGTGATGAATGCGCGTGATACGCAGTTGCTGCCAGTGCCAATAAAGTACCTTGCTCGCCCAACTCTTCTTTGATGCGCATGGCGCGCAATGCTGGAATGACGACGCGTGATGCAGCACCGCCAAATAAGCCGCGCACATCGCCAAAACATGCTGCGCCTGGCACGAACACCATTTCACCAACTTTATAATTTGTACTGGCACCCGCTTGGGCTACACGACCGACTGACTCATAGCCTGGCACTAAGGGATAACCCATGCCAGGGAAGGTAGGCATACGGCCTGACCATAGTAATTTTTCCGTACCGGTAGAAATGCCACTCCAGCTAATGTCGACCACGAGATCATTTGCGGTAGCCGCAACCAATGGCAGCTCGCGCACGCTAAGCTGCAAGGGCTGCTCCAGCACAATCGCTTGCGCGTTCAAACCTCACCCCTTGATGGAGTAATGGTCATGCTGTTATTTGTCTCGTCGTGCAGGTTTGTCATGTTGCACCTGGCTTGTAGGGATGGAGTCATTCTAGACTTACATAAAATACTGTCAAGTATTATTTACATTTAATTTCGTCTATTTATTTTTACTTTGCCTGCGCTACTAATAACCTGACCTGTAGCGGTATTCTGGTCGGCAATAAACGCACGCCACCAAAACCTGCGGCCTCGATTAACGCGCTTAATTCCTCTTTGGTACGCGGCCGACCACGTCCCATGGCCAATAAATAAAAACCAAAATACGCATCGCCCATGGCTTCTGCTCCGCGCGTACCCGACATGGGTTCGGCCAAAATTAAGGTGGCTCCCACAGGTAAAGCGCGACGTACAGATTTCAAAATAGTTAGTGCTCGCTCATCGTCATGGTCATGTATGACGCGAACTAAGGAAGCAATATCAGCTCCCGTAGGCAAGGTGTCGGCGAGAAAATTACCGCCTACTGCTTGCGCTCGATCGGCTATACCAGCTACCGCAAATCGCGCGCGCGCACGTTCCGCAACGGCAGGTAAATCAAATAAAGTGAGTTTTAAATGTGGCGCACGGGCGGCCACACTAGTCAGAAAACGCCCTTCGCCACCACCCACGTCGAGCAGGCTACGAAAGCGCGTAAGTGGAAATGCATCCAGAATTTCCGTTGCAACCAAGGGTTGCGAAGCCGCCATTAACTGCGAATAACTGGCCACCTTTTCTGGGCTCAGCTCGGCGGCTTTGGTGGGAGCGTTGTCAGCGGTGTAAGGATAGTAGCCAGATAATTCTGGTGGAGGCCCATCACCACGCAGCAAGGCAACTGGATCTGCCAGATCGTTGTAAAGCGTTGCATGATGTTTAATCATGGCCAGAACTGCTTCATTCCCAACCAAGGGTGCGCCTAGTACACCCAGTCCATAGCGGGGTTTGCCATCAGCATCTAAGCCACGTTTTTCAACTAACTTAATGGACTGTGCCGCAGCTAATAGTCTCTCTGCAGCTTCCAGCGTCAAATCCATTTGCTGTGCCAACACTGACAAACTTTGCGGACCATTCGCGAGCTTGGTAAACAGATCGAGTTTTACGCATGCCGCTAACACCTGCGAATACACAAAACCCGCAACCAGATCAAATACTTCCCTAGCGCGTTTATGCGCAATCGGACGGGTTAGTACAAAACCGGAGGCTGCTCGCAAGAAAGCAGGATTGGCGAGTAGGCGATCACGCCATCCCAGTAAGCGATCGGACCAAGACAAACTAGCGCTAATCATCAATTATTAAGCCGCGATACGAGTGACAGTTGGCGCAATTAATCGCGTCATTTCCACTGGCACCAAACGTTTGGCTTCCGCTCTTACGAGGGTGCGTAACTGCGCTGAACCACGGCAACTAGGAATCGATGCGCTCGCATAAGTAATCAACTGATCGAAATATTGAATTGCGCCCGAGAGACCTAATTCAGCTGCTGAACTTGGACGGCCATGGGCAGCATCCTGACCTGTTGGCTTGCCTAAGGTTTCCGGATCGGAAGCGACATCACGAATATCG
>JAJTGE010000109.1 GCA_021298555.1 Oxalobacteraceae bacterium
TAGGAGTAGTCATAGGTATGGGCGTATTTTTCGTATCAGTTACACAGCAAAATCGATCACTGTCTGTATCGTGGATAGCGACTTGGTACTTACTGTCCTTAGCCGGGCTCAGTTTACTGCGTTTTGCCATGCGAGTGCTTATGCAAGCACTGCGTCACTATCGATTAAATCAACGACGTGTGATTATTGTGGGCTACGGACCAAACGGTAAAGAATTACACAAACGAGCTCAACACCATCATGCTGTGGATTACAAAATCTGTGCTGTATACGACTCAATATCATTCCCGCTTACACAACCCGGTATAGAACTCATTCGTGATATCAAACAAATACCCTCCGCAATACAAAAGCATCATGTCAATGAAGTGTGGATCACTTTGCCATTAAACGAATCATCACAGTTACGACAACTTCATTATCTGCTTCGAAATAGCTTAGTTGATATCCAATGGGTTCCTGATACTTCGCCTATGAGCTTACTCAGCCATCAGGCGGGTGATTTACTCGGCATGCCTGCAGTCGAATTAAATTGCCCTTCGGTGCGCGATAACCACGGTCTGGCAAAAGAATTATTCGATCGGTTCTTTGCTCTGTGTGTACTGCTAATGCTCACACCCTTGTTTATCCTGATTGCTATTGCCATCAAATTAAATTCATGCGGTCCTGTATTTTTTAGTCAGCCAAGGCTAGGTTTAAATGGTCGAATTTTTCATGTCTATAAATTTCGCAGTATGCGTATCCATGAAGAAGCTCATAACAAGGTGACACAAGCTACACGTGATGATCCCCGTATCACATCCATAGGTAAATTTCTACGGCGTACAAGTCTTGATGAGCTGCCACAGTTTTTAAATGTACTCAAAGGTGATATGTCAGTCGTAGGGCCACGCCCCCATGCATTACCGCACAATGATTTATACAAAGACAAACTCATCATGTATATGCAACGGCATCGTGTCAAACCAGGAATAACCGGATGGGCACAAATTAATGGCTTTCGCGGCGAAACAGATACGCGTGAAAAAATGGCAAGACGAGGAGCTTATGACCTGCACTATATACGGCATTGGTCATTTTGGATGGATGTAAAAATTATCCTTTGGACTGCATTCAAGGGATGGACAGACAGAAATGCATTTTGAGTCTACTTAGTTAAATAATATGATTAGAAATTCTGCAATCCAAAAAGTACCTCTACTAATTTTATTTTTATTTTTCGTCACCATGATCAGCGTAGGTTTAATACCAGGTAAAGCCAACGCTTTATCTACGCATGTCAATGACAAACTACTGCATTTTTCTACCTATGCAGTTATGACAGTATTAGCTTTTTTTTCTATCAATGCGCCTACTTCATCGCGCATCATGGTTAGTCTTGCACTCATTGGAATCCTGGGTTTAATCGATGAAACTATTCAGTACTTTCTGCCATATCGCAATGCATCCATCGCTGACTGGTGTTTTGATGTCGCCGCTGCAGTAGTTGTTACATGCCTCCTCGGACTACGGAACACTGAAAGCTAATCATTGATGTCTGACACCCTACTTGTTACCGGTGCTAGTGGTTACATAGGCTCCCATACCTGTGTTTGTTTACTTCAGGCTGGATGGCATGTTATTGCCATTGATAACCTGAGTAACAGCTCACCTCGCACCATAGAGCGCATACAGGAAATCACCGGTCGCAGTGTGCCATTTCATCCCATTGATGTGCGTGATGAATCCGCATTGACTCGTCTGCTAAATCAAGAAAATATTAGTGCAGCTATTCATTTCGCGGGCCTTAAATCTGTTGGTGAATCCGTCACCAAACCACTCGACTATTTTGATAACAATGTAAGCGGCAGTATCACCTTGCTGAAAGTATTGCATCAGCAGGGAGTAAGAAAACTCGTCTTTAGCTCATCCGCTACGGTCTATGGTGATCCAGAGCAGGTGCCTATTCAGGAAGATGCCTCACTTTCAGCTACCAATCCCTACGGACGCTCTAAGCTCTTTGTAGAGCAAATACTCAATGATCTCAGCCAAGCCGATCCGGAGTGGCGTATTGCTACTCTGCGCTATTTCAACCCAGCGGGAGCACATGAAAGTGGTCTGCTTGGAGAAGATCCTCGCGGCATACCAAATAATTTAATGCCCTACATTGCGCAAGTAGCGGTTGGAAAACTTCCCCACTTGTCTGTGTTTGGTAATGACTATCCAACTGCCGACGGTACAGGTGTACGCGACTATATTCACGTTATGGATTTGGCACAGGGTCATTTATCCGCGCTAGACCGACTGTTTTCAAAGCCAGAGAGTTTCACCGTTAATCTTGGCACCGGTCAAGGCATCACCGTATTAGAAGCCATCGCTGCCTTTGAACAAGCCTGCGGTTCACAGATACCCATACAAGTCGCTCCTCGCCGTCCCGGAGACATCGCCACTTGCTACGCGTCTGCTGATAAAGCCCGCGAACTACTTAACTGGCAAGCAAATAAAACATTGAATCAAATGGTCAATGATCACTGGCGATGGCAAAGCCACAATCCCAATGGCTACTAAGCTCACTGCTATCTATTGACCGATTCGATAGTGCATACACAGTCATGAGAATGCACAAGATAGAATTTTTCAACATCGTCAAAATCAGTCCTTTACTTGGTTTGACGATCATATGAACCTCATACAAAAATTCTCACCCGAGAAAAAAGTAGCACTTATTACTGGCGTCACTGGGCAAGATGGCGCGTATTTATCTGAACTCTTACTAGATAAGGGGTATGAGGTTCATGGTATCAAGCGCCGTAGCTCACTTCTAAACACCGGTCGTATCGATCATTTATATCAAGATCCCCATGATTCAGAAGTACGCTTTTTTTTACATCATGGTGACATGACTGATACCGCTTCATTAATACGCATAATCCAGCAAGTACAACCTGATGAAGTCTACAACCTGGCAGCTCAGAGTCACGTTGCCGTATCCTTTGAAGAACCTGAATACACCGCTAATTCTGATGGCTTGGGGACGCTGCGTCTGTTAGAAGCTATCCGAATTCTTGGCTTGGAAAAAACGACCCGTTTCTATCAAGCGTCAACTTCTGAGCTATACGGTAAGGTACAAGAAATACCTCAACGCGAAACCACGCCTTTTTATCCACGTAGTCCCTACGCGGCAGCCAAACTCTATGCGTACTGGATCACGGTGAATTACCGTGAGGCGTATGACATGTATGCGTGTAATGGAATACTATTCAATCATGAATCTCCGCTACGCGGCGAAACCTTTGTTACCCGAAAAATTACCCGATCGCTAGCTCGCATTTACCTGGGCATGCAGGAGTGCGTTTATCTCGGTAATCTTGACGAATTGCGCGATTGGGGTCATGCCAGAGACTACGTAGAGATGCAATGGTTAATGTTGCAGCAAGAGCAGCCCGAAGATTTTGTGATTGCGACAGGTTATCAGACCAGCGTACGTGAATTCGTTAATGCAGCAGCTGCAGAAATCGGTCTACATCTATCATGGAGTGGACACGGCCTGGAAGAAGTCGCTTGCATAACATCCGCTCCTTCATATGAGCATGTACAACAAGGGCAAGTCATCGTTCGTGTAGATCCGCGTTATTTCAGGCCCACCGAAGTACACACACTGCTAGGCGATGCCAGTCGCGCCAAAGAAAAGCTTCATTGGTCACCGCGCATCCCCTTTAAAGAATTAGTTCACGAGATGGTGATGTCTGATCTGGCGGCAGCACAAAAATACGCACTGTGGGCTCAGCATTAGTGAGAGCATTACGCGAACGAAATGACCGTAATGAACGACATGACTATCAACTCATACTGCGCTCGCATGACGAGCTTGATTTACTCGACGCCGATCACGTGGCTGATTTTTTTTCTTCCGAAGCCATTACGACAGTGTATCTAGCGGCTGCCAGAGTGGGCGGCATACAAGCGAATAATCTACAGCCAGCGCAGTTTATACGCGAGAACCTGCTAATAGAAGCAAACGTCATTCATCAAGCCTGGCGCCATCGGGTTAATAAATTACTTTTTTTGGGTTCGTCCTGCATCTACCCACGGTTGGCTCCTCAACCCATACCCGAGAGTGCTTTACTTGATGGTCCGCTTGAGCAAACAAATGAGCCCTATGCAATTGCCAAAATAGCTGGCGTCAAATTATGCGAAAGCTATAACCGTCAATACGGAACTGATTTCCGTAGTCTCATGCCTACTAATTTATATGGGCCGGGTGATAATTTTGACCTTGAAAGCAGTCATGTATTACCCGCTCTGCTGCGTAAAATTCATGATGCCCACCACACCAATGCCGACGAAGTTGTTATCTGGGGTAGCGGCACCCCCATGAGAGAGTTCCTCCATGTCGACGATCTAGCATCGGCTTGTTTGCGCATAATGCAAATCGACCGTGATCAACTATCGGCATTGACTACACCGCAGTGCTCCCACATTAATGTAGGCAGTGGAGAAGAGATAAGTATTGCTGATTTAGCGCAGCTCATCGCCAACATTATTGGCTATGAAGGACGGCTCTTTTTTGATCGCAGCAAACCTGATGGTACTCCAAGAAAATTTCTCGATTCAGGCAAAATCAACGCGCTGGGTTGGAAGCCAAACATATCTCTGCGAGAAGGAATACTGCGCACCTATCGCC
>JAJTGE010000005.1 GCA_021298555.1 Oxalobacteraceae bacterium
TGGCTGAGTAGGCCGGCACGAGCAGCACGTCATCGAAGGTGAGTGCTTTCTGTAATAGACGCATAGTGATTCCTGTAGGCGCAAAACCGAATTATACAGAACTCAAGCACCCATTAAGAATGAGCGCTAACTCGTAAATCCGGCTAAATAGCCCGTATTGACTAAGGTTTTTGTCTTCTGCGCCGTTACGGACTTAGCAGAAACTGGTGTAGCAGTGGAGGTCTTTTATTTTGAGCGTGTTTTGTGCTGAGCACGGCGGCGGCGGGATTCCATGGGATCAGCCTGAAGAGGACGGTAGATCTCTATGCGATCACCGACACGGACCTGGGTATCGAGCGGTTTGAGCTTGCCATAAACACCAATTTTATTGGTGCTGAGATTTATATCCGGATAATTCGCCAGCAAGCCGCTGCGTTGTATGACTTCTTCCAACGTGCTGCCATGTTTGACGTCGAGTTCTAACAATACAGACTGCCTAGGCAAGGCATAACAAAGTTGCACATGCAGGGTATCCGCATCAGCCATACAAGGCTTCCGCTCGCACTCGAAATGACTCCACAAAACTATCTGCTATTTTTGCAAACACAGGGCCGATGATTTTTTCTAATAACTTACTGGAAAATTCATACTGAAGATCGAATTCGACCTTGCAGGCATCTGGTCGCAGCGCACGAAAATGCCACTGACCATCAAGGTGGCTAAATGGCCCCTCGACTAACTTCATGTGCATGTAGGTTGGTGAGTTGTTGCTGTTTTCGGTGGTAAAGCTCTGTTTGATACCGTGGTAATCAATGGTGATGGCTGCCACCAGCCGGTCGAGGCTGCGCTCGCGCACGTCCACCTGACCACACCACGGCAAAAAGGAGGGATAATCTTCCACCTTGTCTACCAGTGCGAACATTTGCTCTGCGCTATAACCAAGTAGTATCGATTTGTGAACAACTGCCATAGTTTCAAGTGTTTCAACTGTTAGAATCCGACTTCCCGATTTTAACCTGATCGTTCTGTCTGCCTGATTCGCTATCACGGCGGCCTGTACATACTCCCATGAGCATCATCGACAACAAAAAAGCGTTTCATGACTACTTCATCGAAGAACGCTTCGAGGCAGGCATGTCGCTCGAAGGTTGGGAGGTCAAGTCTATACGCGCCGGCCGTGCTCAGCTCAAAGAGGCGTATGTCATCGTCAGAAAGGGCGAAGTTTTTTTATTTGGGGCGCACATCAGCCCCCTGCCGACAGCCTCCACGCACATTAACCCAGATCCGGTTCGCACCCGCAAGCTCTTGCTTAGAGCCGAGGAAATCAAAAAACTGATCGGTAAAGTCGAGCGCGCCGGCTATACCTTGGTACCCATCAACCTGCATTACCAGCGCGGCCGCATCAAATGTGAAATTGGACTCGCCAAGGGTAAAAAGCAGCATGACAAGCGCGATACTGAGCGTTCCCGCGATGCCGACCGCGAAATTGCCAAGGCATTAAAGCAAAACAGGCGCTAAACCACGGTCTATTTCGGCCCGGTTAACTCGCTTTTTAAATGCCTGAACTGACCATACGTAGATTTCAACCTCCTGAAAAACAAAAACCCTCGCGCCTTTCAGCGGGAGGGTTCAAACTACTGCGACTACCTGTTGTTGCTTGTTATTCAGAATCTAGAAACGCGATTCTAACGGAAAATTTCCGTAAGTCAACACTAGGCAAAGGGTTTTTTTGTGACTCTTTAGTCGCCAATCTCGCGGCCCCTTGCCTCAACTTAACCCCAAACCCAAACCCCGCTTAATCCGTTTAGGACATCGTCCATGCATTACTGTCTACCTAGCTGTTAACCTAATTTTTCAGCTGGAAAAGATGAAATGGAAGCCGCGAAAAAGACTTTAATTGGTGTCAAAAAATTCAATTTAGGATAAGTGACTATCAATCAGAAAACCAAAAAAAAGAATAACCTAAAAGCGATTCAGCCCCTTTTAGTGCTTGACTAAAAGGGGCTGTAAATTCAACGAAGCTGTTGCTTAGGATTTACTTGCCAGGTTTTTCCAAGTTTCGATTACCGAATCAGGATTCAATGAAATCGAACTGATGCCTTCGTTCATCAACCACTGAGCAAAATCAGGATGGTCCGATGGCCCCTGACCGCAAATACCCACGTACTTACCTTTGGCAAGGCAGGTTTTAATGGCACGTGATAACAGTACTTTAACGGCCGGATCGCGCTCATCAAAATCAGCGGCTAACAACTCCATACCGGAATCTCTGTCCAGACCCAAGGTGAGCTGCGTTAAGTCGTTCGAGCCTATCGAAAATCCATCAAAAAATTCGAGAAATTCTTCCGCCAACAGCGCATTCGAAGGGATCTCGCACATCATGATGAGACGCAGGCCGTTTTCGCCACGTTTGAGACCATTTTTTTCCAGCAGCCCCACCACTTTTTCTGCCTGACCCAAGGTACGAACAAAGGGCACCATGATTTCTACATTAGTCAAACCCATGTCATTGCGCACGCGTTTCATGGCAATGCATTCCATCTCAAAGGCTTCGGCAAAATCAGCTGCTAAGTAACGCGCCGCGCCACGGAAACCCAACATAGGATTTTCTTCATCCGGCTCGTAGCGCGAACCACCTATGAGTTTTTTGTATTCATTGGATTTGAAATCAGACAAACGAACAATCACCGTACGCGGCCAGAACGCGGCTGCAATGGTAGCGATACCCTCGGCTAATTTATCCACGTAAAACGCTTTGGGCGACGCATGGCCACGCGCGACAGACTCGACGGCTTTCTTTAAATCAGCATCGATATTGGGATAATCGAGTATCGCTTTAGGATGTACACCGATATTGTTGTTGATGATGAATTCCAGCCTGGCCAAACCAACACCATCATTCGGTATGGATTGAAAATCAAAGGCGAGCTGAGGATTACCGACGTTCATCATGATCTTGACGGGAATCTTAGGCATCTCGCCACGCGCAACTTCGCTAATCTCGGTTTCTAGCAAACCATCATAAATGCGACCCTCGTCGCCTTCAGCGCACGACACGGTCACCAAGGTGCCGTCCTTCAAGACTTCGGTTGCATCGCCGCAACCCACCACGGCGGGCACACCTAATTCGCGGGCGATGATCGCCGCATGGCAAGTACGACCACCACGATTTGTAACGATGGCCGAAGCACGTTTCATCACAGGCTCCCAGTTGGGATCGGTCATATCAGCGACCAACACATCACCTGGTTGCACGCGCTCCATTTCATCGGGGTTGTTGATGACTCGTACTGGGCCGGCACCGATTTTCTGACCAATGGCGCGACCATGTGTAAGCACGATGCCGCTACCTTTGAGCTTGAATTTTTGCTGTACATCGGTATGTCCTTCCTGAGATTTAACGGTCTCAGGGCGCGCTTGCAGGATGTAAATCTTGCCGTCTCGGCCGTCCTTACCCCACTCTATATCCATGGGGCGCTGGTAGTGGTTTTCGATGATGACGGCATACGTCGCCAACTCAGCGATTTCGACATCATTTAATGAATAGCGGTTGCGTAACTCTATAGGCACATCCACGGTTTTTACTGACAACCCCGCTTTGGCTTCGCCAGTAAATTCCATCTTGATGAGCTTGGAACCAATGTTGCGGCGAATAATAGGCAGCTTGCCTGCCGCCAGCATGGGCTTGTGCACATAGAATTCGTCTGGGTTGACGGCACCCTGAACCACAGTCTCACCCAGACCATAGCTGGAAGTAATAAACACCACGTCTTTAAAACCTGATTCGGTGTCAATGGTGAACATGACACCGGCCGCACCCAAATCGGAGCGAACCATACGCTGGATACCCGCCGATAAAGCTACTTCAGCGTGCGTAAAACCTTTGTGCACCCGATAGGAAATGGCTCTGTCGTTATACAACGAGGAAAAAACATGCTTGATCGCTTCAAGGACGTTGTCTATGCCTACAACGTTTAAAAATGTTTCCTGCTGTCCGGCGAAAGAGGCGTCAGGCAGGTCTTCTGCCGTAGCAGAGGAGCGTACAGCAAACGACATTTCACTTGAAGAATCGTCTACAAGCCTATGATAATAATCATTTATTTCTGACAGAAGGCGTGGCTGAAAAGGAGTTTCAAGTATCCACTGACGTATCTGGGCACCGGCAGCAGCGAGGGCACGCACATCGTCAATATTCAGATCAGCCAAACGTTCTGAAATGCGGTCAGCCAGTGATGGGCCACCATTACTGTAGGAGAGAAAATCTCGGAAAGCCTGCGCCGTCGTTGCAAAACCGCCCGGCACTCGAACGCCCACATGAGCAAGTTGACTAATCATCTCGCCTAGTGAGGCATTCTTGCCGCCAACGGATTCAACATCCGTCATGCGCAGATTTTCGAAAGAAACGACGTAAGCCGCCCCCAGATCAGGGGCTTGATGAACCCCCGCGGTTGCCAAGTTGGACATAACAACGACCTTTTTGATGATGAGAAATCTGCATAGAGTGCCTCGCAACCGTGGATGATTTTGTTATTCTTGGTGCAAGCAGTCGAATAAAAAAGTAATCAACATTTTACAGGGCTAGACTGACTTTTTTAAGTCGCACACACCACTTTTTGCGTTAATTATCCATACATTTCTCATGCAAATTCAGCCTACTGGTATCAAAACCAAGCATTACCGCACCGTTTTTTTCGTTTCCGATGGCACTGGAATCACTGCAGAAACTTTCGGGCATTCCGTATTAGCCCAATTTGATCTGATTTTCCGAGAAATACGTCTGCCCTTCGTCGACACCATAGACAAGGCTCACGAAGCGCAACGCAGAATTGATGAGGCCGCAGAATCGGAAGGAAAACGACCTATCGTCTTCTCTACGATGGTCAAAATTGAGCTGTCTGGCATCGTTCGAAAATCGAATGGCTTACATATGGATTTAATTAAAACATTTGTTGACCCATTGGAACAAGAGCTGGGCGTGCGCTCCACTCACAGCATAGGTCGCAGCCACAACATTGCCGATGCCGAGGGATACAAAAACCGTATAGAGGCTATAAATTTTTCGCTGGCGCATGACGATGGTCAGTCACACAAAAATCTACCTTTGGCCGATGTGATTCTGGTGGGAGTGTCTCGATCAGGTAAAACGCCAACCAGTCTTTATCTGGCAATGCAATACGGAATTAAAGCTGCGAACTATCCCTTAATTCCCGAGGATTTCGAACGAGGTCAGCTGCCTAGTGGGTTGGCTGCGTTTCGCAGCAAACTCTTTGGGTTGTCTATAGCACCAGACCGCTTATCTGAGGTACGTAACGAGCGTCGTCCTGGTAGCAAATACGCTTCATTAGAAAATTGTCGTTATGAGGTTAATGAAGCAGAACGCATGATGCAAAAGGAAGGTATCCGCTGGGTATCGACCACCGTCAAATCTATAGAAGAAATTGCCACTCTGATGCTTCAAGAGTTATCACTAGAAAAGCGCGCCTATTAACCAGGCGATTTAGGCTGGCACAAATTGCCCTATTGATGAGAGTCAAACATCTACAAGGAACCAGCTCCGTAGTCGTTCAACAAACCCTGTATGAATATCTACCGGGGCTATCGATCCTGCCTCGATAACTTTGGGGAGGCTATGCCATGGAGATGGTTGCCATTGAGCTGATACTTTGGCTGGGGTTTGGGCTGTTACTTTGGGCGCTAAAAGACAGCTTGCAGAAAATAGAATCTGATTTGCGACATTACCGCTTAGGTCGGCTAGGGAGCGACACTACCCACCGCATTCAAATGGCCAAGCCGCAACGTCTGATGGAACCCATGGGCCAGTATCTTGACCAGCCAATTTATCGCTACGCGGTTATCGATGGGAGGCATTACCGATTCGATCATGTCTGCCCCAAAGAACTGACAACAACCCAGCTGCCACAGACACAACGCTGGATAGCGCCGGGGCTAATCTATACAGAAGCGCCGCTGCCTGTAGCCTAGGTTACTAACCACGTTCACCTACGTCGTTAGAGTTTGTGTTCGCACTGACGTTTTTGCTCAAACAAACATACTGCAGCAGCAGCAGCCACATTGAGTGATTCCACGCCAATTGCTTGCGGTATGTTGAGCCTTGCACTCACACACGATAAAAGTTCGTCCGAAACGCCTTTGCCCTCATTACCAAACAACCAGGCGCAGGGCTGAGTTAAATCCACTGCATAAATAGATTGATTTGCATGTAAATCCGTTGCATAGACTGGCACGGTTGAGGTCGTGATTAACGACTTCAAGTCTGCATCTTCGATGATATCCAGCTGAAAGTGTGCTCCCATGCCGGCCCGCAGCACTTTGGGTGACCAAGCAAACACAGTTCTTTCAGAACAAACCACGTGTTTGATTCCCGCAGCAGCTGTTGTGCGCAGTATTGATCCCAAATTACCGGGATCCTGAACAGCATCTATCAACACACACAATTGATTTAACTGGGGAAGCGTCGCGTTCTCAGGTGTACCAATAACAAACAACAAAGACACACCCTGCTCTACCTGACTCAATGAAGAAAATAAACTGTCCGGCAGCACTACACAGTCACTGTTCAAGATTTCACACTGATGAAGCACGGCCGCAACTTCCGCATGACTACGCGCTGATTCGCCCACGATGCAAAGTTCAGGCTTGCCGCGGTGCTGTAACCACGCCTGGCATAGGTGCACTCCATCGAGCAACGTTTTGGCTTGCTTGCGCCTTGCCTGGGAACTTGTCGCGAGTTGCTTCAACTGCTTGTACTGCGGGTTATCGCGCGAGCTGATGAGTCTTAGCGTCATAGGCTGGGATTAGCGAGGATGAGTAATTCGCGCACTGGCCCATAGGATCGCCTGTGAACCGGTGATACACCATGTTCTCTTAAACGCTGCAAATGCAATGCGGTGGGATAACCTTTGTGCTGATCGAAGGCGTAATTAGGGTAGGTTTTATGCATTTCCATGAGTGCTGCATCACGTGCTGTTTTGGCGAGTATGGATGCGGCTGAAATCTGCGTAAATTTATCGTCACCTTTAATAATGGCTTCAGTACGCACCGTGCAAACAGGGCAGCGATTACCATCAATGAGTGCTAGCGTGGGAGTGATTGATAAACCTTCGATGGCACGGCGCATCGCAAGCATGGTGGCCTGCAGTATGTTGAGCTCATCGATTTCTGCTTCAGAACATTGAGCTATAGACCACGAAAGCGCATCGCGTTTTATAAGTATGGCTAGCTCTTCGCGGCGTTGAGCTGTCAATTTTTTTGAATCGCGCAAACCGTGGACTAGCGTATGAGGATCAAGAATAACCGCAGCAGCAAATACCGGTCCGGCTAAAGGGCCGCGACCGGCCTCATCTACACCGCAAATTAGCTCGCCTTCACTATCGAATAACGAAGGCATAACGACGACTTTAGGCATGCTACAGCCTTCCGTGCTGAGAGAGCATCTCCATGATTGCATGTGAACTCTGTGAGGCTGTATTGCGCATCAAGTCATGATGCAAGTCCACGAAACGACGACGCAAACGCTGACGATTTTGATCATTCGATATCTGAGCCCATAATGCGCTGGCCAAACCGGCGGGGTTAGCACGGTCTTGCAATAACTCAGGAACTAAAAATTCTCGCGCCATCACATTCGGTAACCCCACCCAAGGCTGGTAGGCCATGAGTCTTAAAATTTGCCAGCTCGCCGGATTCATGCGGTAGCTGATCACCATGGGCTTTTTGAACAAAGCTACCTCTAGTGTCGCTGTACCACTGGCGACCAAAGCGGCATCACAGGCGGCTATCGCATCATGGGAATGTCCAGTAATGATCGTTATGGGTAAACGTTGCAACTCAGCGCGCGGGATGAGCTGCTCAAAGTAGGCTCGCTGCGCCTCGCCCGCCATAGGAATGATGAATTTGATTGTAGGGTCGCGCTTGGCTAGTTGCGCTGCCGTTTCAACAAACACTCGTGAGTTGTACTTCAGCTCTGAGAGCCGGCTGCCAGGCAAAATGGTGACTAGTCTTCCGCTACGATCCAGACCGAGCGCATCGCGCGCAGCATCCTGATCAGGATCCATGGGTATAACCTCGGCCAGAGGGTGGCCGACATAGGTGACAGGAATTCCTGCTTTTTTGTAGATTGCTTCCTCGAAAGGAAAAATCACCAACATGTGATCAACTGCTCGCGCTATTTTTTTTATGCGGCTGCGACGCCATGCCCAAATAGAAGGGCTGACAAAATGTATGGTCGGTATTTTTGCTTTTTTGAGAGCGATTTCTAAATCAAGATTGAAGTCAGGCGCATCAACTCCAATGAATACCGCTGGTTTTTCAGCTAAGAGTCGATCACGCAGTGAATCACGAAATCCTTTGAGCTCACGGTAATGCGCTAACACTTCAAACAAGCCCCGCACTGCAAGCTTATCCATAGGGTACTCAGAAATGAAACCATGCTCAGTCATGCAAGGACCACCTATGCCATAGATGCGCGCATCAGTCAGCATAGGACGCAAGCCAGATAACATCCGGCCAGCCAGAATATCGCCGGAAGCCTCACCGGCAACCATTGCAATGGAAAGATCAGCGGACAATGCCACGACTCACATTCTGGAGAAAATCACGAATAAGTTTTAACTCCGTTGCAAATTCGGGTTCGGACTGTTCCTGTGCCTGCAAAGCTAATTTAGCTTCTTCCAGCGTGAGTCCAGATTTATAAAGTACTTTGTAAGCATGACGAATTGCGGTAATAGCCTCGCGTGAAAAACCTCGGCGCTTAAGGCCTTCGCTATTAACGCCATGTGCCTGCGCTGGATTACCTGACAAAATCACATACGGTGGTACGTCTTGAGTTAGGCTCGTGCTCATACCAACCATAGCGTGAGCACCAATTTTGCAGAACTGATGAACATTTGAAAACCCACCCATAATGGCCCAATCACCAACATGCACATGGCCTGCTAATTGGGCATTGTTTGCAAAAATCGTGTGATTGCCGATTTGACAGTCATGGGCCAAATGTACGTAAGCCATGATCCAATTATCGTTGCCAAGTCGTGTCGTGCCTACGTCTTGTACGGTACCACGATTGAAGGTACAAAATTCGCGTATGGTGTTTCTGTCGCCTATCTCTAGACTCGTAGGTTCACCCGCGTATTTTTTATCTTGAGGTGGCGCACCAATTGATGAAAACTGATAAAAAGTATTGTCTTGGCCTATGCGTGTGTGGCCTTCAATAACTACATGGGGACCCACACGGGTACGCGCACCAATAATTACGTTGGAACCTATCATGCTGTAGGCGCCAATTTCTGCCGTCTCGTGCACCTCTGCACCGGGCTCAATAATCGCTGTAGGATGAATCTTTGCCATAAAACTTATTCCGCTGCAGGGGTATCTGCAATACTGCGCATGGTGCACATGAGTTCAGCTTCAACAGCGAGCTGATCATCAACGGTTGCGCGAGCTTGAAATTTCCAAATACCACGCGACTGTCGAAGTATCTCTACATGCATACGTAATTGATCGCCCGGCTCGATAGGACGCTTGAAACGCGCATTATCAATTCCTAGAAAATACACGACCGCATTCTCATCAGGTTTTTGTCCCATGGTGAGAAATGCTAATAGCGCAGACGTTTGCGCTAACGCCTCTATCGTCATTACTCCGGGCATGACGGGTTTGTTTGGAAAATGCCCATTGAAAAATTCTTCGTTGATGGTGACATTTTTGATGGCTGTGATGCTTTTGCCAGATTCCCAATCAAGTACTCGGTCTACCAGCAAGAGTGGGTAGCGATGAGGTAAGTATTGTTTGATCTGATTGATGTCAAGGCTGTTCATAATGCGTGCCGTCTGCCCTTAGGATGATGAGTTATTTTTTTATGGTCAGTTCTTTGACCAGCTTTTCAAGTTCTCTTATACGATCTCTGAACCCGTCAAGCTGACGCACAACAGCCGCTGTTTTTCCCCAGTCTGCATTTTTGGCCAATGGATAAAAACCTGTGTACTGCCCAGCCTCATGAATTGACCTGGATACCAAACTGCCAGACGATACATGCACATTGTCTGCAATGGTTAGGTGCCCGAGAATCATTGCTGCACCACCAAATGTACAATTTCGACCTATCTTTGCACTTCCAGCCACACCGACGCAGCCCGCCATCGCTGTGTTTTCTCCGATGATGCAGTTGTGAGCAATTTGTATTTGATTGTCGAGCTTGACGCCGTTTTCAATACGGGTGTGCTCTAGGGCGCCGCGATCTATTGTGGTACTTGCACCTACCTCGACATCGTCGCCAATTCGCACGCCGCCAGTTTGCGGTATTTTGATCCATTGACCTTTTTGATTGGCAAAGCCAAAGCCATCACCGCCTATCACTGCTCCAGACTGAACCACACCGCGCTCGCCTATGTGGCAATCCGAAAGAAAGGTCACATTGGGATGGAACACAGTCGAAGCGCCTATGCGCGCGTCCTGACCAATGAAGCAACCCGCACCAATAACACTATGCTCACCAACTATCGCGCCCGCTTCAACAACGACATGAGGTCCAATACTTGCTGTAGGCGCAATACGTGCTGAGCTGCTAATGACTGCGGAAGCATGAATTCCCGGACTAGGTGGTGTGGTGTTCAACAACACAAAATAGTTTGCCGCGTGTGCGTAGTACGCATAAGGATTGTCGGTAAGGATCAATGCCCCATGGAAGCGAGGTCGAATAAAGTCTACTTCAGCATGCGCAAGTATAAGAACCGCTGCCCGTGTAGCGGCAGCCTGAGAACGCAATTTGGTAGTAGACAGAAAGGTGATGTGCGATTCGCCTGCGGCTTCCAGCGGGGCAATACCGGTAACGACAACGTCCGGATCACCGATCAACTCCCCGCCTAGGCTTTTGACCAAATCGCCCAGTCGAGTGCTCATGGCGAAAGGTCCTGAATTATTTATTGAGTGCCTTGAGCACTTTTTCGGTGATATCTATGCGTGGACCGACATAAACCGCTTCTTGCAAAACTAAGTCGAATTTTTCCGCTTCGGCCATCTGCTTGACAACTTTGCTGGCCCTGTCCAAAACAGTAGCCATTTCTTCATTTCTGCGTTGATTCAAATCTTCACGAAACTCACGTTGGCGGCGCTGAAAGTCTTTGTCCATCTCGCCAAGTTCACGCTGACGCTTGCTGCGTTCTGCATCGCTCAGTACTGGGGCATCTTTGTCGAGCTTTTCGGCGCTGGATTTGAGCTTGACTGAGAGTTCTTGTAAGTCTTTTTCACGCTTGGAAAATTCTTGTTCCAAACGAGCCGTTGCCGCTTTAGCAGGGGTTGAATCCTTGAGAATTTTGTCCAAACTGACAAAACCTATCTTGAGATCCTGCTGGGCATAACTGGTAAGTGGCATAAGCAATGCAACCAGACAAGCCAGCCCAAGCTCAGTTGTTTTTTTGATTACTAAATTCATTCAGTCTCCGCAATGCTTATTAAAGCGCGTAAATCAATCAATCCACATAGCCTGTCGAGCATCAATTTACGCAAAGCGACCATCTATTATGCCATTAAGGCATCAGAATCCAGTGCCCAATTGAAACTGGAAACGCTGTGTCCGGTCGAATGGCTGAGGATTCATCGGATATCCCAGCGATAGCTTGAGGGGTCCAACGGGAGAAATCCAACTTAAACCCAGACCTGTACTGTAGCGCAATTGATTCAGGCCTATTCTTTCACCATCCTCCGGGCTAAAAACCTGACCGGCATCGAGAAAGGTAAACCAGCGCAGGCTGCGGTCTACTCCTGTACCTGGGAATGGCATCTGCAATTCTGCGTTCAAGATGATCCTGGCAGAACCGCCTATAGGTAAATTGAAACGTGTATCGCCTAAACCCCTGGTCCGCTGTGAAACTGATAACGAGCCTGCCTGATAGCCACGAACCGTGCCAATACCACCTGCAAAATAATTTTTGAAAATTGGATACGCATTATCACCCAGAGCGCCACCGTAATTAATCTCACCATTGAATGCTAAAGTTGCCGTGTTAGAAAGATTTAGCGGGATGAAATACTGGTCCTGGTAGGTCGTTCGGTAGTAAGTAGAGGAACCAGCAGGGGACACTTCCACGTTGGCGCGCCGAAACCGGCCTTTCGTTGGTATCAATGCACTATCACGGTTGTCGCGTTGCCATGCTGCAGTCAGGGGGAAAGCCATCGTACGAGCATTACCTACGCCATCAGTTGCGCTCAATGGATCAAATGACCCTGGGTCATTATTGGCATTGTGAACAAATTCACGATACCGGCTCGGGCTGTTTTCGTAAGTGTTTACCGTTGTATCTTCTATACCGGCACCCAAAAACACTCGGTCGAATTCAGTGAAAGGAACACCAAAACTGACATTGCCACCCCGCGTGACAACCCGATAATTAATATCCGTTAAATATAAGGGTGGACGGGAAGTACGCAGAAAAATTTCGGTGGTCTTGCTGACACCATCTTCAGTAAAGTAGGGATTGGTGTGTTGAAGTGCGATAGTTCGGTATACGCGGCTGGTATTGACGCTTATACCGATATTGTTTCCAGTACCAAAGGCGTTCGCCTGATTAATAGAGCCTGTCAGCGTAAGTTTCTCGCTACTAGAAAAACCGGCGCCTATCATCACGTTGCCAGTGGGTTTTTCACTCACATTGACATTCAGGTCAACCTGATCGGGTGCGCCCGGTACTTCAACTGTATCGACGTTGGTGTCGAGAAAAAATCCCAGACGACCGAGTCTGTCCCGTGATAATCGGATTTTGTCACCCTCATACCAAGAGCTCTCAAACTGGCGGAATTCACGGCGTATGACTTCATCACGCGTGCGGTCATTGCCTCCTATGTTGATTCGTCGCACATACACGCGCTTGCCCGGATCAACAAAAATAGTAAAGGTGACTTCGCTCTTTTCGCGGTTGATATCGGGACTAGCATTCACATTGGCGAAAGCGTAACCGAACACTCCCATGCGCTCACTAATTTTGCGCGTAGTTTCATTCATTTTTTCACCCGAGTAGGCATCGCCTTTTTTCAGGGTGACTAGAGATTCGAGTTCTTTTTCGCGGCCTAGCAGCTCACCATCGAGTTTAATATCGGCAACAGAGAATTTCTGACCTTCGATAATATTGATCGTGATGTAAATATCTTTTTTGTCAGGAGAAATCGCTACTTGGGTCGATTCAACCTGCATTTCAAGATAACCGCGATTCAAATAAAAAGAGCGCAGCGCTTCAATATCGCCCGCTAGCTTTTGTTTTGAATACTGGTCTGATTTGCTGTACCAGGTAAACCAACCCGGTGTGCTCAATTTGATTTGATCCTGTAATTCTGAGTCGCTAAAAACTTTGTTGCCGATAATATTGATTTTTTTGATGCGTGCAACTTCACCTTCGTCTACAGCAAACGTTACCCCTACTCTGTTACGTTCAAGTGGCGTAATGGTCGTCGTTATTTGTACACCGTACAAACCACGGGAAAGGTATTGACGCTTCAGTTCTTGCTCAGCACGATCAACCAAGGATTTATCAAGGATGCGAGATTCACCTAAACCCAAGTCTTTGAGGGATTTGGTTAATTGGACCTTGTCGAATTCTTTGGTACCTGTGAAATCAACACTCGCAATGGCGGGTCGTTCTTCGACCATGATGACTAGTACATTACCATCAGCTTCAACCCGAACATCTTTGAAAAATCCAGTGGCATACAAGGCTTTGATAGCCGCCGCTGCTTTTTCATCGTTGAAAGTATCGCCTACACGAACAGGTAAGTAACTAAATACCGTACCTGCTTCCGTTCTTTGTATACCCTCAACGCGGATATCTTTTACGGTGAAAGGCTCGACTGCAGCAGATTGGCCCGCACACAGGGCAAATACTGCAGCTGCAATCAGTTTAGGTATGAAGGGCAAAGTTAAGCGCGCGGGATCGGGTTTCATCAACTATGTATTCATTGGAAGTTATGCCAGCGCAGCCTGGCATTGCGACGGTCACCAGACCAAGCGAACGATATCGTTGAACAAAGCTACAGCCATCAGTGTCATCAGAATGCCAAGTCCGGCGCGTTGAGCAATTTCGCCTATGCGTTCGGGGACCTGTCTTCCTGAAAAAAGTTCCAGCGAATAATACAACAAATGCCCTCCATCCAGAACAGGAATTGGTAGCAGATTCATCACTCCCAAGCTAATGCTGATGAAGGCCATAAATGATAGAAAACTAATCAAGCCCACGCGCGCTGTTTGTCCAGCATAGTCTGCGATGGTGAGAGGCCCAGTAATGTTTCTCAAAGATACTTCGCCGGTTAACATCTTGCCAAGCATCGTAAGCGTCATGGCGCTGGTTTCCCAGGTCTTGCGAGCACCACGCGCAACCGCTTCCAGTGGCCCAGACTTAACGATTACCGAGGCCTTCGTTAAATCAACTTGCGCAAAAATTCGACCAACAGACTTTTCACCAACCTGATCTGACTGAGGGGTCACCTGCAAAGACAAACGTTGATCACCACGCAAAAAATCGATGGCAAGTAACTTACCCGGTGCCGATTGCAGTGTTTCTATCATGGTCATGGCATCCACAATCGGGACACCATCTATTTGAATAATCTGATCACCCGCTTTTAAACCGGCCTTGTCAGCAGGCCCGCCGGGTGTGATTTCACCGAGTATTGCTGGCGGCCGCGCCATCTCCAGCCCCATCTTATCTGCCAGATGTTTATCCAGCTCCTCGGGCGAGATAGCCGACAAATCCAAACTCACTTCGCGCAACTCGGGACGATACCCCGCATTCAAACCCTGTACGGTTAACTTCAAACGTTCGCCATTCATTGCTCCGCGCAGTAAATACCAGCGAAATTCTGACCATGACTGAATCGGTTCATTATCGACGGACACAACGAGGTCGCCCGTACGTAACCCTGCTTGCTCTGCATAACTTTGGGGCTTAATTTCAACTCGCGATAAAGGCTCAGGCACACCATAGACATACAACCCGGCGAAGATAACTATCGCCAGCAGAAAGTTGGCTAATGGCCCAGCAGAAACGATAGCTATGCGTCGTAATACAGGTTGACGTGTAAATTCTCGGGCAAGGTCGGCTTCGGGTATGTCCCCGGCATCATCGGCCCGTGCATCGAGCATCTTGACGTAGCCACCTAAAGGTATGGCTGAGATTGCCCACTCAGTCTGATCCGGACCTAAGCGTCGAGACCAAATAATTTTTCCCAGGCCTACAGAAAAACGTAAAACCTTCACACCACACCAACGCGCCACCAGGTAATGACCAAACTCGTGGATGGTCACGAGTACGCCTATGACTATGACAAATGCCGCTATCGTTTGTAGTAATTCCATGAAATCTCGGTTTAGTGATGCAGTAATTCGCTCGCCAGCAGGCGGGCCGATCTATCTTTAGCAAGCACGCTATCCAGATCTGTTACTGGCTCAGCGGGCATGCGATTGAGCACAGTATCAATTAATTCAGAAATCCGTCGAAAACCAATCTGCCTATCAAGAAAAGCCTCAACAGCTATCTCGTTGGCCGCGTTTAATACAGCCGCTGCGCTACCACCTGCATACAGCGCATCAAAAGCGAGCTTAAGACAAGGAAACCGCTGATAGTCAGGTGGACGGAAATTCAATTGCGCGATTTTGGTCAGATCGATTGAATCGACACCCGATTCAATACGATCAGGATACGCCAGGGCATGCGCAATGGGGGTGCGCATATCCGGATTACCTAATTGCGCTAATACCGATCCGTCAGCGTACGAAACCATGGAGTGGATCACACTTTGCGGATGTATGACGACATCAATTTGGCTAGGTGCGGCGCCAAACAACCAATGCGCCTCGATGACTTCTAATCCTTTGTTCATCATCGTTGCAGAATCAACGGATATTTTTCTGCCCATACTCCAGTTGGGATGGGCAATGGCCTGTTCGGGCGTGACCTGATCGAGTGTTGCGACATCACGATCTAAAAATGGACCACCGGACGCTGTTAAAACAATTTTGCGTATGCCGTGGTTGCCTGGCTGGCGCTGATAATTGAGAGGCAAACACTGAAATATCGCATTGTGTTCGCTATCTATCGGTAACAGTATTGAACCACTGGCCGCTACTGCATCCATAAAAAGTTGGCCGGAAATCACCAGTGCCTCTTTGTTTGCAAGCAGAATTTTTTTCCCTGCATGTGCTGCCGCCATGGTTGATGCTAAACCTGCTGCACCGACTATTGCTGCCATGACTGTGGTGCAGGCTGCGGCGCTAGCCACATCACACAATGCCTGTTCGCCAAAGTCAACGTGCGTCGTTAATCCAGCAGATTTAAGACGCTCAGAGAGTTGGCTCGCAGCCAGGGCGCTTCCCACGACAGCTACTTCAGGCCTAAAGCGAATGCATTGTTCAGCAAGATCCTCAACCCGGCTATTCGCAGTTAAAGCAAACACTCGGTATCGATCAGGATGCCGCGCAATCACATCCAGTGTTGATACGCCTATGGAGCCCGTAGCACCAAGTATTGTTATCGATTGCATAGCTTTTTATTTTTTGTATCAGGACTGCGTCGTCAATAACAAAATCAATGGCATAACGGGTATCAATGCATCAATGCGATCCAATACGCCTCCGTGTCCGGGCAACAGCTGACTACTATCTTTCATGCCAGCGCGTCGCTTTAACAACGATTCAAACAGATCGCCAATCACACTTGCAGCAACCAGCACACTCATTATCACTATCCATAGCAACCAACCAAACTGACGTAAGAGCTGTGCTGCAAACGTCTCGGCCAATGGCGCAAGAGAAATAGACAGCGCAAACAGCACAAGTACAGCAAGCCAACCACCAATTGCACCTTCCCAGGTTTTTCCGGGCGAAATACTGGGCGCTAATTTACGTTGGCCAAATCTACGTCCGGCAAAATACGCACCAATATCGGCCACCCAAACGATGGCCATAGCGGATATCAAATACACAGGCGAATGTTCGTATACCGCTGCTATCGACACAAAGCAACCGAGCAGAGCAATCATAAATACAAACACAAACAGCAGGCCGCGTACACCTTCCAGCGTTGGCAGACCTAACTTTAGAGCAGGAAAAAATCGTATTGCCCATATCAGCACACAAAGCGCAGCTAGTGGCTTCCAGTTCCAATTAGGCCCAGATGCAAGTATCAGTAACCCGATACCAGCCACTGCGGCTGCAGGCAATGCAATGCGCACCTGTAGCAAGCGCAGGCTTTCCCAAACCGCAGCTGCAAAAAAAACAGCAAGGGTGACGCGAAAGGCCAACAATGATTCAGAAACGATCACAACGGCTAATAACGCTAGCAGTGCGATTGCAGTAAACACTCTCTGACGCAACATCAGGAAGCTTTCCTGACCTCGATTAGCTGGGCACTCGTGCGCCCGAAACGACGCTCTCGCTCTTGATAGGAAACGATGGCCTTATCAAGTGCAGCCGCATCAAAATCAGGCCAATAGGTGTCAGTAAAATAAAGCTCTGTATAGGCTAGCTGCCAAAGCAAAAAATTTGAAATACGTTGCTCACCACCGGTGCGGATAAATAAATCTGGCTCAGGCGCATAAGCCATCGCCAGATGGGGTGCGATGTCGTGCTCAGTGAATTCTGTATTAGGGGGTTGCACCGCGGCCGCTTTATTCATCGCCTGTAGCATGTCCCAGCGGCCACCATAATTTGCGCAGATAGTTAGGTTAAGTTTGTCGTTGTCTTTTGTCTTTAGCTCGGCCTGTGCGATCTGATCCTGCAAACGCTTGTCAAAACGACTCAGATCACCGATGACACGAAGTCGAATACCTGTGGCACACATGCGATTAACTTCGCGCTCCAGCGCAGTAGAAAATAAACGCATAAGCAGGGAAACCTCTTCCGCTGGTCGACGCCAGTTTTCAGAGCTAAAAGCAAACAAGGTCAGGTAAGAGATTTTGCGTGACACGCATGCTTTAGCAATGCCGCGTACCGCTTCCACTCCCTTGGCATGGCCTGCAACCCGGGGCAGATACCGCGATGTTGCCCAGCGGCCGTTGCCATCCATGATGACGGCAACATGCGAAGGAATAAGCGATGTGTTGGGAATATTCTGAGTTGAGCTCGATTGCATCATCGCTTAGCCAATAATCACAATAAATTGTACCGCCGGTTGTGCGCAGGTGACTGCGCTAAACAGGACGTCGTCCACCAAAGCATAGAGATGTCTAATCAAGAGACTGTCTTTCTGTAAATTTGCTTTGCAAAAAAGAGTTATACCGTCAGTACTTCTTTTTCTTTTTCTGCGATTAGTTTATCGACTTCTGCTACAAACTTATCCGTCAGTTTTTGCACATCCTCTTGAGCACGACGCTCATCATCTTCAGAGATCGCTTTATCTTTCAAGAGTTTTTTCAAAACCTCATTCGCATCACGTCGTATATTTCGAATCGCGATCTTGGCATCTTCAGCCTCGCTCTTAACTAGCTTAACCATTTCTTTGCGACGCTCTTCTGTTAATGCAGGTGTTGGAACCCGAATAACATCACCTTGCGTCGAAGGATTAAGTCCCAGATCTGATTCTCGTATTGCTTTCTCAACCGTGGCTATCATCTTTTTTTCCCAAGGCTGGACACCGATAGTACGGGCATCGAGCAGGGTCACATTAGCTACTTGCGTGATATTTGTCGCAGTACCGTAGTAATCCACTTGAACGTGATCAAGCATGCCTACATGGGCACGCCCAGTTCGTACTTTAGACAGGTCGGTCTTGAGTGTTTCTATAGACTTCTGCATTTTTTGATCAGTATTTTTTTTGACGTCGGCAACGCTCATGCTGCTCTCCTGTAATTCTTTAATTTAATCAGTGTGTTTACTTATGGTTACGTATCACTCTTTGGCCACAGTGCTTGGAATAATAGAGTGGCAAATACACCGCCCCACAATATTTATACGTGAACCAAAGTCCCTTCGTCTTCTCCAAGTACCACTCGTTTTAAGGCTCCCGGTTTGGTAATAGAAAATACCCTGATAGGCAATTTTTGATCACGGCATAGCGCAAATGCTGTTGCATCCATGACTTGCAAATGTTTAGCTATGGCTTCATCAAAGCTGATTTCGGCATAACGCGTTGCGGACGCATCTTTTTTAGGATCTGCGCTGTATACACCATCGACTTTAGTCGCCTTGAGGACAACTTCAGCACCAATTTCTGCACCACGCAATGCCGCTGCTGTATCGGTTGTAAAAAATGGGTTGCCAGTTCCGGCGGCAAAAATGACTATCTTCCCTTCTTCCAGGTACTGCAAAGCCTTGGGCCGTACATAAGGCTCGACCACCTGTTCTATACCTATGGCCGACATTACACGGGCTGTCATGTTCGCCTGGCGCATCGCATCGGCCAATGCCAACGAATTCATTACAGTGGCAAGCATACCCATGTAATCAGCGGTAGCGCGGTCCATACCCTGAGCGCCTGGTGCTACGCCGCGAAAAATATTTCCCCCACCAATGACTATAGCCAGTTCGACGCCCATTGCTGCAATCTCGGCTACGTCGGCGACCATGCGTTCTATCGTTGCCCGGTTAATACCGTAAGAATCCTCGCCCATCAGCGCTTCGCCGGAGAGTTTCAGAAGGACTCGCTTGTAAGCGGGTGACGTCATAATTAATGCTCCCTGGTGATTCAATTTTTTACTTCGTTTCGCCAAAAAACTGGCCATATTTTAACTGCTGAACTGTTTGACGCTTGTGCCACCTGCGGCGGCCTAAAAAAACGGGCCTTGCGGCCCGTTTTTATTGATTATGCTTGCTTAGCTGCGGCTACTTGGGCCGCTACCTCAGCAGCAAAGTCATCTTGTTTTTTCTCTATGCCCTCACCAACGACAAACATCACAAAACTCTTCACAGAGGTGTTTGCCTCTTTGAGCATTTGCTGAACTGTCTGCTTGTCGTTCTTGACGAAGGTTTGATCAAACAACGAAACTTCTTTGAGATATTTTTGTACCGAACCTTCGACCATTTTGGTGGCGATTTCCGCAGGCTTACCGGACTCTTCTGCTTTAAGTCTGGCAACTGAACGCTCTTTTTCTATCAAATCGGCAGGTACTTGATCAGATGACAGGGCAACCGGCTTCATAGCTGCAATATGCATGGCCACGTCTTTGCCGACCTGCTCATCTGCGCCGTCAAACTCAACCATCACACCGATACGAGTGCCATGCAGATAAGAAGTCAGTTTGCCTGTGGTTTGAAAACGTTGAAAACGGCGGATAGCCAAGTTTTCGCCGATACGGCCAATCAGCTCAGTTCGTACTTCTTCAACGGTCTTGCCATACAAACCCAAGGACGACAATGCAGCTACATCAGCCGGGTTGTGCTCGGTAACGAGTTTGGCAATATCGGAGGAAAACTTCAGAAAATCATCATTTTTAGAAACGAAATCAGTTTCGCAGTTAATTTCAACGAGAGCGCCCACGCCGCCGGCGATATGGGAAGCTACTACGCCTTCTGCTGTAATGCGTGATGCGGCTTTCGATGCTTTGCTACCGAGTTTGACGCGCAGAATTTCTTCTGCACGAACCATGTCACCCTCTGCCTCGGTTAGTGCCTTTTTGCACTCCATCATGGGTGCATCTGTTTTGGCGCGAAGCTCGCCCACCATTGCTGCTGTAATTACTGCCATTGTGCTCTCCTAGTTCAGAGATGACGCACCGCGCCATCCGTTATTCGATTCCCGAAAAAAAGGGGCTAACCTTCGTTGCCCCTGTTTCTCCGTCCTGTTGATACAGGACTGGCGGACAGGCTAATTACGCTTGTTCGCTGACCTCAACAAATTCATCTGCACCACCTTTGACGGCCTCGACTATGTCTTGCACCGAACTCGAACGACCCTCAAGAATCGCATCGGCTACGCCGCGCGCATACAAAGTAATTGCTTTGGATGAGTCATCATTGCCTGGAATGATGTATGTCACACCGCTAGGCGAATGGTTGGTATCAACAATACCAATCACCGGAATACCCAGCTTTGCGGCCTCTGTGATGGCGCCTTTGTGATAACCGACATCGATCACAAAAATCGCGTCAGGTACGCCATTCATGTCTTTAATGCCGCCTATGGCTTTGTTCAGTTTGTCCAGCTCACGATGAAACAGCAGTGCTTCTTTTTTGGACATTTTCTCGACCGAGCCTTCGGCTACGGCAGCTTCCATTTCTTTCAGGCGCTTAATCGAGGTTTTGATAGTTTTGAAATTGGTCAGTGTTCCGCCCAGCCAGCGCTGGTCTACGAATGGAACTCCGGCACGCTGAGCTTCAGCGGCGATGATATCGCGCGCTTGGCGCTTAGTGCCCACCATGAGTACCGTGCCACGGTTAGCCGAGAGTTGACGAATATACTTAGTCGCCTCCTGGTAATGAAGCATGGTTTTTTCAAGATTGACGATATGAATTTTATTGCGATGACCGAATATATAGGGGGCCATCTTAGGGTTCCAGAAGCGCGTTTGGTGACCAAAGTGGACACCGGCTTCCAGCATTTCACGCATAGTGACTGACATGTAAAGCTCTCCAGGGTTAGGTCTGGAGCCTGATCAGTAACCCGTTGGCATAAAACCATTGGGCACCCTTGACGATGCAGGCTCGCGTTTTACAAAAAGATAAGTTTTTTCGACATTAATAGACTAGTACGCTTCGCGCTCAAAAGTAGCGGTTGTGCATTAGCTAACCCAAGATTGTAAACGATTTCCTGGTGTTTTTACAAATAGACTGACAAAGGCGCGAGAAATACTGGGCTCGACTATAATTTTGTATTCGATTACATCACGGGCGCACATCGCGCCAGACAAAATCACACCCCATGGGTTCAATTACTATCAAGACCGCTGAAGACATCGAAGGCATGCGAGTAGCTGGCAGACTTGCGGCCGAAGTATTAGATTTTATTGCCAATCACATAAAACCTGGTATCAGCACTGGCGAACTCGACAAACTCTGTCACGACTTCATGGTTGACGTTCAGCACAGCATTCCAGCGCCCTTAAATTACTGCCCTCCTGGCTACACACCTTACCCAAAATCTATATGCACCTCCGTCAATGAGGTTGTGTGTCATGGTATCCCCGGTGACAAGGTATTAAAGACAGGCGATGTTATTAATATTGACATTACCGTTATCAAAGACGGTTATCACGGTGACACCAGTCGTATGTTTTTCGTTGGCGAGCCGTCCATCCTTGCAAAAAGACTGGCCGAAATCACCTATGAATGTATGTGGCTGGGTATTTCTAAAATCCGTCCGGGCAGCCACCTAGGTGACATTGGTCACGTAATACAGCAGCACGCCGAAGGCGCAGGATTTTCAGTTGTTCGTGAATTTTGCGGTCATGGCATAGGTAAAGTCTTCCATGAAGAACCTCAGGTACTTCACTATGGACGCCCAGGCACATTAGCGGAGCTAGTACCGGGTATGATTTTTACGGTCGAACCCATGATTAATGCTGGTCGTCGTGAAATTCGTGAAATGGGAGATGGCTGGACTATCAAGACGCGTGACCGTAGCCTCTCGGCTCAATGGGAGCACACCGTACTTGTTACCGACACCGGATTTGAAGTCTTAACTGTCTCTGCTGGTATGCCTGCGCCACCTGCCTTTATCAAAGAGCATCATGCTGGCAGCATTGCCGCCCCTGCCTGATACGGCTGTTTTGTCCTCTTTACTGCGCGAGCAGCTAAAGCAGGGGCGACAGAACAGCATCAGCGCATACGATAAAGATCGTAAGCCTGAGCGTTTGCTCAAATCCCTGCGTCTAGAGACCGACAAAGCTCTCATCACCGCTTGGAAACAAATGGCAATGCCAGCCTCGGCATCGCTCATTGCGGTTGGCGGATACGGCCGTGGTGAACTTTTTCCTTACTCCGATGTTGATCTCCTGATTCTTCTCCCAGGCGCGCCTGAAGATACATTGCGCGACAAGCTTGAACGACTAGTGCAAATGCTGTGGGATTTAGGTTTGGAAATTGGTCACAGCATACGTACTGTTGACGAATGCCTTACTGAGTCCTCGGCTGACATCACTGTACAAACCAGCCTGCTTGAGGCCAGACGGATCTGTGGAAATAAGATCTTATTTAATTCATTGCGAGAGCGATGCGCTTTAGCGATGGACGCTCGAGCATTTTTTCAGGCAAAAATACTGGAACTCCGGCAGCGTCACGTCAAGTATGAAAATACTCCTTACAGCCTGGAACCCAATTGCAAAGAAAGCCCTGGTGGTTTGCGTGACCTTCAGGTCATTCTGTGGGTCTCCAAAGCAGCAGGGCTAGGTAATTCCTGGCGTGAACTCGCTGCGAATGATTTAATCACGCTCACCGAAGCGCGTCAGCTTGCGCAAAAAGAACGTGCATTTAAAGACATACGCATACGTCTACATTTGCACACAAAAAGACGCGAAGATCGGTTGGTATTTGATGTGCAAGATGCTGTAGCAGAGACATTTGGCTTCACGACGACATCAACACGACGTGCCTGCGAAGTACTAATGCAGCGCTACTACTGGGCTGCTAAAGCAGTTACTCAGCTCAATACCCTCTTATTACAAAATATAGAAGCACATTTATTTCCGCAACCTAGCGTGTCGCGCCCGGTCAATGTCCGTTTTAATGAAGTCAACGGCATGATAGACATTGGATACGACAAATTATTTGAAGAAGTTCCTTCGGCGATGCTGGAAATCTTCCTGTTGTTGGAGCAACATGGTGAACTCAAAGGCATGACTGCGCGCACTCAGCGTGCGCTCTGGCATGAACGTTCACGCATTGATGCACGCTTTCGCCGCGCACCTATCAATCGCTATTTGTTTTTACAAATTCTGCAATCCCCCAAAGGCGTAACCCACGCATTACGCCAGATGAATCAGTTATCCATATTGGGTCGCTACCTGCCGGCCTTTCGCCGTATTACGGGGCAAATGCAGCATGATTTATTTCACGTTTATACCGTCGATCAGCACATATTGATGGTACTGCGTAATGTGCGGCGGTTTGCCATTCCAGAGCACGCCCATGAATACCCTTTCTGCAGCCAGCTCATGGCAAATTTTTCACAGCCCTGGTTGATTTATATCGCAGCACTATTTCACGATATCGCCAAGGGCCGTGGAGGCGATCACTCGCACCTGGGCAAGGAAGATGCTCGTCGCTTTTGTAATGATCATGGCCTCTCCAAGCAAGAGACTGAGCTTGTGATTTTTTTGGTTGAGCATCATCTGCTCATGTCACAAGTCGCTCAAAAACAAGATCTCTCCGATCCAGATGTCATTCGTGCATTTGTAAATACCGTTAAAGATGAGCGTCACCTAACCGCTCTATATCTACTCACAGTAGCTGACATCCGTGGTACCAGCCCGAAAGTCTGGAATGCATGGAAAGGTAAACTGCTAGAAGACCTGTACCGCATGAGTCTGCGTGTTTTGGGTGGTGAAGCACCCTCGCCTGACCGAGAACTACAAAATCGTCAGCATGAAGCTATCGCTAGCCTGCGTCTGTTTGGCCTTCCCGCCAATGCGCATGAAGCCCTTTGGAAAACACTCGATGTAGGTTATTTTCTTAGACATGATGCAGCCGAGATTGCATGGCAAACTCGAGTACTTTGCGAGCATGTCAATGCGCAAACACCGATAGTTCGCTGCCGCCTAGGCCCTGTGGGTGAAGGTTTGCATGTGGTTGTTTATTTGCCTGATCGCCCAGATTTATTTGCTCTGATTTGCAGCTATTTCGATCGCAAGAATTTCAGCATTCTGGATGCAAAAATTCAGACTACACGTACTGGTTATGCACTGGATTCTTTCTTGGTTAGTGAACCTAATTACGCCGACAATTACCGCGAATTTATTTCACTTATTGAACACGAACTCAAACAATGGCTGCAAACGGATAAACAATTACCCCCACCCTCCAAACCCAGACTGTCGCGCCTCTCGCGTGCCTTTCCTATTACACCCACGGTGCATCTGCAACCGGACGAACGCGGCCAATACCACCTGCTGTCTATATCGGCCAGCGACCGCACTGGCCTTTTGTACTCCATCGCCAGCGTGCTAGCTCAGTACAAGGTTAATCTGCACACCGCAAAAATCGCCACACTGGGCGAACGCGTGGAAGACGTTTTTTTAGTTGATGGCCCAGTGCTTTCAAATGCACGAAGTCAAATTTCTCTCGAGTCGGATTTACTCAATGCACTACGCGTATAAGCCTTGGTATGACTGAACCTATTCGTCTCTCTAAACGTATGTCTGAACTGGGCCTGTGTTCGCGTCGCGAGGCCGATGAATGGATAGCCCAAGGCTGGGTGCGCGTTGATGGCAAAGTGATCGCAGAATTAGGTAGCAAAATCCTTCCTGAACAAAAAATCACGATAGAAAAACAAGCGCAGGCACAACAAGCACGCCGAGTTACGGTGCTCATTAATAAACCTATGGGCTACGTAAGTGGGCAAGCTGAGGATGGTTATAAACCTGCCGTTGTCTTGGTCCGACCAGAAAATCGTTGGTCAGATGACAAAGTACCGCTGCAGTTTTCCGGTGGCCAGCTTAAAAGTCTGGTGCCCGCTGGTCGTTTAGATATTGACTCGGTCGGCCTGCTAGTTTTAACGCAGGATGGCCGCATTGCCAAACATTTGATAGGTGAAGAGTCACCCATAGAAAAAGAATATCTGGTTCGCGTGAAATACTCTAAACCAGGTACGCTGCCCGAGCATGAGCTGCGTCGTCTTAATCATGGGTTGTCGCTGGATGGAAAACCACTGCGACCTGCCATCGTGCGCTGGCAAAATGATGATCAGCTAAGCTTTATACTGCGCGAAGGAAAAAAACGTCAGATACGACGCATGTGCGAATTAGTAGGACTCAAAGTACTAGGATTAAAACGCGTGCGTATAGGGCACGTAAAACTTGGTGACTTACCCGTGGGCCAATGGCGATATCTGGACGAAAACGAACGTTTTTAAATGCTCTCGATAAGGTCAATCATCCGAGTTAGGATCAAGCCCGGGAAACAGCACCTCGGTATATCCAAACTGAGTAAAATCAGTAATTCGCATTGGGTACAGTATGCCCCACAGATGATCACATTCATGCTGAACTACCCGCGCATGAAAATCATCGACCTCACGATCAATTGCATTCCCAAACTGATCAACTCCTTGATAACGCAAACGCTTATAACGGGGCACCATGCCACGCAATCCCGGCACAGATAAACATCCTTCCCATCCATCTTCCATGTCGTCCGACAAGGGTGTAATTACCGGATTAAGCAGCACCGTTTCTGGTACAGCCGGCGCTTCTGGATAACGTGCGTTGTTACTGACACCAAAAATAACTAACTGCAAATTCACCCCTATCTGAGGTGCCGCCAATCCAGCACCATTCGCTGCATGCATGGTTTCAAACATATCAGCAATCAACGCATGCAGCTGCGGCGTATCAAACTCGGTAACACGCTCAGCTTCGCGTAACAAACGCGGATCACCCATCTTAAGAATGTCATGCACAGCCATGGTCGTCCCCCCAATAAATTAGCTCTGATGCTGCGATAGCCACTCAGCAAACGCTGCGCCGGTCTCAGGGTGCTGCAAACCTAGTTCAACGGATGCCTGCAAATAGCCTAATTTCGAGCCACAATCAAAGCGTCGCCCCATATAACGATACGACAACACCGTCTCGTACTGCATCAAGGCTTCGATACCATCGGTGAGCTGTATCTCTCCACCCGCTCCCTTACCTAATTTTTCAAGACAAGAAAAAATACGATTAGTAAGAACGTAGCGACCCACTACCGCCAAAGTTGAGGGTGCTTTTTCAGGTGCAGGCTTTTCGATAATGCCTTTGATTTTTTCTAGGCGATCAGTAAATTTTTCGGTACTGACTATGCCGTATTGTTTTGTATTTTCACGTGGCACATCCTGTACCGCCAACAAGCTGGCTTGCTCGCGCTGAAATTGCGCAGTCATCTGTGCCATAACGCCGAGGCCACCAGGTTCACCTTGCATAAAATCGTCCGCTAGTAATACAGCGAAAGGATCCTCACCCACAATAGGACGTGCGCACAGCACCGCATGGCCCAAACCCAATGCCTGCGCCTGACGTATGTACATGCAGTTGATGTGGGAGGGTATGACTTCACGAACCATTTTTAGCAGCTGCTGCTTGTTCGCTGCTTCGAGTTCGGCTTCCAATTCGTAGGCTTTATCGAAATGATCTTCAATCGCACGTTTATTGCGACCCGTAATAAAGATCATTTCAGTAATTCCCGCCTCTACAGCCTCTTCAACTGCGTATTGAATCAGCGGCTTATCAACGATAGGCAGCATTTCTTTGGGCTGTGCTTTAGTCGCAGGCAAAAACCGACTGCCCAAGCCCGCCACAGGAAATACTGCTTTGGTGATTTTGATCATGAACCTGACTCCACTAATTTCAAAAACTGTTCTTCATCTAGTATCACAACACCTAATTCTTCGGCGCGTGTAAGTTTGCTACCCGCTTCTTCACCAGCGACCACATAGCTTGTTTTTTTCGAGACTGAGCCGGCCACTTTTCCACCGGCTGCTTCTATCATGGCGCGTGCATCATCGCGACTTAGCGTAGGTAGCGTACCCGTTAATACAAAGGTTTTTCCCGCTAATAGATCATTGCTTTGCTCGGGCTCACCTTCTTCCCAATGGATTCCTGATGCGCGTAGCTGATCGATTAATTGCCGATTCAATGGATCGGAAAAAAAACTCAGTATTGATAGCGCAACTACTGGACCAATATCAGCCACTTCCAACACCCGAGCTTCATCGCTGGCAAGCAAGGCATCCAAACTACCAAAATGCTTGGCTAAGGATTTTGCTGTTGATTCACCTACATGACGAATACCCAATGCGTAAATAAATCGCGCCAATGTGGTTGTTTTCGATTTTTCTAATGCATCGAGCACATTTTGTGCCGATTTTTTTGCCATGCGGTCTAAGTCGGACAACGTATCCAAGGTCAAATGGTAAAAATCAGCGGGCGTGTTGACTAAACCTTTGTCAACTAACTGCTCGACTAGTTGCTCTCCCAGACCCTCTATATCCATAGCGCGACGCGAAACAAAATGCAGCAGACCACCTTTGCGTTGTGCAGCACATTTCAGCCAGCCCCCGGAACAACGAGCGATAGCTTCTTCTTCTAAGCGTACGATAGGTGAACCACAAACAGGGCAGGCCGTAGGCATCACAAATTCAATCGCATTGTCAGGGCGTCGTTCAGGCACGTTGGCTACCACTTCGGGAATCACATCTCCCGCACGCCGCACGATCACGCAATCGCCTAGCCGAATATCTTTACGACGAACTTCATCTTCATTATGCAAAGTCGCATTCGTAACCGTTACACCGCCTACGGAAACAGGCGCCAGTCGCGCCACAGGTGTTAACGCGCCAGTGCGACCCACTTGAATTTCTATATCCAGCACGGTTGTCGTGGCCTCTTCTGCTGGAAATTTATGGGCAATGGCAAAACGTGGAGCTCTGGAGACATAGCCCAGTATTTTTTGCTGTTCGATGTCATCAATTTTATAAACAACACCATCAATCTCATACGGTAGTTGCGTGCGGCGTTGACCTATGACGGCATAAAAATCGAGTAAGCCTTGTGCGCCCGACACGACCGTGCGTTCTGCGCATACAGCAATACCCAAGCTCTGATACCAGTCAAGTAATGCTGAGTGGCGTGTGGGCATAGGCGCACCATCGAGCCGCCCTATTCCATAGGCAAAAAATCGTAAGCTACGCTGAGCTGTTATGCGCGAGTCCAGTTGTCGCAAACTTCCGGCAGCAGCATTGCGAGGATTGGCAAATTCTTTTTGGTTTGCTGTACGTTGACGCTGATTGAGTTTGGCAAAATCGGATTTGAACATCAGTACTTCGCCGCGTACTTCAATTAATGAAGGAGGAGTCGTTGTTTGTAGCTTCAGAGGTATGGATCGTATTGTACGAATATTGACCGTGACATCTTCACCAGTGAACCCATCTCCACGAGTGGAGGCCTGTACCAGCAGCCCATTTTCGTAGCGCAAATTAATCGCGAGTCCATCAAACTTAAGTTCACAGGCATAACGTATGTCATGATCATTGCCTAGGCCTTCGCGAACCCGTCTGTCAAAATTTTGGATATCTTCTTCAGAAAATCCATTGTTAATTGACAGCATAGGAACTTCATGTCGCACCTGATGAAACTCGGGCAATGGCTCACCGCCTACGCGCTGGGTGGGTGAATCAGAAACAATGAGCTCGGGATGTTTTGCTTCGAGTTCTTGAAGCTCTCGGAACAGCTGGTCGTATTCCGCGTCGGGTATAGAGGGATTATCCAGAACGTAGTAAGCGTGTGAATGACGGTTGAGCTCGTTACGCAACCATTCCGCACGAGCTGCTACATCGTAGGCCTGCGGCTCATTAACGGAGCTGCCGAATAAGTCATCCTGACCCATCAGGCAAATAAGCGTTGTGCCCGGGCAGAGCCTGGTGAAATACCTGTTTGCTCCATGGCTCCATAAAATGAATCTATCTGCTGCGCTATGGCGTCGAGTGCCGTATCTGAAAGTGGCTCACCAGCATCATCCACCACGACACCTGCGAGTCGGGTTGCCAGTGATTTAGCAAAGGCACTCATGGATTTGAAAGCTTCGCGTTCAGGAGCAACGGTTGCTACCGGCAACAGCAACGTCACCTGGCTACTGGTGTCGTCGGCAGGATTAGCATTCATGAGTAGCGCATACAAAATACCGCCGTCGCCATCAGGCATGATGAATCGACCGTCAGGTCGCAGCTCAAGACCCTGGCGCTGCAGTGCTGGTCGCAAAGTCGACAACAACCATGCTGCCCCCTTAGTGCGAACATTAATTGAGAGTTGCACATCAAATTCATGGATTAACTGGAACAGACGTTTTGCCAAACCCATGATTTCTGGCATATCCGGCAATTCAGGGGTCGCATCCAGTTCATCCGATAACAAATCTAAACCGGTCACCAACTCAGAATATTCGAGCTCCGACAGCGGACCATGACGGTTAGCTAGTTGTACTCCCACCTGCAGGTTGCGATATACGCCACCCACCGCAACTTTCTCCCAGTCGCCCGTATCGGTTTCACCAATAACCTCGACATGCTTGTTACCCACCAGACGCAGCTGATGAAATGCGCTCGAGATTTTTTCTCCTCGCAGAGGGGAACCCAGGGCCACTGGAATAATGCAGTCTATGAAGGTGTCCAATGGAAACGGCTTGGCTACGCTTTCGATAAAGGCGTCGTGGTCATGGCCGTGATCAAGTGCATGTGCACCGGCGACGTCATCAGGATTCAGCACAGGCTCGTGCCGTTCAGCACCCCGCAATGGCCTAACACCCATGAGCGCATCTTCCTCCAAAGGTGAAAATGCCTTCTCTACGGATTTTTTTGCGCGCCATTCCTGCCACTTGTTGTACGACACAACCCCCACCACGATGGCTCCGCCTATGACTATCAGACTGGTCTGCAACTCTGTCATTGAATGTTCTCCGACTGCAATAGAAAAAAAGCGGCACCCTGAGTGCGTCCTCAAAAACTACGCACCAACCTTATTGTAAAAGATGCCCAGACTGGAAAATCATAAGCCTCGTCGTTCTGCCACTAAAGCCATGTTCTTGCTCTAACTCATTATTGACAGATATCAAGATCACATAATTTTATTGTCATTATGATAATCAACAGTCAACGAGCCCAACAGGAGGCCATACCGTGCGCGAGACCACTGAGATCAAGCTACACACTCTGACCATGCTCACTTTAAAACTACTGTTACGCAAAATGCGTCAGTGGTGGTTGAAGCGAGCCGAAGAACATTACCTTATCTGTGCTTCCGTAGAACACGCCCGAGCGCGAGAGGCAGAAGAAAACGAAGCCTACTATCAGAAACGTGCTGCAATGGCACGATCGGCTCAGTTGTGGGACTAAACACACTGGCAGATTAGTTCCCGGGGTGAGCAATCAGCTTAGTAATCTCAAACCGAACGTGAACTAAAAAATCAAGCCGCCTGGACGTCGGAGGCTAAATTAGCCGCCGACTCCATGTCAACGGCAACGATACGCGATACGCCCTGCTCCTGCATAGTCACGCCTATCAACTGGTTAGCCATCTCCATCGCAAGTTTATTGTGCGAGATGAACAAAAATTGAGTTTGTTCAGCCATGCGTTTAACCATGGTACAAAAACGTACTGTATTAGCGTCATCCAAAGGCGCATCCACCTCATCAAGCAAACAGAAAGGTGCTGGGTTCAACTGGAAAATCGAGAAAACCAAAGCTGTTGCTGTCAACGCTTTTTCGCCACCCGACAACAAATGTATGGTTGCATTTTTCTTGCCGGGCGGCTGAGCCATGACTTGTAATCCAGAATCCAGAATTTGTTCGCCTGTCATCACCAGTTTGGCATTACCGCCTCCAAACAATTCAGGGAATAACTGACCAAAGTGGTGATTAACCTTGTCGAACGTGTCCTGTAACAGGTCGCGCGTTTCTATATCAATTTTGTGAATAGCATCTTCTAGTGTAGTGATGGCTTCAATAAGATCTGCGTTTTGCGCATCCAGAAAATTTTTGCGTTCAGAGGCCTGAGCCAGCTCATCCAACGCCGCCATATTGACCGGACCGAGCGAATTAATTTGATTAGTTAAACGCGTAACCTCGCCTTGCAAATACGATGGGCGCATATCCGGTGTTAGCTTCTCAGACAGCGCCGCTTCATCGACCTGCGCCTCGGCCAGTTGCTGAGCAAATTGTTCCTGGCTTAACCGTACGGCTTGTTCTTTGAGTTGTAGTTCAACGATACGATCGCGCATAGGTTGCAACTCACGATCGGCGGCCAACTTGGATTCATCCTGTCCACGCAATCGTTGAGTCAGTTGATCAAGTTCGTGGCGCGCATTGCTCAGCACCGCTTCTTGCTCGCTGCGACGCTCCAGCAGCGATTGCAATCCTGCCTGTGCTGCCTGATCATCGAGCGATTCAAGTTCCAGCGTACCCTGTTCCATGCTGGCATAGAGCTGAGCTGATTGTTCTTGTGCTGTACCTATACTGCGTTTTAGTTCTTCTATGCGGTTCTCATGTGAGCGGAGAGAGAACTCTGCCTGCTGAGCCGCCAAACCCAATTCACGCAAGGTTTCGCGTGCCTGGTTTAGCTTGGCTTCGTGTTCCAGATAAATCGTCTGACCGTCTTCATGCTTTTCCTGCACTTCACTTAACTCAACATCGAGCTGTTCAAGTGCATTTTCTGCTTCGTACATGATTTGTTTTTGTTCAGCTTCCTGAGCAGAAATCTCGGACAAATCGGTTGCAATCTGGGTGCTACGCTGACTAAAGCGCTCTAATATTTCATTGCGACGTAACAGCTCCATTTGCAGAGCATGCAAAGCATCCGTCAATGCAGCTACATCGCGAGTGAGCTCTTCCAAGCGCAACGTACCTTGCGTGAACGCCGCATCGGCCTGCACTGAATGCTGACGGGATTCATCTGCCAGCAACTGTTGTCCACGCACCTGACGCACCAGATTATCGATTTCCAGTTGACGTGCCAACATGCCGTCTTGTTCAGAGTCTGCTGCATAAAATCGCACAGAAAGTTTGCTAACAACATGCCCCTGTCGCGTAACAAAGCACGTACCTGCAGGAAGTTTTGTTCGATCGGCCAATGCGGTAGTTGCATCCTGCGCAACGTACACACCATGCAACCAATCTTGCATGAGTGCGCGTAAACCGGGATCGTCCATTTGCAACAAAGTAATCAACGGAGTCAGGCCGGCTGGCGGGGCATCAAGGCTCTGCGCAGTTCCAGACAACGAAAAAAGTGACAACTTAGCCGGTGGCGAATCAGTAAAGAAAGCCTTGGCCCAATCTAGGTTAGAAACTTCCAAAGCACCTGTGCGCTCACGCAGCACGGATTCCAGTGCTGTTTCCCAACCTGATTCAATATTCAGTTTTTGCCACAGACGCGGCAACTTACCAAGTTCATGCTTTTGCAACCAGGGTGCGACCTTACCCTCGGTCTGCAATTTGTCTTGTAATTGCTTTAGCGTAGACAACCTGGATTCAAGCTGCGCGTGCTGCGCGTTTTGTGTAGTGGCTTGCTCCTGAGCGTCGCGACGCTCTTTTTCCAGTGCGGGTTGGCGGCTGCGTGCAGCTTGCAAATCATTATTGGCACGCTCGAGCAAATCCTGTTTTTCGTGGACGTGCGCTTTTAGCTCATCCAACTGACTGGTATCGGGCTCAGACAATCCACTTTTTTCTTGCGTCAGTCGCTCGCGACGCAGTGTCAAACCCGACAGTATTCCGGAGGCATTGCGCTGATGAGCTGACTCGAGCTCTATGCGCTGCTGAACCTGCATGATGCGCGAGCGCGATTCAGTGGTGGCCAATTGCGCTGCGCGCCAGGCATCTTCCAGAGCCGGCATCTCTGACTCTTTTTGATGCATAGCCTGATGAGCCTCGGCTACATTGGTTACATGAACTTCCAATTCAATTTCAGATTGTGCCAACTCTTCCTGAAATTGCGTACCTTGACGTTGCCATTGTTCGCGTTGAGCCGAGAGTGAATTTAATTGCGTCTGCAAGCGCGAACGCGATTCGATCACAAATTTAATTTGGGCTTCAAGACTGCCGATTTCGGAGTTGGTCTGATATAGCGCGCCCTGAGCCTGATGCATGCGATCGCCGGCAGCGTAATGAGCTTGCCGCATGTGCTCAAGTTCAGTTTCTATGTGGCGTAATTTCGCTGTCTGACCTTCGAGTTCGGTTTGTGCTTTTTCTACATCGCGCGCAAATTTTTCTTGCTCCTGCTGAGCTTCATTTTTTCTCAACAGCCAAAGCAGTTTTTGCTTTTCTTCCTGCTCGCCTTGAAGCACATGAAATTTTTGCGCAACTTCGGCTTGATTTTGCAGTTTTTCGAGATTGGTATTTAACTCACGCAGTATGTCGTCTACCCGCTGCAGGTTTTCACGTGTGTCCTGCAAACGGTTTTCCGTTTCACGGCGACGTTCTTTGTATTTGGAAACACCCGCTGCTTCTTCGAGAAAAATACGCAGCTCTTCAGGGCGTGCCTCAATAATTCGCGAAATCATTCCCTGACCAATAATCGCGTAGGCTCGGGGACCCAGACCCGTTCCCATAAAAATATCTTGCACATCGCGCCGACGCACTGCTTGATTGTTGATGTAGTAGGTAGAAGTGCCATCGCGTGTGAGGGTGCGTTTTACCGAGATTTCAGCAAAACTGCTCCACTGCCCAGCTGCCTTGCCGTCAGCGTTGTCAAATAAAAGCTCAACGGATGCTCGGCCTGCAGGCTTACGGCTGGTCGTTCCATTGAAAATCACATCCTGCATGGACTCACCACGCAGCTCAGACGCCTTGGACTCGCCCAGTACCCAACGAACCGCGTCTATGATGTTGGACTTTCCGCAACCATTGGGACCCACTACCCCCACCAGCTGACCAGGAACCTGGAAATTAGTAGGATCTACAAAGGATTTAAATCCGGAGAGTTTTATAGAAGTTAACCGCACGTGATCGACTTGTTAGCGTAAGAACATCGGAAATTTTTTGAACCCGCCCGCTTCGCAACACACAAAAGGCGCAAATAAACGGGGACGTGGGCCGTTTACCATCTAAACAGCTGCAACTAAACGGCTCTCAAAACAGAAACCGGACATTGAATGCCCGGTCATGTCTATCAGAGGGTAATCATAACATTGGAACCCACCGATATCGACCAATCTGAGGATTTGGCGCTGACGTCAGCGTCGTCCCAAACCAATCATATTCAGTACTTTCTGCTGTTCTTGCAATTGAAAGGTCGGTCTGCGTTAACTTTACTGGCCGTAGGGTCATTACAAATCAAGTACTTACCAGTGCGTAGGCAAAAAGGGTTTCTTCCATCCTTTTCAGTCTTTGCCTTTGGCGGTATCCGTTACAGCGGTATAATCCGCCGCCTGAGACAACGCTCTGCCAGAACATCAACATCAAAAGCGCCAGCCGTGAATCCCTTATTGGAAAAGCTTCAACCTTATCCTTTTGAAAAATTACGGCGCTTATTCGCCGACGTCTCGCCCGACCGCGCCCGTCGACCGATCAGCCTGGGTATTGGCGAACCCAAACACCCAACGCCGCCTTTCATACAAAAGGCACTCGCCGATAATTTAGCGGGCTTAGCCAGCTATCCAACAACCGCTGGATCCGACGCACTACGCGCGGCCATCTGCGGTTGGCTAGAACAACGCTATCGCCTGCCCCGACTCGATCCATCCTGCGAAGTGTTACCAGTTAACGGCTCGCGTGAAGCCTTGTTCGCATTAGCGCAAGCAGTGATAGACCCGTACGCCAAAGCCGTGGTGGTTTGCCCGAATCCGTTTTATCAAATCTATGAAGGTGCCGCCTATCTCGCGGGTGCCGAGCCTTTTTTCATCAACTCGGATCCAACTAGAAATTTCTCTCCTGATTTTTCTACTGTACCCGCCGATGTTTGGCCGCGCGTGCAATTACTGTTTGTTTGCACCCCTGGCAATCCAACTGGCGCAGTGCTGTCTCTGGACGAATGGAAAGCCCTGTTTGATTTGTCAGACAAACACGGCTTTGTCATCGCATCGGATGAATGCTATTCAGAGATTTATTTTGGTAATGAGCGCCCTTTGGGTGCATTAGAAGCGGCTCACAAGCTTGGCCGCAAATATGATCGACTGGTGGCTTTTTCCAGTTTATCCAAACGCTCCAATGTGCCTGGTATGCGCTCTGGTTTTGTTGCGGGTGATGCAGGCATATTGCAAAAGTTTTTGCTCTACCGAACCTACCATGGCAGCGCTATGAGTCCATCCATACAGTCCGCCTCCATCGCGGCCTGGAATGATGAAACCCATGTCGAAGACAATCGCACCAAGTACATACAAAAGTTTAATCAAGTCACGCCCATGCTGGCCGACGTGCTCGACGTCGCGTTACCAGATGCTGGTTTTTACCTGTGGGCCAAGGTTGATAAGCTCATCAAGATCAGCGATACCGAATTCGCGAAGCGTCTTTACGCCGAATATAATGTGACCGTTTTACCGGGTAGCTATGTCGCGCGTGAAGCGCACGGCATTAACCCAGGTGCTAACCGAATTCGTATGGCCTTGGTTGCCGAAGTCGATGAATGCGTAGAAGCAGCGCAACGCATAGCAGAGTTCACTCGCAAACTTGCCACCTAAATTTCTAATTACTTACTATTAAAAAATCATGAGCCAACAACTGCAAACACTAATCGACAACGCATGGGAAGAGCGTACTAATTTTTCACCTAAATCAGCACCTGCTGACGTACGTAATGCCGTTGCCGACGTACTTGAACAGTTGAACGCCGGATCACTGCGCGTGGCACAAAAAGATAGCGGCCAATGGGTAGTTAATCAGTGGGTTAAAAAAGCGGTATTGCTCTCCTTCCGTCTGGAAGATAACGTTGCCATTCCTGGTGGCGGCGGTATGCAGTTCTATGACAAAGTACCAACCAAGTTTGCCAATTACACGCCTGAAGATTTTGCCCAAGGCGGCTTTCGTGTAGTGCCTCCTGCGGTGGCTAGACGCGGCAGCTTCATCGGTAAAAACGTCGTGCTCATGCCCTCGTATGTAAATATCGGCGCTTATGTCGATGAAGGCACCATGGTCGATACATGGGCTACCGTTGGTTCATGCGCGCAAATCGGAAAAAATGTACACCTCTCTGGTGGCGTAGGTATCGGTGGCGTACTCGAACCCATGCAAGCTAACCCCACCATTATTGAAGACAATTGTTTTATAGGCGCTCGTTCAGAGGTGGTTGAAGGCGTTATCGTTGAAGCCAACTCAGTAATTTCTATGGGCGTCTACATAGGCCAATCAACCAAGATTTATGATCGCGCTACGGGCGAAGTTACCTACGGTCGCATCCCAGAGGGCTCGGTAGTGGTATCAGGTAATCTACCGTCAGCCGACGGCAAATACAGCTTGTATTGCGCTGTGATTGTTAAACGTGTTGATGAAAAAACTCGCTCAAAAACCAGCATTAACGAATTACTGCGCGACTAATTTCTCAGCTAATTTCATACTGGGTGGTCGAATCTGACCATCCATACATCGCAATCAAACCATGCCCATTACTGTTTACGGTATACCTAACTGCGGCAGCGTACAAAAAGCCCGAACATGGCTGGATACGCAAGGGTTACCCTATGAATTTCATGACTTTAAAAAAGCTGGCTTAAGCAAAGACATCATTGCTGCCTGGTTGAAGGTAGTTACCTGGGAAATCTTGGTAAACAAAAAAGGCACTACCTGGCGCGGCTTGTCTGAGTCGACCAAAGCATCCATCACCACTGCCGCCAGTGCAACGCAATTAATGCTGGAAAATCCCAGTGTGATTAAGCGCCCGGTACTGTGCCAGGGTAAAAATGTATTAGTTGGATTTGATGCCTCTCTCTACGAAGAACAACTACGCTAATGAGCAAGACACTCGCACTCACCGAAGAATTGATATCGCTGCATTCCGTTACGCCTGCTGATGGCGGCTGCCAGTTAAAAATGGCAGAACGTCTTGCACCGTTAGGGTTTACCTGTGAAACCATCGCATCGGGCGAAGTCACTAATTTGTGGGCGCGCCGAGGCACAGCTCAACCTCTGCTGGTGTTTGCAGGCCACACCGATGTGGTACCGACAGGCCCATTAGATCAATGGTCATCCGATCCATTCAAGCCCACGCATCGCGATGGCAAACTGTATGGCCGTGGTGCTGCTGACATGAAAACCTCACTCGCGGCGATGATCGTCGCAGTGGAAGAATTTACAGCCAGCCATCCGAATCACAACGGGTCTATTGGCTTTTTAATTACGAGTGATGAAGAAGGCCCCGCAATCGATGGCACCGTTGTCGTGTGCGACTTACTTAAAGCACGCGGCGAACAACTCGACTATTGCATCGTCGGTGAACCCACCTCGGTCAAACACATCGGTGACATGATTAAAAACGGTCGCCGAGGCACCATGTCAGGCAAGTTGGTGATCAAAGGCATACAAGGTCACATCGCCTACCCTCACATGGCAAAAAATCCTATTCATCTAGCCATGCCCGCACTCGCTGAATTAGCTACTGTGCAATGGGATACCGGTAACGAGTATTACTTGCCTACGTCGTGGCAAATGTCGAATATTCACGCAGGTACAGGCGCATCAAATGTGATTCCTGGTCAATGCGTAATAGATTTTAATTTTCGTTTTTCCACTGCGAGTACCGTCGATGGTTTGCAACAAGGTGTGCATGCCTTGCTCGATAAACACGAACTAAATTACGACCTCACATGGACTGTCGGTGGTTTGCCCTTCCTCACACCCGCCGGAGAACTCAGCAACGCCATTGCTGCAGCCATCAAAACCGAAACGGGGCTTGATACCGAGTTATCCACCACAGGCGGAACCTCCGATGGGCGATTCATCGCGCAAATCTGCCCCCAAGTCATAGAATGTGGACCCACCAATGCCAGCATTCATAAAATCAATGAGCATGTTGCGGTAGAAGAAATCGAACCACTCAAAAATATTTATCGGCGCACCTTGGAAAATTTACTGCTGTAATTCAGCGTTCCATTTGCAATAAGCCAGGAACGTCTCTGTCATTCTTGCTACAGAGCTCCTTAATATTTTTTATTTACCGGCTCACCTTAAACGTGACCTTTACTAGGAATAACCATCGGAATTCACTTAACAGTGCGGCAATTCCGGTATCCTTGCAGTCCGAATAGCTTTGATGCCTGCTCCAGCGGGACGCCTCAATGACCCACCCGTTCCATACCTTGCGAGATTTGCTGCGCCATGCGGTTACCCGCTTTATGACCGAAGGTCTTTTTTTCGGGCATGGCAGCAGCAGCGCCTATGATGAAGCCGCGTATCTGATTCTGCATACGCTCAAACTTCCAATCGACAAACTTGACCCTTTTTTAGATGCCAGACTGCTGCCCGAAGAAATCGCAGCCGTATTAGCCGTCATCGATCGCCGCACGTCAGAACGACTACCTGCGGCTTATTTGACGAATGAGGCCTGGCTCACAGATTACCGATTCTATGTAGATGAGCGCGTAATCGTTCCGCGCTCGTACATTGCCGAGCTCATACCTGAACATTTTCAGCCCTGGGTAGGTGATGCATGGACTATTCATCATGTACTCGAGCTTTGTACTGGCTCAGGATGCCTGGCCATCATGCTGGCAGATGCCTTTCCAAACGCTCGGGTGGATGCGGTTGATCTATCGACTGACGCACTTGAGGTTGCTAAACGCAATGTTGAAGACTACCAGCTAGAAAAGCGTGTTCATCTCATTGAATCGGATCTATACGAAAAACTGCCACCACAAAAATACGATTTGATTATTTCTAATCCCCCGTATGTCAACAGCAAAGCCATGGCATCACTGCCCGCAGAGTATCGCCACGAGCCACAGATGGCATTAGCCGGTGGTAACGACGGCATGGATTTAGTGCGTCGTATTGTGAAAGGCGCTAAAGAGCGTTTAACAACCAACGGCATATTGATCGTAGAGATCGGTAATGAATTTACTCATGCTGAAACAGCCTTCCACGATCTAGGTCTTACCTGGTTATCCACTAGCGCTGGCGATGCCTCCGTCTTTTTACTTACAGCTGATCAGCTGTGATATTTTTTCACCCTCTTACCGCGGCATTTAGTCTGCTTAGTTTCACATGATCCGTCTTCAGCAATTGTCACTTATGCGTGGCACTAAATCTCTGTTCGAGTCTGTCGACCTGACGCTCAATCCGGGTGAAAAAATTGGCCTCATCGGTGCTAATGGTTCAGGTAAATCAACGTTGTTTGCCATGCTGCGCGACGAAGTCCATCCCGATCTGGGAAGCATCGATTTCCCTCGCAGTTGGCGCGTATCGCATGTGGCCCAAGAAACTCCCGCACTCGATCGTCCTGCACTTGACTATGCAATTGATGGTGATGTGACCTTACGCGCACTAGAACACGAGCTCGAACTACTGGAACAGCAAGGCGATGCTGCTGATGGCAATCACATAGGCGAACTCCACGGTAAGTTGGCTGACGCAGATGCCTACACCATACGCTCACGGGCGGAACAATTACTCAACGGATTAGGCTTTTCATTAGCTCAAATGCAGATGCCTGTAGCTAGCTTTTCTGGTGGCTGGCGCATGCGCTTAAATTTGGCACAAGCGCTGATCTGCCCGTCCGATCTTTTACTGCTGGATGAACCAACCAACCACTTGGATTTGGATGCCATACTCTGGATGGAAGAATGGCTTAAGCGTTACGAAGGCACATTATTAATTATTTCTCACGACCGAGATTTTTTAGACGGTGTATCCAATGTAACGGTTCATGTCGATGATAAAAAATTAAAACGCTATAGCGGTAATTACAGTGCGTTTGAGCGCCAGCGTGCAGCCCATCTCGAATTAATGGAAGCTGCTATCGACAAGCAGCAACGTAAACGCGCTCATCTAACATCGTTTATCGAGCGATTCAAAGCAAAAGCCTCCAAAGCCAAACAAGCACAAAGCCGTGTGAAGGCTCTGGCCCGCATGGAAGAACTAGCTCCTTTACGAGCTGCTGCCGAATTTTCATTTGAGTTTCGCGAACCTGAACGAGCACCCAATCCACTATTAGTTCTAGAAAAAGTCGATGCAGGTTATCGCAGCGATGATGGCGAAGAAAAATGCATCGTTTCGCAAATCGATTTTTCGCTGCAGCCGGGGCAGCGTATAGGTTTACTGGGTGTCAATGGTGCAGGTAAATCCACATTCATTAAAACGATTGCGGGTGATATACAAGCCCTACATGGCGTATCCCAATTTGGCAAAGGTCTGGTGATTGGCTATTTTGCACAACACCAACTCGAAATGTTGCGACCAGATGATTCGCCATTAATGCACCTCTCGCGCATAGCGCCCGATGTACGTGAACAGGAACTCCGTAATTTCTTAGGACGGTTCAACTTTCCCGGTGAGATGGTCAGAAGTCCAATAGCGCCTTTTTCTGGTGGTGAAAAAGCACGACTCGCTTTGGCCTTGATAGTCTGGCAGCGACCTAACTTGCTACTTCTTGATGAACCAACTAACCATTTAGATCTGGAAACGCGTGAAGCATTGACAGAAGCTCTCGCTCAATTCGAGGGCACTATGCTGCTGGTATCACACGACAGACATCTCTTGCGTGCAACCTCGGATGAATTCGTGATCGTTGCTGATGGCAAGATGACGCCATTTGAAGGTGATTTGGATGACTACCGCGATTGGATGCTGAAGACTAAATTAGCTGCTCAAAATGCCGCTCGCCTAACGCCAGTACCGGTGGTTGTAGAGACCACCAAAATCGAGCGCGGTGAACAAAAGAAAATGGGTGCACAAGAACGGCAGCGCATAGCTAGTCTAAAAAAACCTTTGGCAGTCAAGCTTGCTAAGCTTGAAAATGAAATCAGTGCTCTTACAAAAAAACAAGAAGAGATAGAAAGTGCTCTGGCAGATGAGACTATCTATGATGCATCGCGCAAAGATGATCTAAAAAAATTACTGGATGCACAGGTGAGAAACAAACAGCTACTTGAAAAAATTGAATCAGAATGGTTGAAACTAACTGACGAACTAGATCAACTTCAGACTGAATAAAAAAGTGATTTTTTATTGAACAAATCATGGCTGCACAAGAATTAACACCACTCAGTGCGGGCTTTGCAACCCATAAAAGAGCTATGCCCACCTTTGGTCGTCCGTGCAGTTACTTATGCGGTAAGAAAATAGTTATAACGAATCAGTAGCGGGAAATTAGCATTACCCGAAATGTGCGTGATTCTATAGGATGAAATACGCGATAAGGGCCATTGTTATTCACAGTGCCACCAACCCCCGTATACGAGTCAACCGCATAATCAATTGCAGAGCTTTGCGTATTGAGTAGATTAAATCCAATCAGCTCTATTTTAGTATCGTTGCTGACGCGATAACCCAGCTTGCCATTAAGAGTGGTTGTAGAATCCGAGCGCAGTGAATTATCTTCTGTCAACGGACGTGGGCCAAAATGACGCAGCTGCAGCGAGCCGCTATAGGGACCCTGATTGTCTATTAAGGCAGCAACGGAGGCCACACCCTCAACTGCACCCTCAATATATTTTCCGCCTCCGCCTGCGTCTCTAAATCGTGCTTTGGCATAGGCAAAATCAGCATCGATAGTTAACCAGTTCGTGGCTTTGAAATAGTTATTAAATTCGAAGCCTGTACGCCGAGTGCGACGACCAGAATCCTCTGTCAAACCAGCATCACCCACATACACAATCTCTGACGCATTATCGAGTTGAAACAACGCCAGCGTGGTTTGTAGACCCTCAATGATTTCTGTGCGTATGCCAACCTCTTGACCAAAGGTTCTGACCAGACCATCGGCGCGTCTTCCGGATCCTATGGTGACACCACGCGCATCGTTGGAATGATAGCCATTGCCCACACTGTAGTAATACTCAGTCTTTGCCCATGGGCCAAACACCACATTAAGCTTGGGGCTGGCAATAAAGTCATTCACGGTATCAGTATTGTTGTCGCCCGTTGAGCTGCTCAAACCCCGATTAGCGAATCTAAAATAATCGCCACGTACACCGGCGACAGTGCGAAACCAATCATTCCAATGAACGTGGTTTTCAGCATAAACACCTAAACTACTTTGTGATATACGATCACCACGGCACTGATCTATGACACTTTGACACGTGGCATTACGTACGCGTGCTGTCGTGCTGTTAAGTGAATTATTAATTGCATCATTTTGAGCTTGTAAACCCAGTGTGTTGGAAGCTTCCTTGCCCAAGCCCTCAATATTCCACATTCGCACAAGATTAAAACCCGTCGTAACCCGGCTATCGCGCTGATTAAACTGACTCGAAGGTGAGTATTCAAAATTTGAATACAGATCAAGGTAATTTTGAATCACATAAGCTTGAAAAAGCAAGGTTCCACTCGCATCTGAGCGCCGCCATTCTCCGGACAAACTGTTTCTGTTTGCGGAGGCCCCGTTTTTGCCTTTAGGGTCCATAGAACCCCAACGAGAAATCAAGCCATTTTTATAATCGTTATACGGAATCTGATCGGTAGAATTCCACTTGCCCGAATACGACATCGCTGTCAGGTTGAAGCCATTACCCGAGTTACCTTCGGAATAACGCAGCATTCCATTGTATTTGCGATAGTTATCGGGTGTATCCCAAGGGCCATCATAGTGAGATAACTCTAAGCCATACAGCACGCGACCATTATGAAATTTAGGTGAATTCGCCAACAAGGTTCGGTAAAAACCATTCTGCCCTAAACCTACGCTGGCAATACCGCGATCTACAGTATCGGTATAGTAAATATTGGCTGAACCTGCGTTGGCAAAATCACCCTCGGACGAATAATAGGGACCCTTGCGATAATTAATCGCTGAAATAAGCTCAGGTATCAGCGGATTCAGATCAGCCCATCCCTGTCCGTGCGCATGGCTGCGCTGATTCACTGGCATGCCATCGAGTGAAATTTTAAAATCCATGCCGTGATCAAGATTAAAACCACGCAGAAAATATTGATTGGCTTTGCCCTCACCACTATGCTGGCTGACGATCAAGCCAGGCACGACTTCGAGTACTTCACCGGTTCTTGCAACGACACGATTACTAATTTGTGCTTGGCCAACCGCACCCTCGTTCGCAGAATCAGCAGCGCCCAACAAACTGTAACGCGATAAGACTTCTACTGGAGGTAGCGTACGAATATCATCAGCCAATGCAATACCGGGACAAATGACCAGCAGAGATGTAATCAGCTGAGAAAGGTAGGTTTTCCGGATGGGATTGACTAAACAAAGCCCGTTAATCTTTTTTCTTATTATCATGTGAACAATTTATAATTTTTCTTACAAAATCATACGATAAAAATTTATTTCATACAAGCTGACGCAAAGAGATAAGTTTTTATTTTATTAACTATTAGTTTTTAGGTTTCAAATGTGCGTGTGTGTGTTTGCCTGAATGACCATGACTGTGCTTGGTCGTTTCTTCATCCGCTGAAATCAAATTAAGTGAGCCGTGACGGACTCCCGACATTGCAGTAAGGTGGCCTGCAAAATGACGAACTTCTTGCGTCTTTCCTTTTAAAAAAACGGCTTCCATACAATTATCATGATCTAAGTGAGCATGCATCGTTGACATTACAATACTGTGATGATCGTGGTGGGTTGAAATTAGCCTATCAGCCATTGTTTTTTCGTGATGGTTGTATACGTAGCTCACTACAGCGACGCAGTGCTTAGACTGATCACTTTCGTTGCGTGATTTTTCTAAAGCTTGCCGGATCAAATCGCGTACAGCCTCAGAACGGTTTTCGTAGCCGATCTCTTCGATCAAATGATCAAAATCATGGGCTAGCTCATCATCCAGGGAAATAGTAAATCGTTCCAATGTAACTCCTCTAATCTACTTTGTTTTCTTTAAAGACCACCATTTTCTCTACAAAATACTCGGTATCACCGAAGCAGGAAGTTGGTATGCCTTTGTGCTGTGCATAAGTCAAAACTAATTTTTGGCCCGTATGCTCCATCAACTGATTTGCTAACTCTTCATCGCGCACGGAAAATTCAAATTTTTCTGGAATAGCACCGGGCATACTTGTTAACAACAGCTCACCTTCCCATGTTTTGCATAGCCAGCCTTTACGCGAAATTTTTTGCATCAAGCCTGCTCGCTCGCCAGTGGAATAGGACCACGACAATGCCAACCAAACATAAGCCGATGTCAGCGCACCTGATAGCAGTATCAAACTAACGACAATTAGAACTATTTTTCGCATAAGCAGTCGTCCACAAGGCTGGGCTAACTAAATTTAAACATGTTTCGTGTGGGCAGTCACACATTAGTAGCCAGCATACACGAGGTCATTCCAAACAAGCACT
>JAJTGE010000006.1 GCA_021298555.1 Oxalobacteraceae bacterium
TTTTGAACGACATCATAAAAACTGCCAAACCAGTCATTGATCTTTACATCGATCTGTACTTGATACCAGGTACCGCAAAAAATGAGTGCAGCACCAGGCCAGGCCCATAATGCCCACTGCCGGCTCATAAAAAAAGATCTAAACATGCGTGGCCTCTACTAATTTTTTGTTTTAAGGGGGATTACTTGAGATTGAAATTTTCGCAAGGATCTGTACGCTCTGCAGGCTCAGTCAGCCAAACATAGTCATATCTGCCCAGCACCGACTTTAGTAGTTCAGGCGAATTATTATCTCGTTCGAGAAAACCAATACTAACGACCCGCAATTCGGGCGCGACTGAAAGAAGAATTTGCGGTACACCATAGTCTTTTCTCACATGGCCGTTACCTGCAACCAGTATGGCGGGACGATGATCGAGCAAGGCATGTGACAACGATAAATCCGTGATCCGCTGTGCAAATCGCATTCTCAGCAGATATTTGTCTGGCAATTTACCACAGTGACCATCTACGAGATCTCGATCTAAGGCGCGCTCACTTTTTTCATCCAAACGCGATTGCGCATAGGTCTTTGCCATTCGTTCAGGTAGTCCGTTAGCACCTTGCAAAAAAATCTGCCGCGCTTCTTCTCTGGGCAGATTACCGCCGAACACAGCCAATCCTTTTTCCCGCAGACGATCATAGAGAGTCTGATGTACTGGCCATCCCCAACCTTCAGGATCAAAACCTGCAGCCTCTAAATCTGCCTTTGTGTCGGATGCAAAAGTAACCTGTAATGGTGACGGCAGGTGCTCACTGACTACGCTACGCTTGGAATCAGCAAAGCGACTGATTAAATTACCTCGTAATTCATGATGAAATTTATTGTCATGCAATTCTCCAAGCAAGACGATGTCAGCTGATTTTAAAATCTCTACCAGAGCTGTATCTGAGACTTCGCTGCCTGTATGAAGATCAATTACTTCTGCATGACTGACTGCAGTGATCAACGCTATTGCACAAGTGAGAAACCAATGGGAGGGAATATTAATCAGCACGAATGGCTTCCACTTGTATTTGTAATTTCACCTCAGGTGCAAAACGTGGAATACCGTAAGTCAAACCATAATCACTACGATCAAAGCGAGCAGACGCATCGGCGCCGCATACTTCACGCTTGAGTAATGGGTGCATGATGCATTTGAAATGATTGATTTTTAATGACATAGGCTTGGTCACGCCCAGCAACGTCATATCGCCTTCAACAGATACTAGTTTTTCGCCGTCAAATTTAAGGGCTGTACTTTTATATGTAATGTTTGGAAATTTTTCTGCATTAAACATATCTTTTCCACGAGCATTTTCATTCATTTTTGTATGGCCAAAATCAATGGAATTAGTATCAATCATGATTTCTATACTACCGCCGGTAGCAGCTGACCGATCGAGCACCACCTTACCGCTGCTCTTAGTGAATTTACCCCGCCAAAAAGATAAGCCCAAATGATCAGCCTCGAAGCTGGGATAGGTATGGCCAGGATCGATGGTATAGCTTTGGGCTGATGCTGCGGTAACACCCAGAGACAAACCAATTACCATCAGCAAAGTAACTACCTTCATGAGACTTTCCTTTTATTGAGTTCCAACTACACGAAATTTGATAATGACTTCATCGGCTACAACGCTTGTATCTTTCCAGGTCCCATCACCGATACTAAAAGTTAAACGCTTAATCGGCAGACTACCCTCAAATACTTGAGCAGTACCTTCTTTCTTTACATTTAGTGGAAACGTTACATCTGTCGTTTTTCCCTTGATGGTCAACTTACCGGTGACATCGAGTTTTCCAGGAGTCGACGATGTAATTTTCCCTGAAACGAAATTCGCTTTAGGAAATTGCGATCCATTAAACCACTCTTTTTTTTGTACTTCCTGGTTGTAATCCGGATCACCCAAATCAAAACTTAAGATATCTATATCCACACTAGCTTTTGCGTTTTGTGGTTTGGCGGCGTCGTAATCAATCTGGGCTGTAAATTTATTAAACTTGGTATCTACTGAAACACCCATCTGCTTGAATACTGCGGTAACAGAACTTTTGGCAGCATCAATTTTCAACGGGGATGCATGAATGCTCGTAGTGAATAACGCAAAAAACACCAGAGTGCTACAACGACCGACTGTATTATTTTTGTGCTGCATGGACTTCCTTAGAAAAATGCTGGTTTGACGTAATCATGCAAAAAGAGAAATTTCTTCTCTCCAACAAGTCCTATTGTGCATCCAACTTGGAAATACTGCCAGACGAGGCAAAGATTGATCTTCTCACTTAGTCAGCATACGCACTGATGAGGATTCGGTTCATCACGATCATGCGCAATGCATTCATGCTGAACCAGCCACCATCATGCATGCCTAACGCGAGGGCTGCCGATGGAGCGGTCTTCCTTAGAGTTGACTGGAGAGACGAAATGAATTTTATTATCTGGATAGTGGTAGGTGGATTACTAGGCTGGGCTGCCAGTGTGATTATGAAGACCGAGGAGCAACAAGGTATCGTGCTCAATGTGGCAGTAGGTACGGTAGGCGCTCTAGTGGGGGGATGGCTGTTGGCTCCGCTGTTTGGTACAGGGACGATCAATCAAAACGACTTTAGTTTAGGCGCGCTTGTGGTGTCCTTGCTGGGCGCTGTTATTTTGCTTGCCGTGGTTAACTTAGTACGTAAAGGCGTGCCACGCTAATTGGTATGAATTGAACCGCTGGGCAATCTTAGCTATGCCTGGGCTATTGTTTACGCTTAAAGACTCGCTAGCCTAATTTTCAAAGCTTATTCGAGGTGAATACGTATAAGCATTTGACTACGAACTGATTGATTGTCCAGCCTTCCAGGAAGAAATCGAGCTTCTAAAAATCGTTGCTTGAGATTGTCTACAAGAAGATCAGGTAAATCTGATGTGTGCTGAGTATGATCAACAATGACTTGATCAACGTCGCCGTATTCATTAATTAGCAATAAGAAATTCAGCCATTGTGCTTGCACACCATGGAAATTTTCAAGCAGGTTAGGATCAATATCCTTAACTACTTGCGGTTTAACATCTAATTGCGAAACTGGGAGATAGGCTACACCAACTGCAGGCCGTGGAATATCCTCTGTCGTTTCAACTGATTCGTAATGTAATGCATCATTGATTCGCTCAATAGCTAGCGATGATGTTTTAGGGGTAGCCGACCCTACCAATGTGACTTTGATTGGCGCAAAAAAAATCTTAGCCTTATGCGCTGTTAATGCATGAAAAACTACTAATGCTAGCGAGAGATGAATACTCAGTGAGGCTGTAAAAAATAAATAATTTTTATTGTTCATCTATTTCACGCCAAGAAACTCGTTTGACTGAGTTGGTGACTGAGGTAGGAACAATGCTATTAATACTAGTGATTTTTCCGCTTTCATCGGTCAACAAACTGAGAATTTTTTCTCCTAATTTTAATGTTCGTTTCCCAGCAATTAAATTACTGTCAGATATTTTTCGTCCAACTACTTTTTCAGTAGCCATCGGTAAATAACTACCTGTTTGATAATCGAATTCATAAATCCAACTTTGAGCGGAGGGCCTGCAAGCTCTTTTATCTGGCACATTTGAAACCACGCGCAAAATACCAAGTTGCTGCTCAGGATCGAGTGTTATGCGTTCCCCAGAATTTGCAGTAGCATTTAAATCTACATACCAGCCTGCCGTATTTTGCCAATCAACCGCTTGCGTAGTTGAGGTTGTTAATTCATTGGCTGCAGTACCTTGCACTAGTGTCTGCTGAACTATTTTTCCAGATGCACGTATATCTCCAAAACCTGTACCAGTCAGCTCATCTTTAATGGTGTAGATGCTTTGAACAGATTTGTCGGTAAGATCGCTTAGCCCCAAATAGCTGCCTGTACCGATTGTAACTACCGGAATATGTTGCGTACCTACGCGCACCTCAGACAACTCGGGACGAGTCGTAATGGGTTGTGCCTTACGGTCTTTAATCAAACTGGCGATGAGTAGCGCCTCATTGCCAGCGGGAGGATAGAGATCATCAATATCAAAACGCCAAACGTTACCCAGTAAATCACCGCCATAAAATCGACTGGTTGTATTGTCGATCGACGATTCTACCCACCCATTTATCTGAGCTAGACCAGCAGGTGAATCAATACTGCCCGCACCTGTTCTAATTTTCTGAAGTACTGCACCAGTGTAAGCATCGAGAATAAACAGTACACCCTCGCCACTACCCGGTTCAATATTGTTGTAACCCGACGTAAGCGCAACAATCCAGCGACCGTCACGCCGCTTAGTGATCACAGGCTTACCCATCGCATAGCCAAGGTCGCTGTCGTTCGATGCAGTAAATCGCCAAAGTGACTGAGGGTTATCGGGATCGGTGACATCCAGAGCAAAAAATTCACGCCCAGCGGAACCTAAACCTACGACCAGAATTGTTCGCCACGCAGTATCGGTACAACTCACTGGGGAAGTACCAGGACAAATATCTGCAACGACCGGTGGCCCATCAAACAGATAAGTCGACTGTTGACCAAATTTCAAATCTGCCAGTTTGTAGAGTTCTGGCAAAACTCCCGCAGGAATAAAAGCCCATGATTCTTCACCGGTAGTAGCATCGAGTGCATGTAGCATTCCATCATTGGCAACAACATACAACATGCCTTTGCGCTTTGCCTGCAGCGCATCCCGAAATACACCGTAATTTTCATCACTATAGCGAAACGCTGGCCTTGCAACGTATATGGGTTGGGCACTTATCACCGCTCCGAGCACATGATCACGGCGACGGAATAATCTCAGACTATTATTTGCCCTGTCTTCAAAGCCGTACTGCCCTCGCAAATAATTAACAAGTCGCTCTCCGGTGAACTCTCTTTGTTGACTCCACTCTAAGTTTTGGCATTGTGAAAATTTTGTTGAATCAGTACATTTATTTTGAAATAAATTTTTATCTGCCGTACTTAAATCAGACCACACAAATTTTGTCAATTGACTTGCATTAGTCGTTGACTGTGCCCAAATTTTTCGTTTATCCGAAAAACTGCTAACGCGACTGTCTAATTGAGAGGAAGCGGACCATTCAACCTGAGCGGAGACAGTGCCGTCGTTTAGGTTGATACGGCGTGCCTCTACATCCCCATCCCAGTAAATACTACGATAATGTGAAGAAAATACTAAGTTATCGCCTTCTACCGGCTGCTGATTACTGGTCGATGCAGCGGTAGCCGCCCCTACCGAAGCGCGTATGGTGGATAAAGTGCCCGACAGTGCCTTAGCTAACGATTCTGGATTGGATGCATTAAAGTAGTGCCCTCCACCATTTACCGCTGCATGCCAAAGATCGTCAACACGCGCTGTGCTGTCATTAAATAAGGGATCTGGCCAATCTTTACGTCCACGAACGATGTCTTCAAAGTCTCCCGTATTGGCTTCACTATAGTCCTCACGATAATGCAAACTACCTGATGCACCCAGACCGACAGTGTGGGTCACCATATGTTGAAAGTTACCATTACGGCTGCCTGGAGCAATCGGCACGTTGTTAGTGCACACATCTCGCTCCGCGGGACAATTAGAAAACAGCGGCTGACGCAAGTCATTTCGAAAATAATAAGCAGCTACATCTGCCAACGTGTTACTAGTTCCGTTCGTGCGTGGAATATCCTTGAATGACTCGACACTCGTTTCAATTTTTCCGTAGTAGTCAACTACGGGTGCTCCTAGGTTTTGGGAGGCTGTGGGCGGCGCGATAATGTACACATCATTACCGAGTGCAATGGCACGAAAACCTTCTTTAGTTATATTCAATGCGATAGACCATGCAAGATTGGCTGCTGACAAATCAAGATCAGTACCAATGTACACACCCGTTACACCACCCAGTAAATTTTTGCCATCCACACGAATGCTAACGATGACCATGTAGGGCGCATTTATTGTGGTGCTAGGACGAATTGTCAGCTTTGCCGCACGAATAGGAGATGCAGTGGAATCACCGTCAAACATCGGGCGAGGTAAATCATGGTCCTGATTACCAACATCAGTCTGACCATCCACCATTTTTGGACCATAACTACCTGACTCCCAGCTTGTGTTCCAATAACCGTCGGTAGAGAGTATTGTGAAATTCTGCTGACAAGAAAACCTGACAGGATCCTCCGCATCTGTAAGCAATTTGCCAGCATACAGACGTCCAGCTTTTGATAATGCAGCACGCAAAGGCGTGCTTGACAATGGATCAACCGAATAAAGTTTTTTGTAAAACTGCTGCTTGTGATCCAAATCGAAATCTGAAATTTTTAAAAATCTGGAATCCTCAGAATTCACACCACTGTAGCCTATGGTGGAAAACCCTACTCTGAATTGATTTCCTATGTCACGAAAAGCTTTTCCAACGGCACTTTTCATAGTCAAAATACGCGTTCGATAGTAGCTATACCAATTTGCAAAATTTATACGCTCATCTACAGAAGCTAAACCAGAACGACTGCTCACCACCACTTTGCGCCAATTGGGTGATGGATATGAATTTAAACAATGATCTTCCGATGATCCATCACCCAATCGATTAGCTTGTGATCCTTGATAGATAAAATAGAATGCTGGTTCTGGTTTATTAGGATAATCTTTTTCACCAGTGGCACAATCTGCACCAGTAATCGTTGAACAGTCGCTATGGTAATTAATTGTTGATGTATTTGAGGGTGTGGGTAAAACGCTCGTAGCTGTTCGCCAAGCAGTAAAGCTGCTAGAGAGATCAACAGTAATAGAATTAAGATTGTAGCCGTCGTATAAAGCATCTGTGAAATTTTGTTGCGGGTATAACGTTCCATCAGCTCGCACTGGAGCTTCATAAGTTATCGAAGGATTGTAATAAATTTTATTGCATAAATGATTTCTATAACCAATTTTTTTTTCATAACCATTGGTGACAACTTCATCACCAAGATAACTCGATTGCATACTGCCTGAATCATCTAATAGAAAAAATATGTTGGGTTTAACTTGCGATGCAACCTGATAACTTAGCGGTAAAGAGGCTATATCATTCGCAGAAAAAACCATCCGTGGAACTGCTAGTAACAGCCCTATCAAAGCTGATCGAAAAAGAACATTAACCATTTAATGCTCCAGATTGATAAAAAAACTCATATAAAGAAAACTTAACTCGTCATTACTGACTAATTTTTGAGATACTCAGAAATGAACTAATGTCTGAGTAAACACTGTTGTATTACGCGGACCACGAACACGAATCGTTATTCGATAATAAACAGAGACTGTTGAAGTAAATCGATAGGCTGCTCCATAGCTGATACTTCCCTTTGCACTGCCTCCGCTTTGACCAACTCGATAAAGTAAACAACTATTGACACTGCTAGTCGGATTCCCTGCCGTTCGACAAAGGCGATGAATAATGAATCGAACAGAGTTACCTGAATTACCGGTTGTCAGCAGAGGTGCAGGTTTTTGGCAAATCACGGCTGAACTCTGCTTGCAATTCGTGTCATCCCAATCAATCACAGCTGATGAGCTTTCCTCATTCATACCGCTGATATCTAAGCCATCCGGTGCGCTGGCGTAATAGCCTGTGAGTACTTGATCAGAATTAATATTCGCTGTGTTCGCCCAGAGCAAAAGCCAATCGACTGCAGCCTGCGTTCCAGCATCTGATTCAAGTAAGGCAGATTCACGAAATGCCAAATTAGAAGCAAGCATCAAACTAGCATCAATTGAACGAACTAAGCCTATGGCACCTAAACTCATAATAATTAACATAACCAGCGTAACAACCAAGCTCGCACCGGATTGCCGATGTAACTTCATGAATCATTCCAGATTAAATTACGAAGAGGAACTTCAGCTTCTAATACGCGATAACGGTAGCAATTCCAGTCAGCTACATGAGTTAAATCGATATCCACTAATTTCAATTTTCCAGTAGATGGATCACCTGCTGTCCATTGCGGTAGATCAGCGTTACAACCCTGATCGTTGCGTTCACTACTACGAGCAACAACTGCAAATCGTATTGCAATCAATCGTTTTAAATCGTTGGCATCACCAATTTTTTTATTTCCATCGGCATCAATCAAGGATGAACTCCAGAAAGTTACTTGTGGTGAAGTTTGTAGTCCAGAGCGGTCATCAAATCCATATTGAGCTTGAAGACTGACTATTCCTGATGCCATCCCAGCTGTTTGCCACAAAGATGATGTCCAGATATATCGCGATGTCTGAAGATGGTTATTACTATCTGTCGCATAACGTACAAGATGAAGTGAACCGAGATTAATCACCAGAGAGCCTGCGGCATAATCTGAAGCGGCAAGGCTTTCCCTCAAATTACCTGTGCCATTGTTGGCTGTCGATAAGAATGGCATCGATGAATGATCTACCCGATACGCACTTGGCGATATAGCTGTCGCTTGAACTAAACTGCACGGCTTTCCTGATTCATAAAGCAGTAAGTAGTCATTGGTTTGTATACCGAGCGTGCTATCAATCTGCATTGATTTATCGGATGCTGCATGCGCATTTAGTAAAAAAGAAGCCACTGTGATTTGTCTTGTTGCACTGGAAAAAATTCTGATTTCATCTGGCACTCCTTTATTGCCATCGATGATAATGACAGGTACAAGCGAGATTTCACCAAGTGACTTACCAAGATCATGAGCGATTGAGCAACCTAGACTATCCACTGGTCCTAGACCCTGACCGGCCATGCGTAGTTCTCGTGATATCAAGCTAACAGCGATAGCTACATTCTGCTGCGCATCCACTATTCCGACGGTTGATTTTCGACGTGCTTCAAATAAGATAGCTACTTTAAGAATGATCAGCATAGTCAATAAGCCTATCGCTAATCCAACCATTAGATCGGTGAGCCCTACGCCTCTGGATAATCGAGTTTGTAAGTACTTGGCCACGTTTTAATCGGTAATTAATGTCCGCACTATCATTTGATGTGATTTATTGTCACCTGGCACTTGCCATTGAAGACTAACTGTCACATTGCGCGCATCATCAATAGTGATCTGTGGCGTATTCATAGTTGCAGACACACCAGGTAAACGGTGACTAACTGTTGCAAACCAGCTTTTATAATCAGCAGATGTCGTATCTTTGTAGCGGCTCCTCAATCCGGCTAATGAGTGATCGCCTATCCACATATGCGATACCAACTCGTTGATCAGCAAACTTGCTTCTATACGGTACCGGGCATTACTAGTTTCTATATGCGTTGCTGTAATCAGCATTAATAAACTTAGTAAACCGACTGAAAACAAAAAGATCGCGAGTAAGCCTTCAAGCAAGCCACTGCCATGTTTGTATTGAAAAAAATAGGCTTTATCAGACATCAATGACAGGCTTCGGGATGGGCAGTGGGACGCGCTGGATTACACAAACGAATAGTGCCTGCGCCGTCTACTTTTAAAACAAGACGTACGTCATCCCCTGCAGCAGAATGAATGACATCAACGCGTGCAATGTCTGTACCCCTAATGACTTGCGGGACATCTCCCAAAGGAAAAAAATCTAGCGTACCGGGTAAGGCCACACCTGCTCTTAGTGCAGTGTCTGTTTTCGATGATCCAGCTAGCTGCGCTCCACCCCATCGCACCAAACTACTTGCCTCCAGTGGGTGAGCCAGTAGCGGCGAAGGGCATGCAGCCGTGGCGTAGACGCAGGTAACGCTCCAGCCAGGAACACCTCTTGAATCACTTAGGCTTATTCGTATGCGCGTATTGCGTGCTATTGCTTCGGCACGTGCACGCTGAAGAGCACTACGCAAACTCTCTGCACTGCTACGAACTTCCATAGCGCGAACCCATCGCACAGCCGAAGGTGTACCCGTGGCAAGTACGACAGATATAACTACCAAGGTAATTAATAACTCGATTATCGTGAATGCGGAACTATCGTCCATAGGCTGCGCAGTCAGCACGAGCCGTTTCTTCTGTTGATCCAGCAATTGACAGGTACAGTTCCCCAACCCTCAGGCAAAGCTATCGTTCTTGCTTCTCCTGCCTGATTGAGGGTGTACGATAATGCAGTCAAATCGCCACTATTTCCAACAGCAGTCAGTAAATACGACTGACCAGATGATGCGATTGAGCAACTAAAATTAAACCGCTCACTTACTAGCGTGCTAGCACCGCAGTTGTCACCGCTAGCATAGGTGTGATGGTCTTGGTAATACTCTTCCATACGCATAGCAAACAAACTCAAACCACTTGTTGCTTGAGGGATGGCACTACGTATCATGTGATCACGATAGGCTGGCATTGCAAAGGCGGCCAATATGCTAGCGATGACTAGCGCTACCATTAATTCGATCAGGCTAAAGCCTGCAATCATTCGGGAACTCGGCATGGTTGATAGACTAGCCAAGTGAATCAGGGCAACAGATTGAATCTAATGTAATGAAATCGCACAGGATGCTAGTGGCTTCATTAACAGTTCGAATAATCGATCTATTACCGACCAATAGTGCGGTTTAAGAATTTTTATGATGCTTAAGTACTGCTGACTAGGTTTGGCTGAAAATAGATAATTTGTAATCGACAGCTCAACTGACATTAAGAAGAGCTGTTTTACTGATTACTACTGTAACGAGTAAAACGAGCTGGTCGTAATACCCACAGCAGGAAAACCACACTCTATTTAATTTGGGAATGGATTCGTATTTATTTTGGAAGCAAGCAGGCTTCGATAATCGTCAGATCATTATCTTTGGCGAAGCTGCGCATGAAGTAGTAGGCCATGGGTTCAAGGTCATACAACTTTGCATCGACCAATACCGAGCGCACACCCTCGATTAGTGCGGGTTGTACATAAGGGGAATACTGCAAGTGAAGATCGTAGCCATTGCCAGCATCCGGATTAAAACGTGACATGATTCCGCATAAGCGCTCTGCCCAGTCGCTAGGACGGAAAGGTTTACCCTTACTGTTCAAGCCCTGGATAATGAAGTCGGTTACTTCGTTAGATGATTCTGAATTCGGATCAGCCATGAGGCAGGCAGGATGTCAAACAGAGAGGTAATGGCGGCCGTATATCGCGATACGCTGATTCACTATCTTACCGAAGATAAGATAGGAAACAAAGCTGCTTGAGTATTTTTTGTAACAGACGTTAAGGCTTAACTCGCTAGGGATCGGCACTTATAACGTTTAGAGTTCCCGCGCAAAAAATCTAGTGCGTGACTACGCAACAACATATATGTTTTAGCCCAGCCAATTAGCAACCGAAACAAGTACTAACAGCAAAATCCATAGCAGAAGTGCACGCCAGATTAAGCCTACGGTACTTTGCAATGAGCGCGCCGAGGGTTCCTCTCCAGGCAAGACCTCTGCCTCTGAGCGGGAAGAATCGTAGCGAGTGATATCTATTTCAGGTGCGTCTGGTGCGTATTCTGCTGGCGTACCTAAACGTACACCCATAGCACCACCACCGGCCGATAAAATAATCCCGGTTGTTTGGCTCGTCCAGCGATGCGCAAAGTTACGCCAAGCATAAATAGCATCTTCAAAATTACCAACAATTGCAAACGCTATTGCAGTTAACCGAGCTGGAAGCCAATCAATCCAGTCAAATGCTTTTTTTGCAAATAGACCGAAGGACTCTTGACGCAGATGATCTGGCTCATTCCACGCACGCGCCAGATACTCAGCCAAGCGGTATATGACGGCACCGGCGGGCCCTATGGGAAGTAACAACCACAAGAAAACACCAAAGACATGTCTGTGGGTCGTAATGAGTGCATTTTCCACTGATAACCGTGCTACGTCTTGAAAATCAAGGTCACGCACATCATGACCAGTCCATTCGGCAAGAAGATGACGCGCCTCGGTCAGCTCGCCGTTATTTAGCGCTACTTGTATCGCCGTGAAGTAATGACTGTAATGACGAAAACCCATCGTCAAATAAACAATCAGGACACTCCATATAAATTGCGCTAGTGGCCCTACCAGAGCCAGTAACCAGTAAATCAATAAGGTGGGCACTACCAGGACAGACATTAAAGCCAACCAGGCCATGCGACCATGTTCTGGCCGCCCTGCATTGAAACTGTGCTCGATACGCGCTGCGAACACGCGTATTGCTGCATAAATAGGATTGTCCGCGCGTAGAGGGCGAAACTGTTCAATCAATAAGACCAAAAGTATAGAAAACAGAGTCATAGTCGGCGCCGGAAGTTCGGTTAAATCATAAGCGAAACTAAAAACAAATCATACCCGGAGTAAGGTGCGGACTGATTTATTGTTATTTTTATGGCGATCCTGCTCAGCCGTGCTTAGCGCAGGCTAATAAAGCGAAGAGGGCAAGCTTCAACCAGTTACGTAAGAAATATCTCGCTTTTATTAAATAAGTGCTTGTTGTGGCTAATTACACGGTGCAGTCTCGCGCATGTATTGCGTCTAAATGTAATCAGGCACGCACAAAATGATAGAGATTCCGGAGCATTGCAGCGGTCGCTCCCCAAATAAAATAATGCTGAAAAGGCATCGCATAGAATGTCCTGCGCCCAGGTACACCAGGAAACTCAGCGCTACGGCGCTGATGGTTGCTGCCATCCATTAAAAAGCTCATTGGCACTTCAAATATCTCTGCAACTTCGAATTCATCCGCAGCTAATTTAAATGGCGGATGGACCAAACCAACCACGGGTGTCACCCTAAAACCGGTACCTGTGAAATAGTCTGGCAGCGAACCTATCACCTCGATATGACGGCGAGATAAACCTATTTCCTCTTCGGTTTCGCGCAGGGCAGTCGCGACTGCATCCTGATCGTCTGGATCAACTCGGCCACCAGGAAAACTAATCTGACCGGCATGATCATGCAAATGCGCGCTGCGCTGGGTCAAAAGCAAGGACAAATGGCCTTCCCGCACGACCAGCGGCACGAGCACTGACGCTGGTACTGGCACTCGTTGCTTATCACGCAGCATGTGCTCATCTGTAAACTCAGGCGACCACTTCGCTGGCTGACGAAAACGATTGCGTAACCACTCAGGATTTAAGCGATCCGAATGCAATGGATGCTCAGCTGCCAGTGAATCAATAGGTGCGGTTGTGGGGTCAAACGGATTTTTCATTGACACTCAAAAAAAGAAAAAGGGCACGCTCGGTGCCCTTTTGGTTTGCCGTAAATGACTAGCTTACTCCGCTGTAGGCTCAGCTGTGCGACGGCTAGGCAGTTTTTCGCGTATCCGCGCTGACTTACCTGAACGTTCACGCAAGTAATACAACTTAGCGCGACGTACATCACCACGACGTTTTACTTCAATAGAAGCGATCAGTGGTGAATACAACTGAAAAGTACGCTCTACACCTTCGCCTGACGAAATTTTACGTACGATGAAGTTGGAATTCAAACCGCGATTGCGGCGTGATATCACAACACCTTCATAGGCCTGAACTCGCTTACGATTACCCTCAACCACATTGACGTTGACGATAACGGTGTCGCCGGGTCCGAAAACTGGGATGTTTTTAGCCAGTCGGGCGACTTCTTCTTGCTCTAATTGTTGGATCAGATCCATTGTTTGCTCCTTTGCATCATGCCGGCGCCAAAAATTTCCATGCCCGGTAGAGGATGAGTTACACATAACAGGGCGGGATACAAACGGCTATACCCAACCCCACGACTAACTACTTACTTCGTCTTAGAAAGGCCTCATCAGCCTTCGTAAGCAACCCTTCTGCGCGCGCCTTGTTTACCAAATCAGGACGCTTACGTTGAGTGGCATCAAGTGCCTGCTCACGTCGCCATTTCTCTATTTCTGCGTGATGCCCGCCTAATAACACTGCCGGTACGCTTAAACCTTCGTAAATCTCTGGCCGCGTGTAGTGCGGACAATCAAGAAGACCATGAACGAAACTGTCTTCCACTGCCGATGCATCGTCATGCAACACACCTGGCAACTGCCTGATAACTGCATCCATTAGGGCCATAGCAGGTAATTCACCGCCGGACAGAACGAAATCACCGAGGCTGATTTCTTCGTCTACGCAGCGGTCAAGCAAACGCTGATCTACGGCTTCATAACGGCCACACAAAACCACCAAACCTGCATGCTCAGTCATCGCCATAACTCGCTTATGGTTAAGCGGAGCACCCTGAGGCGACATAAAAATCACAGCAGGTCTGGGCAAACCTAATACTTGTTGTCTCTGTATGGCCGAATTAATAGCCAATTCCAGGGGCCCAGCCATCATCACCATTCCGGGTCCGCCACCATAAGGGCGGTCATCCACGGTGCGGTGATTATCAGTGGTGAAATCTCTGGGATTCCACAATGACAGCTCACATCGTTTTTGTTCAAATGCTCGCCGGGTAATTCCCGACGACGTTAGTGCAGCAAACATGTCAGGAAAGAGCGTAATCACATCAAACTGCATGCCCAAATCCCTTCAGAACAGTGGGCTAGTACTCGCGTTCCCAATCCACTTTAATTCTTTTTTCTACCGAGTCCACGACAGTAACAAATTGATCAACGAAAGGTATGAGCAATTCCTGAGCTTTTTCGTTACCCGGCACAGCGACACGCAATATCGGATGAGCACCGTTATCCATCAGACCTGTAACTACACCCAGGGATACCCCATGGAGGTTTTCAACGGTATGGCCGATCAAATCGACCCAATAAAATTCGCCATCGTCTAGCGGAGGAAAGTGCGATCGCCTTACGTGAACTGTCGCGCCTTTAAGTGCCTCAGAAGCATCTCTGCCTTCAACACCCATTAAATGCGCCACCAGATCATCGCCTTGGGTGCGTACCTGGAGAACCTCCATATCGCGCATTTCGGGTTTGTCTAACCACCAGGTTCTAGCGTGAAGCAATGCCCCAGCATCATCAGAATAGGCACTCAACCTGACCCAACCTGCTAAACCGTAAGCACCTGTAATGTGAGCCACCACTACCAGATCATCAGGAATCGGAATTCCCGCAGCGCCCATCATAGACAAATCAGGCTGCTTTCTTGCCCGCTGACTTAATGAGACGCTCGACTGTAGGCGACAATTGCGCACCAACGCTCTGCCAATGTGTCAGACGCTGCAAATCTATGCTGAAAGGCTGGGCCGCGCCGGAGGCGACAGGGTTGTAAAAACCGATACGCTCAATAAAGCGACCATCGCGACGATTGCGCGAATCAGTAGCAACGATGTTGTAAAAGGGGCGTTTCTTTGCACCACCACGTGATAAACGAATAACAACCATAGTTTTCTCTACAAAAAAAGGGGGGGAATGACGGACACGAAAAAGATCGCGATTATAGCGTTTTTCACCTTCAGGCAACAAGCCAAAAACGGGAAGTCGCTGATTTATTGCGAGTTTTTACTCCAATAAGTCGATTCCAGGCCCTTAAAGTAGCCTTGATACTCGATCCGGCGTTAGCTTATACACTTAGCAGCCCGATTTTCGCGTTGTCAAAAGCATGTTGGGGTGTTTGCAGTTACCTTACTGAGCCCGCGAACCAACTCTACAATTTGGTGGCCTAGCACCCGTAAATTAACTATTTAGCAAAAATTGCATCGGATATTCAGAAAAAATGACTTCGACTTACAAAAGCAAAGCCTTGGCTACGGTACTCGCACTTTTTGTTGGTGCGTTAGGTCTACACAGATTTTATCTAAATGGCATTAAAGACAGTTGGGGGTGGTTGCACGCGGCTAGCTTGCCCGCTTCGGGCCTGCTGCTCACCCTGCATCCCGATTGGCCACTGCTGGCCTACGCTGCCCCCATGGCGGTCTCGCTGCTGGTGGCAAGTCTGGAGACCTTTTTGATTGGCCTGATGCCTGATGAAAAATGGGATGCAAAGTACAACGCGGCATCAGATTTAAAAACAGACAGTCGCTGGCCTATACCCGCCATGATGGTCTTAAATCTTTTTTATGGAGCGACACTTTTGCTCACCGTGATTGCGCGCACCTTTGATCTTGTACTCACAGGTGGCGCTTACGGTTGAAACCACAAGCCCGTGACTTACCTAAAGAAATTAAAACTGTTCGTCTGCAAGCGCCAATACACCAACGCTACCCTCAACGATAGCAATGCGAGCAGCCGACGATGTAGTGAGATAGTGATCAGCAAAAAAACGGGCGGTAGATATCTTGGATTTGTAGAAAGTGGCATCACTGGTGCCTTCTGCAAGCTTAGCATTTGCCACCATGGCAGCACGCGCCATCTGCCAGCCACCAAAGACTATGCCAGCGGTTTTTAGATAGGGCACGCTCCCTGCAAAAGCTGCCTTGATATTGGATTTGCCATTGGCAGCGATAAACTCAACGATGCTCTTGAGATCTGCCGTAGCTGCTGCTAGCCGCTGGCCTATGGCAACTAACTGCTGCTCGCCTGAGCCACTCAATTGAGCAGCGGTTTCTGATACTTGAGCAAGCAAACTTTTAGCAAATTCACCGCCATCACGCAGCGTTTTACGACCTACCAAATCATTGGCCTGTATCGCTGTGGTGCCTTCATAGATTGTCAATATGCGTGCGTCGCGGTAGTGCTGCGCTGCGCCGGTTTCTTCTATGAAGCCCATACCACCATGCACTTGTACGCCGGTAGAAGCCACATCAATCGACATCTCGGTTGACCAGCCTTTAACTATCGGCACCATAAAGTCGTAAAAAGCGAGATTTGCTTTGCGCGCTGCTTCGTCAGTATGGTGATGCGCTGCATCGAAGGCTGCAGCAGTCACATAAGACAAAGCACGCGCTGCTTCAGTTTGTGCCCGCATAGACATCAACATGCGTTTGACATCAGGATGATGAATAATTGCTACTGAACTAGCAGAGCCCGCAACATCACGTGACTGAACACGATCACGCGCATAGCTCACTGCTTTTTGGTATGCCCGCTCGGCCACAGAGATGCCCTGCATGCCCACGGCAAAACGAGCTGCGTTCATCATAATGAACATGTACTCTAAACCGCGGTTTTCTTGTCCGACTAAGTAACCTATCGCGCCACCATGATCGCCATATTGCAAAACCGCTGTAGGACTAGCCTTGATACCCAGCTTGTGCTCGATCGATACGCACTGCACATCATTTCTGTCACCCAGGCTACCATCGGCATTAACCAAATATTTCGGCACGATGAATAAAGAAATACCCTTCACACCCTCAGGCGCATCCGGTGTGCGCGCAAGTACGAGGTGAATAATGTTCTCGGCCATATCATGATCACCATAAGTGATATAAATTTTGGTGCCGAAAATTTTATAGGTGCTATCTGATTGAGGTAGTGCACGCGAACGCACCAACGACAAATCTGACCCGGCCTGAGGCTCCGTCAGATTCATGGTGCCTGTCCACTGACCTGAGATAAGCTTTTCAAGATACAAATCTTTTTGTGCATCGGTGCCGGCTGTCATCAAGGCTTCAATCGCACCGTCAGTCAGCAAAGGACACAAGGCAAACGACAAACTAGCCGAGTTCAGCATTTCTATACAAGGCGCGGCCAACAGTTTAGGCAGACCCTGCCCACCGTACTGAACAGGATGCTGCACGCCCTGCCAACCTGCTTGTCCAAACGCTTTGAACGCTTCTTTAAATCCTGGCGTGGTGGTTACATTACCTGCATGCCAGCTACTAGGCTCGCAATCACTAGCCCAATTGAGGGGCGCAACAACCTCTGAACAAAATTTTGCATTTTCTTCCAGCACAGCCTCGGCTGTTTCAGGTGTCGCATCTTCACAGCCGGGCAAGTGGCTAATGGCCTCTAGCCCTGCCAGTTCGTTCATAACGAACAATATGTCTTTCAATGGGGCGACGTAGCTCATGCGAACTCCTGAAGATTCTGCAAACGGTGTAGGGAATTAATTTTTATCCGAGTTCTTGCATGAGCGCCGGTATGGCTTCAAACAAATCACCCACTAATCCGTAGTCAGCCACACTGAATATGGGTGCTTCCGGATCCTTGTTGATAGCAACTATTGTCTTGGAATCTTTCATGCCGGCTAAATGTTGGATAGCGCCAGAAATGCCGACCGCGATATACAGCTGCGGCGCCACGATTTTGCCAGTTTGTCCTACCTGCCAATCATTGGGCACATAGCCAGCATCAACAGCAGCACGTGATGCGCCCATAGCAGCACCAAGCTTGTCAGCAAGTGGTTCAAGAATTTTGAAGTTTTCGCCAGAACCCATGCCGCGGCCACCGGACACAATGACCTTTGCAGCGGTCAGTTCAGGGCGATCCGATTTAGCTAGTTCACGAGAGACAAAAGCAGATTTTCCGGAATCAGCAACTACCGAAATATTTTCAACTGTTGCTGCACCACCTGTGGCAGCAGCATCAAAACCCGTCGTTCTAACCGTAATCACTTTAATCGCGTCAAGTGATTGGACAGTAGCAATTGCATTACCAGCGTAAATCGGACGCTCAAACGTATCGGGTGACTCGACTTTGGTAATTTCTGAAATCTGGCCCACATCCAAACGCGCTGCTACGCGCGGAAGTATATTTTTTCCATAGGCGGTGGCAGGTGCAAGCACATGCGTATAGCCAGGTGCCAATGCCAACGCCTGCTCTGCAATGTTCTCAGCAAGGCCATTAGCAAATTGTTCGCCATCGGCGACTAATACTTTGGTCACGCCTGCGATCTGGGCAGCTGCTGTTGCAGCTCCAGCGCAGCCATGCCCAGCAATCAAAATGTGAACTTCATTACTGCATAAAACAGCCGCCGTGACGGTGTTAAGAGTGCTCGCTTTGAGCGAAGCATTATCGTGTTCTGCAATGACTAGTGCGGTCATAACGTTATGTCCTTGTTATTCAGATGACTTTTGCTTCGTTCTTGAGTTTGGCTACCAAAGTTGCGACATCCGGCACCATAACGCCTGCTGATCGTTTTGGTGGCTCGCTCACCTTGATTGTTTTTAAGCGCGGCGTGACATCCACACCCAGTTCATCGGGCTTAATCACATCCAGTGTTTTTTTCTTGGCCTTCATGATGTTAGGCAAAGTCACATAGCGTGGTTCATTGAGGCGCAAATCGGTAGTCACGATTGCCGGTAGGTTCAGGGCCAGTGTTTCAAGGCCACCATCCACTTCGCGAGTAACCATTACTTTGTCACCATCGACAGCCACTTTGTAAGCAAAGGTCGCCTGCGGCCAGCCTAATAGGGCAGCAAGCATCTGACCTGTTTGATTGCAATCGTCATCAATGGCTTGTTTACCCAAAATGATGAGTTGCGGCTGCTCTCTATCAGCAACGGCTTTAAGCAGCTTGGCTACGGCTAATGGCTGTAGGTCGACATCGGTTTCAACCAAAATAGCGCGATCAGCACCAATGGCCATTGCAGTGCGTAATGTCTCCTGACATTGGGTCACGCCACAGGACACAGCGATAACTTCAGTCGCTTTGCCAGCTTCTTTGAGCCGCATGGCTTCTTCAACAGCGATTTCATCGAAGGGATTCATCGACATTTTGACGTTGGCGATATCCACACCGCTGCTATCGGATTTAACGCGGACCTTAACGTTGTAGTCGACCACGCGTTTGACGGGTACCAGTACCTTCATGACTGTCCTTGGGATGAATTGAAATGCCTGACCCAACCAGTTGAACCGGCCAAGCCAGATTGACGTTAACGTAAACTCGAATTATAGGGAATAACGCAACTGTTCGCAAAAATCACGCACGGTCGTTCGTTTATTTCCGGCGAAGGAAAAATGTATATTCAGCGTTTTGCTCGGCATGCGATAGCAACTCGTTACCCGTTTGACGGGAAAACGCGCTGAAATCCCTGACTGAACCAGGATCTGTAGCCATTACCCTCAAGATTTCACCGGTCTGCATATCGTTCAGAGCTTTTTTTGCTTTCAATATTGGCAACGGGCACTTCATGCCGCGGGCATCGACATCTTTTTGAAATTCCATTTCTTATCCTCTGCAAAACCGCCTATCAAGCAGGAGCGCATCCAATCCCCTGAGGTCACTGACGCATTAGGCTCAATGTAAAAACTTTAAGGCAAGAACTGTCAATCATTGCTAGGCGCCTCTTGGCCCCAATCGATGAATTCGGGCTCCAGCCCCCGAGCGCGCATCCAGTCGGCCATGGCATAACCGGTTCCGGCTCGCCATGGTTTGAGTTTTTCAGGTGAAACCAATCGATATTCCACCAACTCGGGCGAAAGACGTATCTCTCCTTCGGCTTGCACGTGATACGCAATGATCAGCTCATTTTTTCGCAAAAATTCATACACACCGATTAACTCAACTTTACTCGCCGCCAGACTGGTTTCTTCCAGAAGCTCGCGCGCTATGCCCTGCTCCGGTGTTTCGCCGCGCTCCATAAAGCCTGTTATCAACGCAAAATTACGTGGGCCCCAAGCCGCATTCCGAGCTAACAAAATCCTGCCCTGGACTTCGACTAATGCAGCCAATACAGGAACGGGGTTATCCCAATGGGTCCAATGTCCGGTGGGGCAACCCATACGGGCTTTATCGCCATCGGCACCCGACTCACTATCGTGACGCATCACCAGTTCACTGGCACACAAGGGGCAATAGCGATAATCCATATAGTTATTATTTTTTGATTTATTAGCTTAAGCGCTCATTCACCCACTGACTAACGGACGCCAGCGCTTTGGGCAATCCCGTAGGATCAGTACCACCGGCTTGTGCCATATCAGGACGACCACCGCCTTTGCCGCCCACTTGTTGAGCGACAAAGTTGACCAACTCACCCGCTTTCACTTTAGATGTAGCGTCGGCCGTCACACCAGCAATCAGACTCACCTTACCGTCGCTGACAGAGGCAAGCACAATAGCTGCCGTTTTTAATTTGTCTTTCATCTTGTCCATCACGGCGCGCAGCGTATTGACATCAGCGTCTTCCAGAGCGACTGCCAAAACTTTGATGCCATGAATATCGACAGCGTGTGCCAGCAAATCGTCGCCCTGCCCGGAGGCCATTTTTGCTTTGAGTGCGGCTAATTCTTTTTCTAGCGACTTAACTTGATCTTGTACTTGCGCGATGCGTTGCGTGATTTCTTCTGGCTGCACTTTGAGTGCAGCAGCTGCTTCGTTAACGCGTGCAGCCAGCGATTGAATTAAGGCTAATGCATGCTCACCCGTGACAGCTTCAACGCGTCGAATACCAGCCGCAACGCCACCTTCAGAAACAATTTTGAATAAGCCTATATCACCAGTGCGTGTAACGTGCGTGCCACCACATAACTCGGTGGAACTACCAATGCCCAATACACGCACCTGATCGCCATACTTCTCACCAAACAATGCCATAGCACCAGCTTTGATCGCATCGTCATACGCCATCAGCTCGGCTTGTGTTGCTGCGTTGTGTAAGATTTCGTGATTGACCAATGCTTCAACACGACGAATCTCATCAGCTGTCAAAGGAGCATTATGACTAAAATCGAAACGTGTTTTATCAGGATCAACCAAGGATCCTTTCTGCATTACATGGCCACCCAACACCATGCGCAAAGCCTTGTGCATTAAATGAGTTGCTGAATGGTTACGCATGATGGATGAACGCACGTTGGCATTCACTGTCGCGGTTATTGCGTCACCCACAGTAAGCTTGCCTGTGACAAGTTTGCCGTGATGACCAAACACATCGAGTTGTACTTTTTGTGTATCGCCAACAGCAAACGATGCGTTGGCTGATTCAATCAAGCCCACATCACCTGATTGACCACCTGACTCGGCATAGAATGGTGAACGATCCAACACGATGGTGGCTTCTTGACCTGCAGCGATATGATTTACTGATGCACCTGCAACATACAAAGCGATTATTTTTGCGCTATCCGTCAGCGTATCGTAGCCAGTGAATTGTGTTTTAGGGCCTGTGTAATCAATTGCTACAGCCATTTCAAATTTACCTGCGGCGCGTGCAGTTGATTTTTGTTTTTCCATGGCTTCATGAAAACCAGGCTCATCCAAAGTGACATCGCGCTCACGACAAATGTCTGCCGTCAGGTCTAACGGAAAACCATAGGTATCGTACAAAGCAAAGGCTGTTTTTCCATCGAGTCGTACTGGATCTTTCGCAAGTGCGGCCTCAAGAATTTTCATGCCGTTTTCTAAGGTCTCACCAAAACGTTCTTCTTCTTGCTTGAGCACTTTGGCGACCCGGTCAGCCGCTTCGGTCAACTCAGGATAAGCCGCGCCCATTTCGGTAACAAGATCAGGAATTAATTTATAAAAGAAAGGGTTTTTCTGGCCCAGTTTGTTGCCATGCCGCAGAGCGCGTCGAATAATTCTGCGCAATACATACGCGCGTCCCTCACTGCCTGGCACTACTCCATCAACTACCAAAAATGCACACGCACGTATGTGGTCAGCGATGACGCGCAATGAATTATTGCTGAGATCTTTAGCACCTGTTTCACGCGCTGCGGCCTTAATTAATCGCTGAAAGAGATCAATCTCGTAATTGCTATGAACATGTTGAAGGATAGCTGCTAAACGCTCCAATCCCATACCTGTGTCGACGCACGGCGCAGGCAGTGGAGTGAGTGTCGCCACACCCGTAGCAGGATCGATTTGACGATCGAACTGCATAAACACATTGTTCCAAATTTCTATGTAGCGATCACCATCTTCTTCAGGACTTCCTGGTGGTCCACCCCAAATGTCGGGGCCGTGATCAAAGAAAATTTCAGAACACGGACCGCATGGGCCGGTATCGGCCATTTGCCAAAAATTATCTGATGCAAACGGAGCGCCTTTGTTGTCACCTATACGTATAACTCGCTCAGGTGACAGCCCTATGTCCTTGACCCAGATGTCATAGGCTTCATCATCGGTGTGATAGACCGTTGCCCAGAGTTTTTCCGCAGGCAGTCCGTAAACTTTGGTTAGTAGCTCGAACGACCAAATCAATGAATCGCGTTTGAAATAATCGCCGAAGGACCAGTTACCCAGCATCTCGAAAAATGTGTGGTGGCGCGCGGTGTAACCCACATTCTCCAGATCGTTATGCTTGCCACCTGCGCGCAAACAGCGCTGAACCGAGGCAGCTCTAACGTAATCGCGTTTATCTGCTCCAAGAAAAACATCCTTGAATTGCACCATGCCTGAATTGGTGAATAACAAAGTCGGATCATTACCCGGCACGAGGCTGGATGACCGAACGACGGTATGCGCTTTGGAGGCGTAAAAAGAAAGAAATTTTTCGCGTATGTCGGACGAGTTCATGGGGACGTGGTGGCGCAGTTTTGGACCTGTAAATCGAGGGATCGCAGGCCGCTGGGAAAGGCGCAGATTATACGTGAACCCCACTCTGCAGACTAAGCAGTGGACAGTCGGTGGTTGAGTAAATTGCCGAAAAAATAATGAATCTACGGATTATTAAAAAAATCTGGCCCGATGAGGTCCAATCTATCGGTGCAAATTGCATCCACGCCCATAGCAAACAACGCGCGTGCCTGCGCCGGGCCATTAACTGTGTAGGCAAGCAGATTGATATTTTCGGCCTTCAGCACCGCTATGACAGAGTCATCCAGAGTTTTTGCCTGCGCATGCAGGGTAGTGGAATCCAGCATGGCTAATGTCTGTGACCAATCATCGGGCACGGACTTAACCAGCCACGCGCGCGCAACAGCCGGAGCTAGCTGTTTTACAACCCGCAGCGCATCCAGCGAAAACGACGACAAGAGTACGCTACCCGCTGGCAGTCGTTTGCAAAACTGCGCCACTAACTCAGCGGTTCGCACCTCTTGTCCGGGTACGGGTTTGATTTCGACATTCATAAAAATGCCAGAGCTTAAGCAGTAGTCGGCAGCTTGGGCAAATGACGGTACAAGCTCACCGGCATACTCAGCAGAAAACCAGCGCCCCGCATCCATCGCTAACAAGTCACGGTGATTGATCTCGCCTATGCTGCCCTTGCCGGCTACGGTACGCCCCAAAACATCATCATGCATAAGCACCAGCTCATCATCGCGAGTTGCCATGACGTCAAACTCCACCCCCCGAAAACCCATGGCAAAACCTTTGCGTAAGGCAGCCATCGTATTTTCTGGTGCAAGAACACCGCCTCCGCGGTGTGCCAGTACTCTTGGATAAGTCCACATCAGCCTTGCTCCTAAAATCACTCATGCGCAGATTGTAGGCTACGGTAAAATCGCACTTTGATATCTTCCTTCCGGCTTGCACATCCATGGGCAATGACAGCAACAGCGGCGCACTCAATGCGCCGTCCAATTTTTTGCGCGGCATTATCGATGCCGATAACGCGAGCGGCACATATGCTAATCGGACTGATAAACAAGGCAAACCGCTGCCGACTGTCATCACCCGTTTCCCACCCGAGCCGAATGGCTATCTCCATATTGGACATGCAAAATCTATTTGCCTCAATTTTGGGTTAGCGCGTGATTACCAAGGCCGCTGTCATCTGCGGTTTGACGATACCAACCCAACCAAAGAAGACCAAGAATACGTAGACACCATTATTGATAGCGTGGAATGGCTGGGCTTTACCTGGCAACACACGGGCGATCACCACCAGTATTTTGCCAGCGACTATTTCGATCAGCTGTACACCATGGCTGAATGGCTAATATCTGCCAACCATGCCTACGTTGATAGTCAGAGCGCAGAAGAGATGGCTGCTAACCGAGGTAATTTTAGTGAGCCCGGTAAAAATTCGCGCTTTCGTGATCGTCCCGCAGCCGAGTCTCTTGATTTGCTACGTCGCATGAAAGCGGGTGAATTCACAGACGGTGAGCACATAGTGCGCGCAAAAATCGATATGGCTGCACCAAACATGAACATGCGCGATCCGGCAATCTATCGCATACGGCATGCGCATCACCACCGCACCGGTGACACATGGTGCATCTATCCTATGTATGACTATGCACACCCCATATCAGATGCCATAGAAAACATAACGCATTCCATTTGCACACTAGAATTTCAAGATCATCGCCCGTTTTATGATTGGATACTCGAACGTTTAGCCGAAGGTGGTTTTTTTAAAAAACCGCTGCCACATCAATATGAATTTGCACGCCTGAATCTAACGTTTGCTATTACAAGTAAACGCAAACTACTACAGCTGGTCGAAGAAAAAATTGTTGATGGTTGGGATGATCCACGCATGCCAACCATAGTAGGCATACGACGCCGAGGATACACACCCGAATCCATACAGCTGTTTGCAGAACGCATAGGCGTTGCCAAATCGGATAGCTGGATAGATATGAGTATTCTTGAGGGCGCGCTGCGTGACGACCTTGATGCCAAAGCCGCGCGTACTGTGGCTGTACTCAATCCACTAAAACTAATTATTAATAATTATCCCGAAGGGCAAACAGAAGAGTGTTCTGCACCCGTACACCCGCATCACCCCGAACGCGGAAATCGCACCTTCCCTATCAGTCGTGAGCTCTGGATAGAGCGCGAAGATTTTATGGAAGTACCTGAGAAAGGTTACTTTCGCCTTTATCCGGGTAGCAAGGTGCGCTTGCGCTATGGCTTTGTTGTTGAGTGCACAGGCTGCGATAAAAACTCCACCGGTGAGGTCATCGCGGTTCATTGCACTTACTACCCAGACAGCAAGAGTGGAACGGAGGGCTCGTCTAATTACAAGGTCAAAGGCAACATACACTGGGTATCTGCCGCCCATGCCGTTCCCGCTGAAGTCCGACTGTATGACCGTTTATTTACCGATGCTCAACCGGATGCAGGTGGAAAAGATTTTAAACAAGCGCTGAACCCTCACTCCAAATCGGTGATCCAAGCTTACTTGGAGGCGGGCGCTGAAAAATCTCAACCCGACGAAAAATTTCAATTCGAACGACATGGCTACTTTGTCGCAGACCGTGTTGACTCACAACCTGGCCAGCCTGTGTTTAACCGCATCGTTACCTTAAGAGATAGTTGGGGTAAATAATCCCCTTACACATGAACTTAGAAAAAATAGTCTTCGTCGATCTGGAAACAACAGGTGCTAACGCCACAATTGATCGCATCACAGAAATAGGGTTAGTTGAAGTGACTGCCGATGGCAAAGTCACCCGCTGGTCTACCTTGGTCAACCCAGGTATGTCTATACCGGCATTCATTCAAGGGCTCACTGGCATCAGCAATGAAATGGTGCATGAAGCGCCCTCGTTTAAATCACTGGCAAAAACTTTGTACGAACGATTACAAGGCGCGCTATTCATCGCTCACAACGTGCGCTTTGACTATGGTTTCTTGCGCAATGAATTTACTGAAGCTGGCTACACCTTTAAGGCTGAGGTGCTTTGTACAGTTAAGCTCTCACGCAAACTCTACCCAGATCAGAGCCGTCATAATCTGGATGCTTTAGTTTCACGTCACAACCTAAAAGTGAGTGCGCGGCACAGAGCGCTCGGGGACGCTGATCTTTTATGGCAGCTCTGGCAAAAAATTCATACTGAGTTTGAGCCAGAAATAATTCATGCAGCGTTACACACTCTGCTACAAAAACCCTCTTTACCATCGCACCTACCATCCGATGTATTGGATGATTGCCCAAATACGCCCGGTGTTTATCTTTTTTATGGCGAGAATAATATTCCACTGTATGTAGGAAAAAGTATTCACCTGCGACAGCGCGTGATGTCGCACTTTAGTTCGGATCACAAGCTCTATAAAGACATGCGCTTGTCGCATCAACTGCATCGCATCGAGTGGCGTGTCACTGTTGGAGAAATTGGTGCGCTGTTATTAGAAGCGCAGCTCATTAAACAGCTACAACCTATACACAATAAAACACTCAGACGTCAGGATGATTTATGTACCTGGCGCTTGCTAGAAGACGATAGCGGTCGAACCTATCCCGAACTTTGTTATGCCAGTGAAAATTCGTTTGGACGCGCCGATCGTTTATATGGTTTGTTTAGTTCTAAACGCAAAGCAGAAGCTGTCATGCGTGATTTGGCCGAAAGCCATCAACTCTGTTTAGTACATCTGGGTCTGGAAACCAACTCCAAAACCAACCCTGCGTGTTTTGGCTGGCAACTACGGCGCTGCAAAGGCGTGTGTGTTGGTAAAGAACATACCTCTTTTCACCGGGCGAGGCTAGAAGCGGCTCTTTCACAGCTCCATGTGAAGACATGGCCGTATACAAACGCTGTTGCATTGACAGAGACGGTGGGAGATAAAACGGATATGCATCTGGTTAACAACTGGTGCTATATGGGCACTGCACAATCGGAAGACGCTTTATCTAGCCTGCTTGAAGAAGCACCAACAAAGCCAGCTTTTGATAAAGACACCTATAGGATCCTCAGCAAAGCTCTGCTTAAAGGGCAACTTCAGGTAAAACAATTGCGCAATGCAACGAAGATTATTTGATTTCGATTTGCTAATCTTAGTTACATCCTCTGTAAGCAAAGTGGATTTCTCTTTCTAAAAATTCTTTCGTGTAGCTCATATCAGCAGCTATTATCCTACTAATAAGAGTGCGGTCTTCGATGAGGCTCACCTTTATTCGGATTTAAAATCCTTCGCACAAATAGACCGATGACTCGATAGTCTTGTTAATGCAAGAAAATTGAGCGCTATCAACAATAAGCTAATGCCTGTCGCTAAGATTGTCCGCTTTGCAAATTTGCGCAAAACCCTACAGGACAGATTGATTACACCCGGAGAGAACCCATGAATGAAGTTGTCATCGTCGCCGCAACCCGTACCCCCGTAGGTAAATTCAGTGGAACGCTCGCTAAAATTGCGGCCTCTGACTTAGGCGCGCATGTGATCAAAAGTCTGATACAAAAAACAGGTCTTGATGGCCATCTGATAAATGAAGTTATCTTGGGTCAGGTACTGACTGCCGGCGTAGGTCAAAACGCAGCGCGGCAAGCTGTCATCAAAAGCGGGCTGCCAGATAGAGTGCCGGGCATCACGATCAATAAAGTCTGTGGAAGCGGACTCAAGGCAACGCACTTAGCAGCCCAAGCCATACGCTGCGGTGATGCCGACATCATCATTGCAGGTGGGCAGGAGAATATGAGTGCTTCGCCGCATGTATTGAATAATTCACGCGATGGCTTTCGAATGGGGGATGCAAAACTCGTCGATACCATGATTGTGGATGGTTTATGGGATGTTTATAACCAGTATCACATGGGTATCACAGCAGAAAATGTAGCGAAAAAATTTAACATTTCTCGTTCCGAACAAGATGAATTTGCACTGGCTTCACAAAACAAAGCTGAAGCAGCCCAGAAAGCTGGCAAATTTCATGATGAAATTTCACCCGTAGAGATAGTCAGTAAAAAAGGCAGCACGCTGTTCGATAGCGATGAATATATTAAGCACGGCAGCACTCTGGATGCCTTGACTGCGCTGCGACCAGCGTTTTCTAAAGATGGTTCAGTTACTGCGGGTAATGCGTCTGGCTTAAATGATGGAGCCGCTGTAGTCATGTTAATGAGTGCACAAAAAGCCAGTGAGCTCGGCTTAAAGCCGCTAGCGAAAATACGCGCCTACTCGTCTGCTGGTATCGATCCCAGCATCATGGGTATGGGCCCTGTATCCGCGAGTCAGCTGTGCTTGAAAAAAGCTGGCTGGACTCATAACGACTTAGATTTGATGGAAATTAACGAAGCCTTCGCAGCCCAGGCGATTGCAGTTAACAAAGAGATGGGATGGGACACAAATAAAATTAATGTTAACGGTGGTGCCATCGCAATAGGTCACCCCATAGGAGCATCTGGCTGCCGGATACTGGTGACCTTGCTGCATGAAATGATACGTCGCGATGCTAAACGTGGGCTAGCTAGCCTGTGCATAGGCGGTGGTATGGGAGTTGCGTTAGCCATAGAGCGTTGATCGTCAACGCTAGCGGCTAATTTTGTTACACGGGATAAAAAATAAAACTAATTTTTAGATAATCAGGAGAACACATGAGCAGAATTACGTTAGTCACTGGCGGTATGGGCGGTCTGGGTGAAGCTATTTGCATGAAGATGGCAGACATGGGCTACCAAGTAGCCACCACTCACTCACCTGGCAACAGCAAAGTCACTGCCTGGCTAGATGAAATGAAAGAAAAAGGGTACACGTTTCGCGCCTATCCTTGCGATGTAGCTAGTTTTGAATCTGCTCAAGAGTGTATTGCAAAAGTCATCAGTGATATGGGCCCAATCGACGTATTAGTAAACAATGCGGGCATAACACGCGATATGACATTTAAAAAAATGGACAAAACTAACTGGGATGCAGTGATTAAAACCAATCTCGATTCTGTATTCAATATGACCAAGCCAGTCTGCGATGGAATGACGGATAGAGGCTGGGGTCGCATCGTCAATATTTCATCGGTCAATGGACAAAAAGGCGCCTTTGGTCAAACTAACTACTCTGCAGCCAAGGCGGGTATGCATGGATTTACCAAAGCACTTGCACTGGAAGTGGCACGCAAGGGAGTGACTGTGAATACGATCTCCCCAGGTTACATAGGTACGAAAATGGTGACAGCTATCGCGCCCGAAGTTTTGGAATCAAAAATTCTTCCACAGATTCCTATGGGCAGATTAGGCAAACCTGAAGAAGTCGCAGGACTAGTCGCTTATCTTGCATCTGACGAAGCCGCCTTTTTGACCGGTGCGAATATCGCGATCAATGGCGGACAGCACATGCAGTAATCCTTTATAAAGTCAGAGTTGCATTTTAATTCTGGTAGAATTCGTCCCGCGCCTCGGTGGTGGAACTGGTAGACGCGCCGGACTCAAAATCCGGTTCCGAAAGGAGTGACGGTTCGATTCCGTCCCGAGGCACCAAATCGTATGAAATCAAATCAAGCTCCCTCTATGGGGGCTTGTTTGTTTTTAGGGATAGATTTTTTGAGTAGTCCTACTGTTACTGCCAGGCTAAGATAAAAAATCACCAGCGTTGTTATTCAGTAAGGTTGATGCAGGGCGACTTTGCCCTCACGCCGAAAAAAATAAGCTAGTCAAAGTGTTCAGCATGCTTCATGCATTTTGTTTGACCTCTGCATCTTTCGATGCCGCCTCGGTATCAGGTATCTCAGCTACATCGCCTTCGGTTGCTAATTCACGATTGGTTGAGTTGTCACCATCAGTCTCAACCACGTCGGTGGCTAACTCCGGTTGAGCTTGATCTGCATTTGCAGTCGTTGCTGCAACATCCTCACTCGCAGGTAGGGCTGGCGCGGCTGGCGTAGCGGCGAGCGATGTTGTTGCTGCTTGACCGGGAGGGGTGCCTAGTACTGGTTCTTCTTTGTTGGTTTCTTTCTTGAGTTTCTTTTTCGGCTGACTGTCACGTACATTTTGTGCCATAACGAGCGTCGCAAACAGACCCAGCAGCGCCAGCATGATGATCACCGAGGTGGGTGTAAATGTGACGACTGCCATGACTCCCAATACGAGAATGATGGCCACTGGCAACATAGCCAGCTCTGCGATAAAGACAAACGGCGTCACAAAAGCTGACATCAACAAAATAAAGCTTATCCATTGTGCGCTGAAATCTTTGCTGAACATGGCTTGAATACCCACGGCCAGAAATACCAAACCAAGAGGAAAACGTACCCACCAATGCCCCCAGAAACGTCGACTCGCAATGCGCGTGTCACTCATATAGCGCTGTTGCTCTTCTATCGCCTCTTCTGTCCATTTCCACTGCTTCGCTCTGACTAACTGCACACCTTCTGAATTAAACCAAAAAACTAATCCGTATAACCACAATATCAACGGCAAAAGCCAATCAAGTGGGCCCTGATCAGGGCTAAATGCGAACAAGGTTTGCACAGCCGCAGGTATACCCAGGCTGACTAATGTAGGAATCGTGGCGTTGGATAGGCGTTCGTCTCTGCTGAGAACAATATAGTCACCATTAATGCCGGGTTGTTTTTTCATACCTATCGTACTTATCGAGATTTGCGCTTGCGTATTTCCATCACACCGAAGGTCGCAAGGACAGCAACAAGTATTGTCACTGCCAATATCCCCTCCCACGAAAAATGCTCTATTACCCAACCAATCACAGAAAGAATAGCTACGCCTACACTAACCAATAGCACCAGTATCAATGGCTCGCGCCATGCCCACAGATTAATAATGGTGACGACGGTTGTACCGACCAACCATTCTCCCGGCACCTGCATCTGATGCAGCACCAAGACCCAATACATCAGAGCGATCAACATCAGCGCTAAGGGTACTCGTATGGCTGGATGAAATGGCAAGGTCCACTCCTGTTCTTCAGGAATGTCCGAGACTGGCCTGGGCAAACTAGGCTCAAACAAAAGACCTTCGCGTCGCCAACCACGTCTTTGCCGACCTCCAAACCAACGCAGGACAAATGGCGTACATGGAACCACAATCAGGTAAACACCCAATGCCCAGATCCACCCACTCCCCGGAGCGGCGAACAATGCCTTAATCCCCAACCAAAGAAACAGGGTCAACAGTACCGTACGCTTTAGGCGACGCCACCACCGCGCACGAAACTCATCCGTTTCTTGGTATCCGGCCATGATCACGCTTTGCCGCTGCTTCATCACAATGCCCTTGATTGCGCGGCACTTGCCTGCCGCACCAGACAGGAAGTCTGGAATTAAAAGATCGAATTGAGATTGAAAATCGTGGGTTATTTTAGCATTTTGATTCTTGATGGAAACTGCGAATGACACCAGCGACCCCAAGTTTCTTTAATGATCAGCACAAACTTTCGCTTCAGGATGCCAAACGGACCAGTGTTGCAGGTATTTTTTTAGAAAAATGAAAAGCTCTGAATCAGGAGCGAAGAGAGCACAACCATCCCAAAGTGAATTTGTCTGTATGAATTTTTACGACTACCCGCCACTGAGTCTGGACCCGCTTATTACTAAGCCAGAACATCCTAAGTAATGATCAAAACTGACAATTTTTGTCACATACCGACATTTTTTTAATCCATCCAGACATCGTATTTACCAATTGAAAAAATATGATTTGTGTAAAATTGAATTTCGAATCGTACTCATTCAAATTTCTAATATAACCCTGCCTAAAAAAAATCAAAATCAGCCTTTGATCGATCAATAATTTGTTTATCAATCACTTTTATTTATTTCTCATAAAAATACATTCGTTTTATTTCAACTAGTACGTCGCCAGTTAGACCAATACACCCTTCTTTTGTATCTCATGTCAGGCACGCAATTTGCCAGTGCGAACCAATCCACACAATTTAGAGCCTATCTAGTTAGGTCAATGACAGGGCAGCAGTACTGCGTGGTACTGACTTACGACAAGGTGCTGCCAACGCTACAAGCGGCCTAACGAGATGGGCTCTTAGTGGATCAACTTCCATTGATCTGTTCTAAGGAGTACCTCATGAGAATTACCCATCGCATTTGCTCACCTCGAGCTACACACGGTTTTACGTTAATTGAATTAATGATAGTTGTTGCCATCATAGGCATACTCGCCGCTGTAGGCATACCCGCCTATCAGGATTACACCGCACGAGCGCGTATTTCAGAAGGCCCAAGTTTGGCGGCTCCAGCCATGACCGCGGTGGGTACTGCATGTAGCGATGGCACATTGGCAGCCAAGAACACCAGCCTCACCCATGATGATCTGGGGCTTCCAGGATCTGATGTCATTAAGGGAAAATTTGTTACTAGCGTTACAGTTGCAGGTACATCGGGCACTGTCGCTACCGTGACAATTGCCTATAACGGTGACATTCCTGGTGTCACTGCAGCACAAAACATTGTATACACGGGTACATGTGCTGTTGGCTCTGGACTAACCTGGACGATAGGCGGTAGTGTTCCTGCGCGTCTGCTACCTAAAATTTAATTGGGCCTGATAAGTAAACTGGGGAGCAATCGCTCCCCAGTTTTTATTTGCGCATCACGAAAATTACAGCGCTGCTTTTAACAGTCGCGCCATCTCCGACGGATTGCGCGTTACTTTGATACCGCACGCATCCATAATTTCTAATTTAGCCTGAGCTGTATCTGCACCACCGGATATCAATGCGCCGGCGTGCCCCATACGCTTACCCGGAGGAGCAGTTACACCAGCGATGAAACCAACGACAGGTTTCTTCATGTGTTCTTTAATCCAATACGCTGCGTTGGCTTCATCAGGCCCACCGATTTCACCAATCATAATTACGGCGTCGGTGTCCGGATCATCGTTAAACATCTGCATGATATCTATGTGCTTTAAGCCATTGATAGGATCGCCACCAATACCAACCGCTGACGATTGACCCAGCCCCAAAGCAGTTAACTGACCCACGGCTTCATAGGTGAGCGTGCCTGAGCGCGAGACCACACCGATACGACCTTTTTTATGTATGTGGCCAGGCATGATGCCGATCTTGATTTCATCGGGGGTGATTAAGCCGGGGCAGTTAGGGCCTAGCAACAACGTCTTGCTTCCGGCTTTTTTCATTTTGTCTTTGAGTGCCAGCATGTCACGCACTGGTATGCCCTCAGTAATGCAAATAGTCAGATCAAGCTGAGCTTCAACTGCTTCCCAGATGGCATCTGCAGCACCCGCAGGTGGTACATAAATAACCGACACGGTCGCACCGGTCGCTTGCTTGGCTTCTTTTACGGTGGCGTAAATCGGTATGTCTTCAAAATTTTCACCGGCTTTTTTTGGATTGACGCCAGCGACGAAACAATTTTTCCCGTTGGCATAGTCTCTGCACATACGGGTGTGGAACTGGCCGGTCTTACCAGTAATGCCTTGCGTAATAACTTTGGTATCTTTATTGATCAGGATGGACATGATTCTTCCTTGGGCGATTATTTACCACTAGCGGCGGCAACCACTTTTTGTGCTGCCTCTTCCATTGTGTCGGCTGAGATGATGGGCAATCCAGATTCAGCGAGCATTTTTTTACCGATATCTTCATTGGTACCCTTCATGCGCACGACCAAGGGTACTTTGAGCGATACGGCACGCGAGGCTGCAATCACGCCTTCAGCAATCACGTCACAACGCATAATGCCGCCAAAAATATTGACTAATATGGCTTGCAAATGCGGATTCTTCAGCATGATCTTGAAAGCTTCTGTCACTTTTTCAGCCGTAGCGCCACCGCCTACATCTAAAAAGTTTGCTGGCTCACCATTAAATAATTTAATGGTGTCCATGGTGGCCATAGCAAGACCAGCACCATTGACCAGACATCCTATATTTCCGTCCAAAGAAATGTAAGCAAGATCAAATTTTGATGCTTCTACTTCGGCTGGATCTTCTTCATCGATATCGCGGTACGCCATAATTTCAGGCTGGCGATACAAGGCATTGGCATCGAAATTAAATTTCGCATCGAGTGCGATTACTTTGCCATCACCCGTAATGATCAACGGATTGATTTCTGCGAGCGATGAATCTGTTTCCCAATAGGCTTTGTATAAACCCTGCAACAGCGTACGCGCGGCGGGTATCGAAGCTGCAGGTACACCTATCTTTGCGGCTATGTCATCTGCTTCTTTATCTTGTAAGCCAGTGGCTGGATCGATTTCAATTTTATGTATGAGTTCTGGATGCTTTTCTGCGACTTCTTCAATATCCATGCCGCCTTCGCTTGAAGCCATTAACACGACTCGCTGAGAAATCCGATCTGTCACTAGCGACACATACAGCTCTTTTTTTATGTCTGCGCCTTCTTCAACCAGTAAGCGCCGAACTTTTTGTCCAGTCGGACTGGTTTGGTGGGTTACTAACTGCATGCCCATGATCTGGTTGGCGTACTCCCTGACCTGATCTAAGGACTTCGCTACTTTCACTCCGCCGCCCTTACCCCGGCCTCCGGCATGAATTTGCGCTTTGACGACCCAGACTGGGCCACCTAAAGTTTCCGCAGCTTTGACCGCTTCATCGACGCTCATACAGGCGATACCGCGCGGCACAGTAACGCCATATTTTCTGAGTAGCTCTTTTCCCTGGTATTCGTGGATCTTCATGCGGACTTCCCTTCAGACGCAATGGATAGTGGTTTAATTAAGTAGTACTTGGTTAGGCTAGGTAATGATTGCGGTGAGCGTTAGTTATTCGTGATGGTTTTGATAAACCAACGCGGATAATATTTTTCTACTGCTGGCCCATCGCGACGTAACGCGTGACAGCGATCGAGTTGAAAAGGAGTCTGGGTCATATCCTCGTCCGACCCTTTGTCACCAGTGGGGAGAACATCGCCCGCAAACGCCTGTATTGCCGCTGTTGGTAGCACACCAGCTAATTCGGTCAAATGAGTACACCCTGCTGTTCCAGCTAAGCGCTCACGTAATTCTTTACGAAAGCTTCTCATCAAATTCAGACCGATGAGTTTTTTATAAGCGGGACTGACAGAGTCGCAATAACCTGGATAAGGGACGGCTACTGATACTGATTCAGCATCAACTATCGTCAGACGCGTATCGATAGTTACGCGCAACCAAAGGTCATGAATAGGAGAACCTGGAAGGCGATCGCCAGAAGCCAGATGAGCGACCCTGGTTTTGGTATCGGTAATGCGGGTATCAATATCCCACAGACCATCCTCACGCTCAAAGGCTTGCGCTTCGATGCTGCGGGCATGGCGCAAAACACGGGGTAGTTTCGGAGCGGGGAGGGACATAATTCCGGTAGCGTACGTAGCAGCGTGTATGCTTGAGCACGAATTGAGCAATTGTGCAGCCTGTCGCAGTTTCTACGACTGGTGCCGCTCATGCGGCGCTGCAAAGCTGCCGAAGTTTAGCACAGACCCTAGCCAGTTTTTCCCAAAACGAGTGGATGAACACACGGTTTAGCCTAGGTACTCTGCTATTTTTTATGGCTCTTTGTAGTCACGGGCTGCCTTTACTACAAACTGTATAGCGCTATGCGAAAAGCCACGCTGCTGCAAAAATCGCATCTGTTTTGCACGCTCTTCGAGCGTCAATGGCTTAGTGCCAAATTTTTTTTGCCAAACATCTAACGCGCGCTCATTTTCACCATCCAGCAAGGAAATTCTAAGCGTAGAAACAGTAGCGTCATTCAAGCCGTGACTTTGAAGTTCAGACAGTATGCGTGAGCTACCAAATCGGGAAGCGCGCCGGTTAACTAGTGATTCAGCAAACCGGTCGTCGGATAGAAATTTTTGCGCAACTAACCAGTCGAGCAACTGGTCGAGGTCATCTCCCTCTTGTGCATAGCGAGCTAATTTACGACCTAGCTCTAGCCGACTATGCTCGCGCGCTGAGAGATATCTCAGCGCGCGAGCTTTCAAACTAATTTTAGAAGATGCAAAGGACAACGGATGATCACGCTTCCTTCATTTCAGCAGCAGCTGCAGCAGCCTTTGCTGATTTCTTTGAAGTTGGTGTGTCGGTCTCAGCGGCAGCAGCTAATTGTTTGGCTGGCAGCGATGGTAAAACCGGCACGCCTAAGTGTTCACGCACTTTGTTCTCGATCTCGTGGGAAAGTTCAGGACGCTCTCTGAGGTACTGACGAGCGTTGTCTTTACCCTGACCAATTCGCTCGCCGTTGTAGCTATACCAAGCACCTGATTTTTCTACGATTTTTGCATCTGAGCCTAAGTCGAGTATTTCGCCTTCGCGCGATGTGCCTTCTCCGTACAAAATATCGAAGTGAGCTTCTCTGAAAGGCGGGGCAATTTTATTCTTAACGACTTTGACTTTGGTTTCATTCCCTATGACTTCGTCACCTGATTTAATGGAGCCGGTGCGGCGTATATCCAAACGAACCGAAGCATAAAACTTCAAAGCGTTTCCACCAGTGGTAGTTTCTGGGTTACCAAACATGACACCTATCTTCATGCGTATCTGATTGATGAAGATGACCATGGTGTTGGTGCGATTAATTGAGCCTGTCAGCTTGCGCAGTGCTTGCGACATGAGGCGAGCTTGCAGGCCAGGCAGGGAATCACCCATATCGCCTTCAATTTCAGCGCGCGGCGTCAATGCCGCAACGGAATCGATGACTATCAGATCAACTGCGCCCGAACGCACCAGCGCATCAGTGATTTCAAGTGCTTGTTCGCCTGTATCTGGCTGGGAAATGAGTAAGTCATGAAGATTGACGCCCAGCTTTTGTGCATAAATCGTATCAAGAGCATGTTCGGCGTCAATGAAAGCACAGGTACCGCCTAATTTTTGCATCTCGGCGATGACCTGAAGTGTCATGGTCGTTTTGCCCGACGACTCAGGGCCGTAAATCTCGATGACACGGCCGCGTGGCAAACCACCTACCCCTAAAGCCACGTCTAAACCCAGAGATCCTGTCGATACGACCTGGACTTCCTCTGCCACGGCGCCATCAGCCATACGCATGACCGAGCCCTTGCCAAACTGCTTTTCTATCTGCGCCAGCGCCGCTGACAATGCCTTGCCTTTTTCGGAATTCGCCAGTTTTTTGTCGTCCATGAGTATCTTTCGCTGCTGTAGAAGGTGGAATCAAGGCCGCGCACGCTAATGCATCGGGTTACGCAGTACTGTATAAAAAAACAGTAGATGATGCAAGCAGAATTTATGGTTGATTTAATAGCTTTTTACTAATTCGACTGAAACCCTCATACATAATGCTTGGTTGCTGCCAGCCAACAAACCCAATAGACTGGGTCTTACCCCATTAAATTATTCAAAGACTATGCGCATACTCCTGGCCGAAGACGACAGCGTACTTGCCGACGGGCTGACCCGTTCGCTGCGCCAGTCTGGCTATGTGATTGATTGTGTCGCCACTGGTCAGGCGGCCGATAGTGCTCTGTCTGGGCAGGATTTCGATCTGCTGATTCTTGACCTTGATCTTCCCAAACTTTCTGGACTTGACGTGCTTAGCCGCTTGCGGGCGCGCGATTCTCGAATCCCGGTATTAATCCTCACCGCGGGTGATTCGGTAGAGCAGCGCGTAAAAGCGCTGGACCTGGGTGCGGATGATTTCATGGCAAAACCGTTTGCTTTGTCTGAACTTGAGGCGCGCGTTCGCGCCCTGACCCGGCGCGGTGCAGGCGGAGGCCCAACAATTATTAAGCATGGCCCATTGGGTTTTGATCAGGTCGGGAGAATTGCCTATTTAAATGAGACGATGATAGATCTGTCGGCACGCGAGCTTGGTTTACTCGAAGTTTTGTTAAAACGCAGCGGAAGACTGGTCTCTAAAGAGCAATTGGTCGATCATTTATGCGAATGGGGCGAAGAGGTCAGTAATAACGCCATCGAAGTTTACGTACACCGTCTGCGTAAAAAAATAGAAGGCGGGGGCGTGCGCATTGCAACCGTGCGAGGCTTGGGATATTGCCTCGAAAAATTTTCTCAGCCTACTCCTGTTGAAAACCAGGAAGCGGGTACTAGCTAAGCCTTAGCGTGCTCAGCCGCAGCCAAAAATCTATAGTGGCCACATCAAATCTACAGCAAGAACAAAGCGTACAGCGCTCCCTGTTTGGGGAAATCCTCGACTGGATGCTGATGCCTTTGTTACTGCTTTGGCCTATCAGTATAGGCATTACGTATTTTGCAGCTACCTCCATTGCCAATGAACCTTTTGACCGATCACTAGAGGATCGCGTCACCGTACTGGCACAACAAATAAAAGAAACGAATGGAATTGTCACTGCCCAACTACCTATATCTGCGCGCGATATTTTACGAGCTGATGATGTCGACAATGTTTACTTCCAAATCGCAGGACCCAAACAGGAATTGATCGCGGGTGACCAAGATATGCCCTACCCCGTCGAAGAAGATAAACCTATTCCCTGGTCTGTACTTTTACGCGATGCGCAAATGCGCAATGCAGAAGTGCGTGTAGCGTACATCTACGTTAATTTGCAGACCCTGCGCAGCCCTGGCACAGAATCTGGAAAAAACCGTTTTGCACTTGTGCAGGTAGCCGAGACTCTGGAAAAGAGACGCGAGTTAGCCAAACAGATCGTTAAAGGTGTAATTCTTCCTGAATTCATTATTCTGCCTGTCGCACTTACATTAATCTGGTTTGCACTTACGCGAGGCTTATCACCGTTAGCCAGTTTGCAGGATCACATACGATCACGCCGACCAGACGATCTCTCACCAATAGATGCGAGCGGCGTACCTGAAGAAATTTCGCCCTTAGTGCAATCGCTAAACGATATGCTGGGCAGACTGTCGCAAAGTATCCAGCTACAAAAGCGTTTTATCGCTGATGCTGCGCATCAAATGAAAACACCACTGGCCGGTATGCGTATGCAATCAGAACTGGCATTGCGACAATCCGATCGATCAGAAATACGTCATTCGCTGGAACAGCTCTCAAAAAGTTCAGAATCTGCCACGCGCATGATTAATCAACTGCTAGCTTTAGCGCGTGCAGAGACACAATCAGCACAAACATTGCCATTTGAAAAAATTGAACTTACTAAGCTTGCCAAAAGCACCGTGCAAGACTGGGTTCAGACAGCTTTGTCACGTCAAATTGATCTTGGCTTTGAATCTGAAAATGATACGTTACCCATTTACGGTAATCCCACGATGCTGCGCGAGATGATCAACAATCTGATCGACAACGCTCTGCGCTTCACACCCACCTTGGGCAGCGTAACCGTGCGCGTGAGGGCTGATCGTGAACAGCAAAAAGCTTTATTTGAAATAGAAGATACCGGATCTGGGATTCCACCATCCGAACGCACAAATGTATTCGAGCGTTTTTATCGAATCATTGGCTCACACGTAGACGGTAGCGGTTTGGGTCTGGCAATTGTTCGCGAGATCGCTATTGGCCATGATGCAGAGATCGATATCACCAATAATCCACGTAGCAGTGATGAACGATATCCCGGAAGCTTATTTAAAATTTCATTCAAACTCGACACAACCCATTTAGATAAATAAAAAAGCCTAGATGTTTAATCGTGACTCATCCTCAAAAAGCCATGCCAGCTATTGGCAAAAAGTACGCGCGCTAACATTTGCACTATTGTTAGCCTGGACGCTTTTAAATTTTTGCGTGATATTTTTTGCACGTGAGCTTGCTGGCCTCATGCTTTTTGGCTGGCCCGTTCCTTTTTATATGGCAGCGCAAGGAAGCATACTCATTTATTTACTGATCATCGGTATTTATGCGCGTACAGTCAATCAATTAGAACGCGCGCTAGATAATAGAGACATAGTGAAAGCCTCAAATGAGTCAGACTAAGCTTCCGCTGGGTCGGTATCTTGGGTTGTATGTCGCAGGCTTAAGCCTGTTACTGATATCGCTTGCCATACTCGAACGTGAAGGCTTTCCACGCTTTTGGCTAGGCTATCTTTTTCTCTTTACATCTATCGTTGTCTACGCAGGTATAGGCTTAATTAGCCGCACATCAGATATCACCGAATACTACGTTGCTGGTCGGCGCGTACCCGCATTATTTAATGGCATGGCGACTGCTGCTGACTGGATATCGACGGCTACCTTCATCGGGCTCGCTGGTGGCTTGTATTTGCAAGGTTTTGATGGGCTCGCTTACATCATGGGTTGGACGGGTGGTTACTGTTTAGTCGCTTTATTGATTGCTCCCTATTTGCGCAAATATGGAGGCTATACCGTGCCAGATTATCTGGCTGCACGATTTGGAAAAAATGGCAGCGGTAATGCAGTTCGATTACTTGCCGTCGTTGCCACCTTGCTCGTGTCATTCACCTATATTGTGGCTCAAATTTATGGTGTGGGTCTGATTACTTCACGCTTTACAGGTATTGATTTTTCTGTCGGTATTTTTCTGGGCTTGGCAAGTATTTTAGTGTGCTCATTTTTGGGTGGTATGTTGGCAATCACTTGGACGCAAATTGCACAGTACCTCATTATCATTGTTGCTTTTACTATTCCCGTTGCATGGCTATCAGCTAAGCAAACTGGTGTACCACTTCCGCAAATTGCTTATGGCTCGGCGATTGCTAAACTGACCGCATACGAATACATACTGGCAGATGACAGCAGCGAACAACAAGTTCGTGATTTGTATCGCAAACGGGCTGAGCGTTACGAAAAAAAGATTGCTCTGCTACCGCAATCGTGGGATGAAGGACGTACAGAGGCGCGCAAACATTTGCAAGATCTGCAAACTAGCAATGCTTCGCTCAAGGACATTAAAGCGGCTAGTCGTTTGCTAGCCGAATACCCAAAAAGTCCTGCGGAGGCTAAACGTCGCTGGCAACAAGAAATAGATATGGATATAGCGCGTGCACAGCCACTGCAATCTCACACGCAACCCTTTCAGGGAACAGACCGGCAAAGCTCAGATATCAAACGTAATAATTTTATCGCCTTGATGTTTTGTTTGATGCTGGGTACTGCTGCACTTCCACATCTGCTGATGCGATCCTGTACCACTTCGTCGGTGCAAGAAACACGAACCTCGGTATTCTGGGCACTCTTTTTCGTCATGCTGCTCTACACCGCACTGCCAGCCATGGCTGTATTGGTTAAATTTGAAATTTATACCAATCTGGTCGGCTTAGACTATGCCAACTTACCGGATTGGGTAACTTATTGGGCCAATATCGATAAGTCCAAACCTATGATCAGCATTATCGATATCAACATGGATGGACTGATTCAGTTAGCTGAAATAACGATAGATGGCGATATGATCGCTTTGGCTACGCCTGAAATTGCCGGGCTACCCTATGTTATTTCTGCTTTAATCGCTGCGGGTGCCTTGGCAGCTGCGCTATCGACTGCCGATGGTCTGTTGCTGGTTATTTCCAGCGCACTGGCGCATGACACGTATTTCAAAATGGTGAACCCAGAAGCTTCTAGTCAACGACAAGTAACTATTTCGAAATTGTTATTACTCGTCGTCGCCTTGCTAGCTACATATGCCGCTTCTTTTCGGCCTGGTGACATTTTGTCTTTAGTTAGCGCTGCATTTTCTCTGGCGGCCTCGACTCTTTTCCCTGCACTTGTTTTGGGCGTTTTTTGGAAACGTGCGAACCAAGAAGGGGCGGTCGCGGGAATGTTGACTGGCTTTTTTGTTTGCCTCATCTATTTGGTGCAAACCAGTCCCAGCCTGGGCGGTGATATCGAGCACCAGTGGTTTCATATCGCACCCGTATCCGCAGGTATATTTGGCGTACCCGCCGCATTCCTAGCCATGATCATCGTATCGCTATTGACTGAGCCTCCTGGTGCAGAGGAAATTGCGATGCTGGAAAATTTGCGCAAACCTAATTAAGGTCGCACTGGCACATTTCTTGATACATCCCTAAGACTATCTAACAAATAAATCTTCGGGGTAAAGGGCCCATGGCCACTTTTTTTAATGAAATGTATGTGGACGGGGGCGCTGAAGTCCGAACACATTACCGGTCATTCGAAGACTGGCTAGCGGAACAACCCACCGATATGCTGGCCCGCAAGCGTGTTGAGGCCGATGTTATTTTTCGTCGCGTTGGGATCACGTTTGCTGTGTATGGCAGCGATGCAGGTACTGAGCGTCTCATTCCCTTCGATATTATTCCGCGCATCATTCCGTCGTCTGAATGGACTCAATTACAAGCAGGTTTGAAGCAACGCGTACAAGCACTCAATCTGTTTATCCACGATATTTATCACGACCAAACTATCGTCAAAGCAGGCGTGCTACCGGCCGATCAGGTATTTCGTAATGCGCAGTATCGTCCAGAGATGCAAGGTATTACAGTAGCTTCAGACATTTATGCGCACATAGCCGGCGTGGATATTGTGCGGGCTGGCGCTGGTGAATTTTATGTACTGGAAGATAACCTGCGCGTTCCCTCTGGCGTGTCCTACATGCTGGAGGACAGAAAAATGATGATGCGACTTTTCCCCGACTTATTCGCACGTCATAAAGTCGCACCTGTTGCCCATTATCCGGATTTGCTGCTCGATATGCTGCGCTCAGTGGCGCCGCAAGGCGTTGATAATCCGACGGTCGTCGTGATGACGCCGGGCATGTATAACTCTGCGTATTTTGAACACGCCTTCTTGGCTCAACAAATGGGCGTGGAACTAGTCGAAGGACAAGACCTGTTTGTCAACGATAATCATGTTTATATGCGAACCACGCGCGGCCCAAAACGAGTCGATGTGATTTACCGCCGAGTCGATGATGATTTCCTCGATCCACTTGTATTTCGATCGGACTCTACTTTGGGTGTCGCAGGTTTGTTATCCGTCTATCGTGCAGGCCGGGTAACACTTGCCAACGCCATAGGCACTGGTGTCGCAGATGACAAATCTATCTACCCTTTTGTGCCTGACATGATACGGTTTTATCTGTCTGAAGAACCCATACTTAATAACGTCCCTACGTACCAGTGTCGCAAAAATGAAGACCTTCAATACACCCTGGACCATCTGTCTGAATTAGTCGTCAAAGAAGTTCATGGCGCAGGTGGATACGGCATGCTGGTGGGACCGGCATCAACTAAAGCAGAAATCGATGCTTTTCGTGAGCGACTCAAGGCAAAACCCGAAGGCTATATCTCTCAACCCACCCTGGCACTCTCTTCATGTCCTACTTATGTTGAATCCGGTGTTGCCCCGCGACATATTGATCTTCGACCATTTGTTTTATCGGGCAAAACTGTGACCATGGTTCCTGGTGGATTGACACGCGTTGCCTTAAAAGAGGGATCGCTCGTGGTCAATTCATCACAAGGCGGTGGTACCAAAGATACATGGGTTCTGGAGAAATAATATGCTGAGTCGCACCGCTGATCATTTATTTTGGATGGCTCGCTACACCGAGCGTGCCGAAAACACAGCACGCATGCTGGATGTGAACATACAAACTCAACTGCTACCTCAATCAGCAGAAGCCGCTGAACAAGGATGGCGCGCCGTTCTTGGCATCTCTGAATTACAACCTGCGTTTGATGAAAAATACGCCATAGTCTCGCGCAAGGATGTGCTTGATTTCATGGTGAAAGATCCGGATAACGATTCGTCTATTATTTCGTGTCTCACACAAGCACGCGAAAACGCGCGCGCTGTGCGCGGCACATTAACTACGGAAGTCTGGGAAACGCAAAACACCACATGGCTTGAAATGAACACGCTACTAAAAGAAAAAATTTTAGAGCGTGAACCTAGTGAATTTTTTGAGTGGGTGAAGCATCGCTCACATCTCTCACGAGGCGTCACCATTGGCACCATGCTTAAGGACGAAGCCTTTTATTTCATACGGCTAGGTACGTTTCTCGAGCGTGCAGACAACACAGCACGCTTACTGGATGTAAAATTTCATGGCGCAGACCGTGAGCTACTTGGCGCAGCGGACAGAGATTTTTATCACTGGGCAGCGGTACTGCGCTCAGTATCAGCGTTTGAAACCTACCGCAAAGCCTACCGCGACGTGATTACACCAGAGCGCGTTGCCGAGCTCTTGATTTTACGTGGAGATATGCCACGCTCGCTGATCGCCTGCATGAATGAAGTTGTTACTAATCTGGCTCAAGTGCGAAATGATATATCGTCCGAAACTGAACGATTCGCTGGTCGACTGCATGCCGATCTAAAATTCAATAGCATGGACGACATTTTGCGGCATGGCCTTCATGACTACCTTACTCATTTTTTAGAGCAAATTTACGAATTAGGTAACCGTGTCAGCCATGATTTTCTGTTGCCCCTAGCTGCATGAAAACCTCTACGCTGTCCATACGACATGAAACTCTTTATCGCTATGAAAAACCCGTAGGATATACATTACAGCTGCTACGCTTAACACCGCGCGCAGAACACAGTCAGCGTATACAACAATGGCAAATTACCAGTGAAGGAAAGCGGCAAAGCTCACTTGATGCATTTGGCAATAACAGCGATATGCTCACACTAGCTTTTCCTCACCAAGAGATACGGATTGTTGCCAGTGGCTTGGTGGAAGTGCAGTCAGCTGATCGAGGCCGTATGCCCGATAGATTGTCTGTCTCTCCGTTGGCCTTTACGGTT
>JAJTGE010000110.1 GCA_021298555.1 Oxalobacteraceae bacterium
GCTTTTATCAGGATTTGTTTTACACCGCTCGTTATCATTACCGCACAATAAATCCAGATCGATACGCGTGCCGCCTATCTTTTTTCCATCACCCCTTACACCCGCACTGCTACCTGAGTCATTAGTCAAAACAGTTTTACCGTCGGTTACACCAGCGAATTTTTGTGAGTCGTCTATCATTAATTTGCGCATTTCTTCAGCTGCTACAGATAGCGTTTCTTTAGCCACAGCGGCACCACCCAATCCGACGACCGCACCGATTAGGATGTTCATGACGCGTTCTTCGCGATTCAAATTAGTTAGTTGGTCTTTAATCATTCTTTGTTTTTGCGAATCATTTCCTGCATGGCCTAACTGAACATACAATTCATTACGCTGTTTTGTGACGTAGTTACTCACCGTTTTACCGGCTTCATAACCAAAGCTTTGAGTTATCGCCACCTGCGCATTAATTTCCTTTTGTACTTTGCTGGCATCAAATATTTTGGCTAATGCTGCTCCTTGATTTCCAGAGTTGGTCGCATCTGTGCGCACTCTACTGTCACCCGCTATGCCGCTTATACCTGAGAGGGTGATGCTGGTTGATTTACCGCTGTCGCTACCTATGCCTGCACTGGTGCCACCGGGTACAAATGTGCCTTGCGGACTTACGGCTGTACCCAGGTTTACGCCACTGGCACTAGCGGAATACTGTGCGTGGTTGATAATGTCGTTGCTGCTAAATGTGCCACCGGTTTGGAAGTGATTGGCGTTGTTCTCTACGGCTTTGTCGGTGCTGGTGATAACGCCACCATCTAAGGCGGTGTTGCCTTTAACGTTGACGTTGAATCCTTCGTCACCCGCACGTATGGCTGCTTGCTGATTAACGCTGGCGTAGTCATTTTTTATGCTGCTGTTGGACAGGTTAACGCTGCCTGTGACTTTCGGCCCGAAGGTAATGCTGCCCCCGGCGCTTTGCTGTTTGTTTTTATAGGTGCTGGTGTCTTGCACGCTGGCGATGGTGAGATGCCCTCCTACATCCGCCATTACTTTTGGGGCTGCAACCAGGGCGCCAATGACATTGGTGTCGCTGCCAGACTTCAGATGCACGTCATGTCCCGCAGTGATGTGGGTCTCTTGCCAAGTAGTGTCTTTACCATTGCCTTTGCCCCGCCCGAGACTGCCGGCTAGGGTCACTCCCATGCCGCCTTTAGCACCCAACTCCATGCCCACTCCCACGCTCATGCTCCGGCTGCTATTGCTGTTGTGGTGTTCTGATGTGTTGGCTGCAGCACGTAGGGTGAGTTCGTCTTGGGCTACCAGGTGTGCTGTTCCACCGGCGGTAATGGCACTGCCTTGAACAATGATGTCGCTCTCTTGACCGGCGCCTTTGGCAGTGACTTGCAGATCACCACCCGCAGCAATAGAAGATGCTGCGGTGTTATTTACCGTTTGCATGCTGTGGCTTTGGCTCTTGGAGGTACCTAAACTGATTGAGACGGTAATGCCTCCCATTTTGTCTGCGGCGTTGGCGTCCTTAGTGGCGATGGGTTTGCCTTGTGCATCGGTGGCGGTGACGATTTGGTTGTCTTTGCCGTTAATGGTTAGTCCTTGGCCGGCTCGCACTGCACTGGCTGCATTCACTGCAGCTAGCGCAGTACTGCTGGCGGCTAGAGCTTGCATACGCGGGTCGTTTGTATTGGAGGCGGCCTGACTCATCTGCTGGGCTAATTGCACAGCACTAATGACGGGATTCGAGACAGCCACGGTTAAGCCGGTTTGCTCGAACTTGGTATCGGTTTGGCTGCGACTAAGCTCGCGTGCTTCATTGATATCTATACGCTGAGCATGGCTACCTGTTTGGCGCAGGTTATGCCCTGCGTCGATGACGACATTACCTACCAAACTACCTATGGTTGAGGCCGCCGCCGTGATGCTGTTGATGGTGGTGTTCTCGCGTTGTTTGCGGCTGCCTACGGTGACACCAAACCCACCCGAGCTCATCAAACCGGAAGTTTTTTGTTGGAAGGTGTGAGTGGCTTGCTGGGTATTGGTAGCGGCTTCTAGGTTGACGTTGTTGTTAGCTGTAATGATGGTGTTGGCTGTACTTATGACTTGACTGCCTGTTACCCATGCATCATTGCCAGCATGCAGATCGACGATATGGCCTGAGACAGTAGAGGCTTGAGAGGCGCTCTCGTGTAGTACATCGCGCTGGCGACGTGTGGTGGAGGAGACCATGCCGTGCTCGGTGTGTTCATGAACTTCATCCACATGGCGCTCGCTTTTGCCTGCAGCCACCACGACGTTGCGTACACTGCAGCCACCACGACGTTGCGTACAGCTTGAATGGATACTGCGCCTTGATCGCTATGAACGGTGGCGGCTTTTACATTGGCGTCATGACCTGCAGCGATATGGATATCACCTTGGGTGTGTATTTGGGTACCGACATCAGTGCGTTGGCTGTCGCGCCGCTGATTTTTTTTATCCCAAACGATGTGGTTGGCTGAGTCTTGGGTAACCACACCCAGATGTATGTCGTTGCCGGCTATGAGGGTGGTTGTGTTGGATGAAGTAGGTGATTCAGCGGAATAAGCGGAACTGGCTGAACTAGGTTTAGCGCTATTGACTATCGCTGCGGCGTTTAAGTTCATATCGCGACCAGCTACGGCAACGAGAACGCCTGCTCCACCGGTTGGGTTGTTCTCTGTTGATGTAGAACCTTCTGCTCCCGTCACTGACAAGCTCGCCACACGGTTAACGTTGGTACGACGACTCATGGCGTTCGCATCAGTACTGGTGGTGGAGACGACGTTAATATCGCGACCCGCATGCAGCACTAAAGCATCCTGAGTTTGGACTTGGCCACCCATGTTATCGATATCGTTGGTAGCACTTACAGCCACTGTGCGTGCGCTAATTTGCCCACCCATGTTGCGCACGTTGTTGCCTGATAAAGCGAGGTTTTTTTCGGCGGTGATCTGGCCGCTGTTGGTTAAATTCTCTGCCGTAGTTAAGTTCACTTCACGCCCAGACAGTAACGCACCGTTGGAATTGATATCGCCTTCGCGTAACCGAGCATAGAGTTGTGGCACCAGTGCGCGAGCGTGTTCTCCGTTGGTTAAGGTGATGTCTTTCTCAACCAGCCACACAATGTCGCTAGTCAATGCGGCGACTTGCTCAGCACTTAACGCCACACCCGGCCGCAACTGCAAGGTGGAGGCTACCGATACCGCATTGTTTAATAAAGCCTGATACTGCTCTTCGTCATTGGCATAGCCTTCTAAAAAGCGCCGACCGGTTAATTGCGCCACTTGCTCACGCACTAAACGCTGTTCATAAAATCCATCACCTAAGCGCTTTTGTACGGTGGTGGGGTCAACCGCTAATTGCGCTAATAAATACGCTGAACTTAACCATTGGCGATGATTGGTAAAGGCCGGATCGGTTTCAATCACGGTGGTGGAATTGGGGTTGGGCGCTGGACGGAATAAAGCGTTATTGCCTTTGGAGGCATTACTCAATTGATCGTAACGGTCACGGGCGCTGTCTTCATAGGCAACGGTATTTAACGCGATGCCGAAGCGGCTTTTAGCAGGCGCGTAAGCCACGGTGCGTGAACCGGTGTCGTCGCGGCCACTTTGGTGGTCGCGCCAGTGTGATGTAACGGTACCGCGCTCTTCCACGGTGCGCACGCCCTCGGCATCATGATTTACCAGATTGGTTACCTGAGCGTTTAATTTACCGCCCGCGATTATCTGGCTTTTATCATTGACCAAGCTCTCGCCAGTTAGCTGGATGTCACCCCCGGCAATAATGGTAGCGGGATCAGTTTCAGATATACGACTTTCTTCTGTTGTACGTTGATACTTATAGCGGCTCCAGGTTTCGTAATTTTTAACAGGAGTGTGCAGTTTGTAGATTTCCTGTTTATAGACGTAGACCTCCGGAGTGCCTGCAAGGTAACGCTCAGGAGCGCCTGCGCCTTGGTACTCGACAATGTCTTGTCTTGAGGCTTCTACTATCTCGGTACTAAAGTGCTCATTGGAGTTGCGCATCTCAGCTGCAGCGATGCGGATGTTGCCTTGTGCTTCGATGGTGGCGCTGGCGTTCTCAATTAGTGATGCGTGTCCAGCGGCGTGATGGTCGCTATCCAATTCGCCACCAATAGCCATATCCCCTAAGCTTAAAAGTAATGCGTGTTCTTTGTTACTGATGTGCTGCGCGCCTATATCCAAACGCTCGCGCGCAGCTATCACCGGTGCTGCTTGATCAGGATTTGGGTTAGCGTTAACGAGTGATGTGGCTTGTAGCGCAATATGGTCACCATAGATACGGCTGCGATTCTCTAACCTGCCGTTGGCGAGCACAATAATTTCACCCACTCCAGCGAGATCATTTGCGCTTATGACACCGGCGTTGCGCACACCTAAACCAGCTTCGGTACCAATGAGGTAAATTTTATTGGCGTACATGCCGCCCAAGGCGGCTACGTCGAGTGCGAAGCTGGGTCGTTCTGGTTTGGGGGTGCTGGCGTTTGCTGCAGTGGGATGTACTTCGGCCGTAGTTGCAACAATGGGCGTAGCTAGCGTGTTCTGTGCATTGACTTCATTCGTACCTAGCGTTACACGTAAGTACTGCGCCCATAAACCTGCATTAATCTGCGCAGCACGCGCGATAATATCGGCGTAGGGTACTTTCGAGGTATCCATGCCCAGACCTTCAATAGCTATCTGCCCACCCGTAACACGGTAACCTTCAAGACTACCCAGCGAATTAATACGCGGCTCACCCGTAGTTAAGGTGGCGCGGGCGGCATTTATAAAGCCGCAGCCATTGCAGGTAATACCGGAAGCATTAGCAACAATAACTTGAGCTCTATTACCCGCGACTTCGATGGTACCCAGGAGTTGGCTTGGGTTGGTGGCATTGACTTCATTGAGGATGATCTTGGCTGGTCGACCCGCCACCATGGCATTGCCCACTACCCAACCAGCTAATTGGGTCTGCGCAGAATTCTGGGCGTTATTTAGGATGAGGCCCTGCGGATTAACATCAAGCTGGCTGTAACGATTATGCGATAGCCCCCGCGAACCAGGAGTTTGGATGTTCACGATAGGCACGCCATTGGCGGCATTAATAACAATAGGTTGCTGGGATGTAGGTGCGGCTCGATTGGGAATAATTTGAGCGTGTGCTGACGACGATACAAAGACAGCGACTAACCACAAACTAGTTATGGATGCCGTGTTAGCACTGGTAGTAGTAACAGCACTGCCTCCATGCAAGCCACGCGGACGCTTGACATGTTCACCGACGACGACCCACATACCGCGCACTGCGCTATATACCCAGCCGTAACACTGTTTATTCATCATGGACTCACAAAAAAAAACGCCGATGGAAAAAATCCACCAGCGATTTTAGTAAGTAAGTAAAGCGATTTTTAAACTTCGCTACGCAGCCTGAAAAGCTCGCGCGAAAAAAGCCCATTATGAAAAAACTGTGGCGAAATAACGTGCATGTTAATTTGCAATATTCGAAAATCGATCACTTGGTAAAAATGAAAAATGACTTATTACCAGTTACGTATGATTCTATGCGTATCGTGGCTAAGGATTTTCTTATTCAATGACGCATCACAGAAAGTCTTTTAAAAATAAGTACCGGCTAGTGTAATGACTTCTCCACCTGTACTCATTTTAAAACGCGCAATGCCAGCACTTCGTATGGTGTTTACGCCACCACGACCGATATCTGCACGTAGAGTGAGTATGGTTTTAGCTGTTTGCGCACGCGATGCAACGTAGTGTTCAAAAAACTCGACAGGTAAACCTTCCAGACCTTTTTTACTGCGCTGCTGCATCTCGGTTTCTAAGACCCAGCGAAACTGCCCAGGGTTAGTACCTACACGATGTATCGTCATCCCGGAGGCCTCACCACCTACTAATCGATGTCGCCAGCGCTTATCTAGTTGTGCACGCAAATTATCCATTGACGGCGTCAGGTCTAACATCACCGTTGACATGCCTGTCATCACGCGCCGCCACGGACTCAAGCCATGCGGCTGACCTGCAGCGATTTCAGGGGTAAAAAGTACCAAGCGCAGACCGCGCAGAGGAATTGTTTTTTTAAGAGCCGCGTACGCATGGGATTCTTCGTAGGGCGATAGCGGTTTTAACCAAATCGGCCCGCGCGTACACAATGCGACTGCACCCAGACTACCAAATCGACGAACGATAAACTGTGCGAGTGCAACGGGTGCGCCATCTATCTCTACTTGGGCTCTTAGTACCGGCACACCTAACTTTTGCATAGCAACGCCATAGGCACTGTCTTGCTGTAGTGATGCAGCGGCTGCAGCATGCGCGGCATCCCAAGCCAGCAAATCCACACCTTCCCAGCGCACGTTCATTGAGCTAGTATCCTGCAAGATCATCAGTAAACGAGCTCAGCATGCTGCAACGCCTACTTGCTAAACGCCGTGACCAAACGGTCATGGGACACCGGCTAGAAGAGCCCCGCCCTACACTCTTCGCTCTGATGTGGGGTTTGTTATATATCGGACTACCTATTATCAGCATCGGCCTGCTGGTAGATATTTTGATTGCATGGGCCATGGGTCGTTGTTTTGGTTTGTGGTGCTATTTTTAATTTTTTGATAATACTGCAGCAAAAAAAATTTGAACAACCTAGCGATAGATCTCATCATTATCGCTAATGTTTAATAGGGTATTGCTATAGGTTTCTAAATGTCTTTAGTTATCTCTTGAGCCCGCACCTTATACAATTTTTTGTAGCTTTCGATCAGGCGGTGATGTCTGTCTAGGCCCTCCAGCTTCATACTGGTTGGTGTTAATCCAAAAAAGCGTACGCTGCCATCGACCGAACCCATGGCCGCATCCATGCGCGCATTGCCAAACATACGGCGGAAATTAACCTCGTAGTCGTCAAGCTCCATATCGTCATCGAGCACCACCTCAAGCACGACATTCAAAGCTTGATAAAACAAACCACGCTCAACCGTGTTGTCGTTGTACTGCAGGAAGGCACCCACTAAATCGTGCGCTGCTTCAAATTGTTTTAATGCCAGATGAATCAGTAGCTTTAACTCAAGAACAGTCAGTTGTCCCCAATCCGTATTGTCATCAAATTCAATACCAATCAAAGTGGCAATGTCTGAATACTCATCCAGCTCACTGTTATCCAAACGACCCAAGTGATCGTACGTCGCTGTGTACACCTCTTTGCCCATGTCGTGCAGTATGCGGAACAAGGTTTCAGCTTCTTCGGCTGTGGAATTCTCACCTTTGCCGGAAAAATCCCATTCAACAAATTCAACATTTGATTTAGCACTGAAAAAACGCCAAGACACGATGCCGCTAGAATCAATAAAGTGTTCAACAAAATTATTCGGTTCAGTAACAGCATTACTTTCAAAGGTAGGTCTGGGCAAATCATTGAGACCTTCAAAGCTACGACCTTGCAGCAATTCGGTAAGGCTGCGTTCTAGCGCCACTTCAAAACTAGGATGCGCACCAAACGATGCAAACACACCACCTGTGCGCGGGTTCATCAAGGTGACGCACATCACCGGGTAAATGCCGCCTAAAGACGCATCCTTTACCAACACCGGAAAGCCCTGCGCTTCTAAACCTTTAATACCGGCGACTATGCCGGGAAATTTTGCCAGTACCGCATGCGGAACATCCGGCAAGGTAATTTCACCTTCTAATATTTCGCGTTTTACTGCACGTTCAAAAATTTCAGATAAACACTGCACCTGTGCTTCAACTAGCGTATTACCAGCACTCATACCGTTACTGGCAAATAGATTTTCGATCAGGTTAGATGGGAAATATACCGTCTCACCATCGGATTGCCGCACATA
>JAJTGE010000039.1 GCA_021298555.1 Oxalobacteraceae bacterium
TGGCGTGAGCATCTGGCTGCATTGGATCATCTGCGCCAAGGCATACATTTACGAGGCTATGCACAGAAAAATCCTAAGCAAGAATACAAGCGTGAAGCCTTTGAGCTGTTTTCCAACATGCTGGATTTGATACGCAATGATGTCGTGCGTACGGTCATGACTGTGCGCGTGCAATCACAGGAAGAAATCATCGCTGCCGAAGAAGATTTGGCTCGCTCGCATCTGGAAAATATCAATTACCAGCACGCCGATTTCAATCCGAATTTGGCGCCTGAAGAATTGCTATCTTTACCACCTGCCGACCAGCGTGCTAACGCACCGCAAGTCAATGATCTACCCAAGGTGGGACGTAATGACCCATGTCCTTGCGGTAGCGGTAAAAAGTTTAAACAGTGCCACGGTAAGTTAGGTTGATCGTATTTCGCTAATAGCGAGCAGGTAACGCTAGCCAGGGCCCCGGCAACTACTGGGGCCTTGGTTTTTTTAAGCCCTACAATTCTGATTTTTACTCTGAAGATTACAGATCATGGCTGTCAACTCACCCCTTCCTGTTCGTGCCCAACTTAAACCCGTGCCTGGCATACAGCTAGGTTATGCGCAGGCGGGTATAAAAAAACCGGGCCGCAAAGATTTACTAATTATGAAATTAGTACCCGGTGCTACTGTGGCTGGCGTATTCACTACCAATCGATTTTGTGCAGCTCCGGTGCAGGTCTCGCAAGCCCATTTGGCTGCTAGCCATCCTATAGTCGCGTTAGTTGTTAATACAGGCAATGCAAATGCTGGCACAGGCGAGGCGGGTTTAGCGAGTGCGAATGCCAGCTGCGCTGCGCTGGCCAAGCTGCTAGGTTGTGATGCAGGTCAGGTATTACCATTTTCCACCGGCGTTATTCTGGAACCACTACCGCTAGAGAAATTGGTGGCAGGCTTGCCAGCGGCTATAGCTAATTTAAAAGAAGACAGTTGGTTTGATGCTGCCGAAGCCATCATGACCACCGATACACAACCTAAAGCAGCGTCGCGCACTGTGACTATCGCCGGCAAGCAAGTCACGATGACTGGCATCTCTAAAGGCGCGGGCATGATCAAGCCGAATATGGCGACCATGCTGGGCTTTATGGCCTGTGATGCAAAAATTTCTCAGCCGGTACTCCAGACTTTGGTTAAACACGCTGCCGATGCATCGTTTAATTGCATCACAATCGATGGCGATACATCAACCAATGATTCGTTCATGTTGATAGCGACAGGTGCAGGCGAGCTTGAAGTTAATGATGTTGCTAGTGCCGAGTTGCTAGTGCCGAGTACAGCGCATTAGCTGATGCTGTGATGTCGCTGTCTCAAGAACTCGCGCAGATGATAGTGCGTGATGGGGAAGGCGCTACAAAATTTATTACCGTGCGTGTAGAGCAAGGACGCGACATCGACGAGTGCCGCAAAATCGCCTATGCCATAGGCCATTCACCCTTGGTAAAAACAGCGTTCTTTGCTTCTGACCCAAATTTAGGTCGCATACTTGCAGCGATTGGTTATGCCGGTGTGACTGATCTGGATGTGAATCAGATTAATTTGTATCTGGATGATGTGTGGGTTGCTAAACAAGGTGGCCGCCATCCTGACTATCAAGAGCACGATGGTCAGCGTGTTATGAAGCAAAGCGAAATAACCGTGAGAGTGACGCTTGCGCGTGGCACCGCTAACGCCACCATTTGGACGTGCGATCTTTCGCATGACTATGTATCCATTAACGCTGACTATCGGTCTTAATTATGAATGAGCTAGAAAATTTTTTACATCGTGCTGAATCGGTTTTGGCACGCGTTGAGGCCATGCTGCCTGCACGTCCTCCGGAAATAGATTGGTCTGCAGATGCGTTTCGTTGGCGTGTAGGCAGAGATCAGCGCGGGTATCTAAGTGCAGTCGCTCATCCTTCCCGCATACGACTGGATGATTTGCATAACATCGCGACACAAAAACAGCAGATAGAACAAAACACACAGCAATTCATTAGCGGTAAACCTGCCAACAATGTGCTGCTAACCGGTGCGCGCGGCACTGGAAAATCATCGCTCATCAAAGCCTGCTTGGTTCAATTTTCTCAACAGGGTTTGCGTTTGATAGAAGTCGATAAAGAGCATCTAGTCGACCTGCCCGATATCGTTGATTTAGTAGCTGAACGTCCAGAGCGATTTATTATTTTTTGTGATGATTTGTCATTTGAAGAAGGCGAGAGCGGTTACAAAGCACTCAAAGTCGCGCTGGACGGCAGTATCTCTGCGCAATCAGACAATGTGCTGATTTATGCTACGTCTAACCGACGTCATTTGCTACCCGAGCGCATGTCAGATAACGAAGGCTATCGTCATGTCGATGATGGTGATTTGCATCCAGGTGAAACGGTAGAAGAAAAAATTTCACTCTCTGAGCGCTTTGGCTTGTGGTTATCTTTTTATCCCTTCCGTCAGGATGATTACCTCGATATTGTTCGCCATTGGTTGCGCCACTTCGGTATTGATAGTTCGCAATTTGCCGAGGCAGAACCTGAAGCCTTGCGTTGGGCACTACAGCGCGGCTCGCGTTCGGGTCGTATAGCCTGGCAATTTGCGCGCGATTGGGCAGGCAAGCACGCTAGCTAGATGAAGACGAGTGATTCAACATTAGATGCCGCGGCAGATTCTGCAGGGATGACTAAGCCCTCTCCTATTGATGTGGCGGTTGGCATACTGATGAAACCCAATGGCGAAGTCCTGCTTGCGTCCAGGCCAGAAGGTAAGCCGTTTGCAGGCTATTGGGAATTCCCTGGCGGTAAAGTCGAGCCGGGCGAAGGTATTTTCGATGCATTACAACGAGAGTTTGCTGAAGAAATTGCGGTACACATTCAATCCGCCGAGCCGTGGTGTGGTGTTGAGCATGTATACCCCCATGCGCATGTGCGACTGCATTTTTATATTAGCCGTGACTGGCACGGCGAGCCGCGTGCGCTGGAAGGACAGCAATTAGCATGGCAAGGCGAAGTTGCTCTTACCCCTTTACTGCCAGCCACGATTCCTTTGATTGAATGGCTAGACCAACTGCGCTTTACACATCGCTGTTAAGGCTCCCATTGTATTTTGATGTTTTGGGTATTTTGATTATTTGCTGGTCCGATTGAAGACGATATTTCAGCAGGGATAACGATAGTCCCTGAGGGCGTTTGAATTTGCTCTTTCACTAATTTGAATGCACTGGTCAAGGTCGTGTAGGTATGATGGCCTGATTGTAAGTAGCGTTGAAGTGACTCTTTATCTTTGATCGTATTTCCAACTAAATTTAATTTTTTCCCGTCGATGAACTGTGTGGCGAGTTTCTCGCCTTTGTGAATGCCGTTCATCTTGTCAGACAATTGTTGAACTGTGTCACGCTCGCCCGTTCGTTGAAATAGTACGAGTGATTTTTCACCCGCTTCATTTTTTTCCACTTTGCCATACCAATCCCCACCGGGCTGTAGGTCTCCGCGGAAAACTAGATTTTTAACATCCATGGCTAAACTCTCCGATCGTCGTTGATTTCGAGATCAGTGAGTGTGAATAATCAGGGTTATGTTCCGCCGCAGGCGGCCTCTGATTGTCTGTTTGATTTACTAGGTCGGTGTGGCGAAAACTCTCAGGCCAGCTTCAGTGCGTATTATCGGGCTCGAGATCATCGGGAGGAGCATCGCCGGGAATGATGTATTTTTCCTCGGCCCAAGCACCAAGATCAATTTGCTTGCAGCGCTCAGAACAAAACGGACGCCAGCGATTGGATTCGTTCCATTCAACCTTGCGGGCACAGGTCGGGCAATCAACAACAGTAGCCATGTTAATGATTTATCAGAAATTACATAGCGTTAGTTCAAACGGCACATCGCCTTCGTAAGCCTTGGGCTTCATGTCGCCACCCTGGCTGGTAAAGCGTATCCAGAGTACGTATTTGTTGGCTGAAATTTCAGGAATGGCACCAAGACTCTGGTCTATGCTTACGCGCAGCAGCTGGTAGGTACGACCTTGCAGCATTTGCTGGAAGCTGCCGGCCACGGCCACGATATTCGTGGCGCGGCCAGATTCACGCAGCAAGCGCAAAATAATGTTGATGGCGGCGAACAGTGGTTCGAGAGGTGCAAACCATTGATTGATGTCGGCACGACGTTGCTCGGTCGATTGTTGTTGCCACGCGTGGTAAGAGGGAAGATCGAATTCACATGCGCCGCCGGGGATAATGGTGCGTCCGCGTATGCTCATGAGCCATTCGTTTTCGCGTATGTGCTGGCCGGTTTTGCCTTGTATGCCGATTAAGGCACCGCTGGTTCGTTCTATATCTGCAAGAATCTCATTAAGACGGCTGCTTTCCACATTGGGGTTGGACTTAAAACCCAGCAGCGTTTGTTTTTGGCGTTCTAATTCTTGCAACAAATCCGATTTAAGATCTGCCCGGCCTGCTACCTCGAGCATTTCGTAGATAGTCGCGAGTGCCACATGGTGTTGCAGGGGATTATCCTGGACAACAAAGAACTTGAACTTGTCGTACAAGTCTTCAAGCCGCAGCAGCGTGCGAATACGCTCATTGAATGGGTATTCGTAAACGATCAAGGCAGCGTTCCTCGCGAGCATATGTGAATTACGTGATTCTGACCCATGCGCTCCGAAAATACAAACATCCTGCTGCTTATTGTTACGATTTTTGTGTTTAGGTGCTCGATAGTTTTTCTTGGGCTAACCGCAAGTAGTGCTGATGAAGGCGTTCAACCTCCTGCGCCAGAGCCTCAAGAGAGCGATCGTTAACAAGAACATCGTCAGCTGCAGCCAGCCTGAGTGAGCGGCTGACTTGGGTAGCCATGATGGCGCGTACTTGTTCAGCTGAGAGATGGTTGCGGCGCATCACACGCTCAATTTGGAGTTCTTCGTTGCAGTCTATAACCAGGATACGGTCAACGCGGTCTTTCCAGCGTCCGGATTCAACCAGTAAGGGCACAACGAATATCAGATACAGGCCGTTAGCCTGGTTGGCGAGTGCGCGAGTTTTTTGTGAAATTAAGGGATGCAGTATTGATTCAAGCTGGCTACGCGCGGCATGATCTTTAAACACCAGTTCGCGCATGGCAGCGCGATTCAAAGCGCCCTCCGATGTCAGAAATGCATCGCCAAAATTCCTTGCGATCTCGGGCATGGCATCGCCGCCAGCTGCAGTTAGCTCATGGGATATGGCATCGGTATCAATAATGCTGGCTCCGCGGTCGCTAAAAAGCGTGGCCACAGCCGATTTGCCGCTGCCTATGCCGCCGGTCAAGCCCACAGAAAATTTTTTGTAGGAGTCAGTCATTGCGCCAGCACATTGAGGTGGATATTCATGCGTATGCAAGCCAGGCGTCGATAATGGTATGACCAATTAACAAGGCCAACAAACCTGCGGCGGCAAGAAACGGCCCAAAGGGTATGGGGCGATCACGTTGATGGCGCTTAAGAGCAATCATTACTATGCCAAAGGTCGCACCAACAGCAGATGACAACAATACGATGAGAGGCAACATCATCCAGCCCATCCATGCACCCAAGGCCGCCAGCAACTTAAAATCACCGTAGCCTATGCCTTCTTTGCCCGTGACAGCACGAAACATCCAATACACCAGCCAAAGCGACAAATAGCCGGCTGCCGCTCCTAGTACTGCATCGCGCAGGGGAACAAAGGTCCCTTCGAGATTGACCAGCAAACCCAGCCACATTAAGGGCAGCGTTAATTCATCTGGAAGCAGTTGCGTATCGAGATCGATGAAACTCATGGCAATCAGAAACCATACAAAAAGCAAAGCCGATACACCCGCGATTCCACTGCCTAGCTGCCAAATGACGACGGCCGATAGGATTGCTGTTAACAATTCTACGGTTGGATAGCGCCACGATAAACTGGCTTTGCAGTAGCGGCAGCGACCCTTAAGCCAGACAAAGCTCAGCACAGGGATGTTGTCTGTGTATGTAAGCTTGTGACCACAACTGGTGCAAGCCGAGCCGGGCAAGACCAGGTTGTAGCGATCGGCATGCGGTGCGGGCTGATCATTTTCCAGAGCGAGGTAATTTTCTGATTCGCGCTGCATCATGATGGGAATTCGGTAGATCACTACGTTGAGGAAACTGCCCACGACGAGACCGATCAGACACCAGAATACTGATGCAGACAGATTGCCGGCGGGTGCAGCCAGAAAAGCAAGAAACATATCATTCATAGTAAGACCGATTCTCTTTACACCACGGAACCCAGTTTGAAGATGGGAAGATACATGGCAATGACCAATCCACCAATCAAGCAACCCAAAATAACCATAATGATGGGTTCCATCAAAGATGCTAACGAAGCAACGGCGGTATCGACTTCATCTTCATAAAATTCAGCGACCTTGCGCAGCATTTGATCTAAGGCGCCCGACTCTTCTCCAATAGCGACCATTTGCGTGACCATAGACGGAAAAATGTGCGTGCTCTGCATGGCCATAGTCAAACTAGTCCCACTCTTGACAGAGGCAGTGATACGTCGCGTGGCATCGACATAGACCGCGTTGCCCGATGCACCACCAACAGAGTCAAGCGATTCTACCAAGGGAACCCCTGCAGAAAACATGGTGCAAAGCGTGCGAGTCCAGCGCGCTATCACAGCTTTGCGCACGATCTCACCAAACAAAGGTAGTTGCAGTAACCACCGATCAGCGGTGGCTTGCAGAGCTGGGGAGCGCTTCCATGCGCGAATCAAAAAGAATGAGCCTAGCGACACACCTCCAAAAATCAAATACCAGTAGCTAACAAAATGATCGGAGAGCCAGATGACAAATTGTGTGGGTAAGGGGAGTTCTGCCCCAAAACTTTCAAAGACATTTTTAAATGCAGGAACCACCCAAATCATGATGGCAGCAGTCACAATAAATGCAACAGCTAAAACAGCAGCAGGATAAAACATAGCAGCGCGAATTTTTCCTTTTACAGACAGTGTTTTTTCTTTGTAAGTAGCTAGTCTTGCTAGTGCATCATCGAGTATGCCTGCCTGCTCGCCAGCGGCGACCAGATTACAAAACAGAGCATCAAAATAAGCGGGATAACGACGTAGCGATTGCGACAAACTCGAGCCAGTTTCGATGTGTGCTCGCACATCCCATAATAGTCGTGATACAGACGGATTAGCGTGTCCACGCGCGACGATATCAAAAGCTTGTAACAATGGCACACCAGATTTGAGCATGGTCGCTAGTTGACGAGTAAAAATACAAATATCTTTTTCTTTAATTCGTTGTTGTCGTAAGGTAGATTTTTTCTTGATACTGATAGCTGTTAATCCTTGGCGGCGAAGTAGTATGTTGACTCGCTCTGCACCTGTAGCACGCATTTCACCCTGAACGATTCGTCCACTTTTGTCTTTCCCCTCCCACACAAAAATCAATTCATTGGTGTTACTTGCTTGAGATGGACTTGCTGGTGTCATCTGATACTCCCGAATTGGAATTTGCTAACGAAGGTGATCAATGATTGGTACAGCTGATAATTTCTTCAAGCGAGGTTAATCCCTGCTTTACTTTTAAAAGGCCCGCCTCACGTAATGTGCGCACACCTTCGCGCTGAGCCTGAGCTTCGATCTCGAGAGCCGAACCATGCGCCAAGATGATGCTTTCGATAGCTTCTGTAATGGGCATGACTTGATACACGCCGACACGACCTTTATAGCCACTACCGCTGCAATGCTCGCAGCCCACAGCACGGTACAAAGGTGATCCATCCAGTTGAGATTCGGTGAAGCCCGCATTGAGCAACATATCTATAGGTAGATCGACAGGCTGTTTGCAGCTACAAAGGCGCCGCGCTAGTCGTTGTGCAGTAATTAAATTAACAGCAGCGGCAATGTTAAATGCTGCTACCCCCATGTTTAAAAGTCGGGTAAGGGTTGAGGGAGCATCATTGGTATGCAAGGTCGATAGCACCATATGACCGGTCTGCGCTGCTTTAATCGCGATATCTGCAGTTTCCAAATCGCGGATTTCGCCAACCATGATGATGTCCGGGTCTTGACGTAAAAACGCGCGTAGCGCAACCGGAAAAGTAAGTCCTGCTCGCTCATTAATATTGACTTGATTGACGCCGGGAAGATTAATTTCTGCCGGGTCTTCAGCTGTGGCGATGTTAATGCCAGGTTTGTTTAATAAATTCAGGCAGGTATACAAAGAGACGGTTTTGCCAGAGCCAGTTGGGCCTGTAACCAGCACCATGCCGTATGGCCGATGTATGGCGTCTAGTAAAAGCTTTTTCTGATCAGCGTCATAGCCCAACGCATCTATGCCTAGTTGCGCCTGACTGCCGTCAAGTATGCGCATAACGATTTTTTCACCAAACAACGTCGGTAGTGTAGAAACACGAAAATCAATACTGCGTGTACTTGAGACTTGTAATTTCATGCGGCCATCTTGCGGTACGCGTTTTTCTGAAATATCTAGTCGTGAAATAACTTTAATGCGTGATGCAAGTTTTTCTTTGATTGCAAGTGGTGGTTGAGCGACATCACGTAAAACACCATCAACACGAAAGCGTATTCGATAGAATTTTTCGAAAGGCTCAAAATGAAGATCAGATGCGCGCATATTGATGGCATCCGTTAAAATTTTCTGTAAAAATCGAACGACGGGCGCATCATCAATTTCGCTCCCGCCAGGTTCAGATTCACCCGGACTCTCATCGTCGTTAATGAGGGCTATATTTTCAAAATCATCACCAATAAAATCTGAGAGATTCTGTTCTGCACTTTGTGATGTTTTCCGAACGAGCTCAATTAATTGGGGAAAAAGTACAACTATCGGTTCGACAGCCAAGCCAGTTTGAAACTTAATCTGATCGATAACTTGCTGCTGCGTTGGATCAGCCATACCCAAATAAATCTTATCGCTGCGCCGTGATAGAGCAATTACGTTTTGGTTGAGTATTAATTTAGGATCAATCAGTTTTTGCGGTATGGCCGCAGCATCCACCGCAGAAACATCGAGCAAGGGATAACCGAAGGTTTTTGAGCAAAATTCTCCCACAGTGTCTGCGCTCAGCATGCCACTTTTGATAAGAGCATCGATAAAACAAATTTTTTCTTTGGCGCTGGTACGCTGAATTAACTCGAGTTGGGATTCACTGAGTAAGTTGGCTTGTAATAACGCGCGCGCCAAACCGGATGATTTTCCAAGGTTGGCAACCTGCGACGGAATGGTAACGGACATGAATTTCCTATCAACGAAAAATCTAAGCAGCGCCCGCATGATGCGCGAGCACTGTCCGTGATGGTCGAGGTAGGTGATGTCAGATAAAGAGCAAGGTCGAGATCTGCTGCAGACAGAGCTTGCTGATGCGAAGCTACAACAGGTAGCTCGATAAATTCGAGGAGAAGATTTACAGAATTACTGAGGGCGATAGAGTTTAACCATACGTATGGTGTGCTCTTGAACTTGCACAATTTCAATAACAATACCGGTAATTTTTAAGCACACACTCGCCTCGGGTATGTCCTGCAGTGTTTCTAGTAGCAGACCATTCAACGTTTTTGGTCCATCGACTGGCAGATCAAGTCCCAAGCGCTTGTTTACTTCCCGCAAAGATGTGCTGCCTTCCAGTAGGCAATCACCCTGACTACTCCAGCCGAACTGATCGCCGCGGTTAGCTCCTGGCGTAGAGGTGGTGAATTCACCAACCATTTCTTCAATGATGTCATCCAGAGTGACCAGGCCCTGCACCTCACCGTACTCATCCACAATGATGCCCAGACGTTCATAGTTTTCCTGAAAATACTGTAGCTGCGTAAAGAGGTTGGTTTCTGCAGGAATAAAATAAGGTGGTGTTAGTAATTGACGAAAATGATCTATCGTTAATTCATCTTCTTGATTCAGCAGGGCCATGGCTTTGCGTACATGCAGTATCCCAACGATATGATTTATTTCACCTTCAAATACCAATAATTTATTGTGGTAGCAAGTGGTTAGCTGATGCTTGATTTCTGCTACCGGCACAGCCAAATTCAGTGCTTCGATTTGTGCGCGTGGAGTCATTACGTCTTCAACAGTGACTGTTTCAAGATCAAATAAATTAAGCAAGATACTTTTGTGCTTTACAGGGATAAAATTACCGCCCTCTAAGACCATGGAGCGCAACTCTTCTGGTGAAAGGCGTTGATCACGCACATCTTGACCTGTGCGCAGACGCATCATGTACAACAATCCGCGCACAAATAAATTCACAAACCAAATTACCGGACGGGCAAGCAGTATTAACGGTTTGATGATGACCGACGCTGGTAATGCGATCCGCTCAGGATAAGTAGCGCCAATTACTTTAGGAGTGATCTCTGCAAAGACGATCAAGAAAAATGCCACTACGGCAGTAGCAATGGTAATGACTTCTTGATTGTTGCCAAACGCTGAAATAGCAATCGATGTCACCAATGCAGTAATTAATGCATTGAGCAGCGTATTTGCGATAAGTATTAATGACAATACTCGATCGGTATGATCAAGCAGCCAGAGCGTCATTACTGCTAGCCGTGATCCTCTGCGTGCGAGGTGTTTGATACGGTGTCGGTTCAATGACAGCAGGGCAGTCTCAGAAATCGCAAAAAAAGCAGAAATCAGAGTCAATGTAATGAGAGCTGACAGTTGCACCCACAAGGGCACAGTATCCATGAATCACCGTAGGAAGTAGGGTGCCAGTTCGGCAAGAAAAATTCACTTATCAGTATAACGCAAGCCGGCGGCGTGTTTGCCTCGTTGTTTCAGAGGGGTCGTGCACTCAGTTTGATCAAAATTGCTAAAATTAATATTGGTGATTAGCTGTTAACCTAATTTTTAATTATGTTCGCAATAAATGGCCTTATTTTTCGCATACTGGCAACGATAACTTTTGCCGTGCTGCTGGTCGCCTGCGAAAAAACACCTCACACTGCCAGCGTCCAATCGCCTAAAACAGCTGTTGAGTTAGGCGAGCTTATATTTCATGATGCTTCACTATCTGCCTCAGGCAAACAATCCTGTGCAAGCTGTCATTCGCCAGATCACGCCCACGCTCAACCCAACGCATTGTCTGTTCAGCTCGGTGGAATAAATTTTGATCAGCCTGGTACGCGAGCGGTTCCATCGCTACGCTATCTCAGCAAAACGCCTGCGTTTAGCTTCAATGATGAAGGAACACCATCTGGTGGCTTTAATCACGATGGCAGTGCTGAAACGCTTGCAGCACAAGCTGAACGCCCTTTATTGGCGGCGAATGAAATGGCTAACGGAACGCGTGAGCGCGTAGTCGAAAAACTACGCCTCTCAGCATCCGCGTCTGCCTTTAGAAAAATTTATGGTGAACAGAGCCTTAACGATGTTGATACGGCGTTTGCGAATTTAGGAGACGCGCTGGAGCAATATCAGCTTCAGGCAGTAGAGTTTCACCCTTTTGATTCTAAATATGATCTTTATTTAGCAGGCAAGGCACAACTTACGCCTAGCGAGATGCGGGGCTTTAAACTATTCAATGAAGAAAAACGAGCTAACTGTGCAGCTTGCCATCCTAGCGAGCGGGCTGCGGACGGAAGCTCACCTTTATTTACAGATTTTACGTACGATGCGTTGGGCATACCGCGTAACGACAGTATTGCAGCCAACGCAGACAAAACCCGATTTGATCTGGGCTTGTGCAACTCGGGTCGCAAAGGTCAAGCTGCCATGCCGTCAGAGTGCGGAAAATTCAAGGTTCCAACTCTTCGGAATGTCGCTACTCGTCAAGTTTTTTTTCATAACGGTCAAATCAAGAGCTTGCGCGATGCTGTGGCCTTTTATGTCAGTCGCGATACCCATCCGCAGGAGTGGTATCCCGTAGTGAGTGGCAAAGTGCAAAAATTTAATGATCAGCCCAAAGTACATCGCAAAAATATTAATATTCATGAAGCACCTTACGACCGTAAACTTGGCCAACAACCCGCCTTATCAGAGCAGGAAATTGACGATCTGGTTTCATTTCTTCATACTCTGACAGATAGTGACCTAACGGCCCATAAAACCAGATAAAAAACACTGAGAAAGTTAGTGCGCATGGATCCTCAGTGCCATCAGCTGGTATGCGCAACACGTTGTTCAGGGCATACGGTTGAGTATTTTGCAGCGTTGAATATCGCAGGCTGTAGGTAACGAAGAACGGTATTCCGGAAACTGCTTTAGCAAACTGGGATCTCGTGCGTAACACTGCCCACCCTTACCATCATTGTAGTAAGACAAAACATCAATACAGCGCCGCGAGTGCGCCAGCATGCCGTAAAAATGTCCCATCTCATGAGCTAATACCATTTGTAATGTGTCGAGCGCATTATGGCTAGGGTTGCGCTGATTGAGCAGCTGGAAAGCCTGCGCCCCCAACGACAATTGATTTTGTGTGAGATTGGCCAAACCGAAATGGCCTCCGCTGCCGCTTCCATCCCACTGTACAACCACGATGCCCTTGGTGTTTTGGACAGGCCCGGTCCAAGGCGTTACTTGAGCGGGTATGCCGCACTTAGACCATTCTGCAGAAGCGCGCGCCAAAAGGTTGATGACTTGGTGCTCTTGAAACCAGGTAGGAGCACCGCCGTGCTTATAAAAAAATATGAGTGATGTGGCCGCGGTGGGGCGGTCTTGCCCGTCTCCCCAGGTCACTATCTCAGCTTCTTTGCACTGAAGAATTTCCTGGTTGCGTATCCCTGCATCTGCCAAAGCAGTCCAAGACCACATGGCGATCAACAGACCGACCAGATACTTACTTATGCCCTGGATCATAGAGAGTGTTTCGAGTAAAAAACCCCTAGACAAAGCGAAGGGCAGATTCGTGGCAGGGATGCTTATGTAATTCAGATCATGTCTGGTTGGCTTCAAGCGCAGCCGTATCGCCACCAGGCGTTGATTCAACGGCTGTTGTAGGGGTAGGGGTGTCTGCAGGTATCGCTTCGTCTACAGCCGCTTCTGCCAGGGTTGCGTCCTGAGAAGAGCCCAAGCTGCGGCCCAACAATGCATAGGCTGTTTTCTGGCCCAGCTCAGTCAGCGCAAGTACTCCACCACCTGGACGGATAATGCCCATGGTGATCAGTTTGTCCAACTGCTGCTCGTGTCGACCGGCATCCTTCAGCACTTTTTGGCTGCTGACTAATGTGATCATTAAATCAATATCTTCCACAGATAGCACACGCATAATGCACCTCCTGCCTTTTTCAACTTGGTAAATGCTTGGTTTTAGTCAACAACTCTAGACTAGCTCATTACAGCGCCGGGGGTAAAGCGCAGCGAGTTTAAACAGTGAAAAGGGGTGGTAAGTAGATTATCAAATCGATAATTTAGCAACCCATTTCCAAACTTCCTGATTCATAGCGCTCAAGCTGGCCCCGGTTATCGTTTTTCCTGACTGAGCAAAAGTTATCTTTTTCTTCACAAATTAATGTTTGCCACGGCTAGTGCGCCGCGTGGACGCGCGGTCTCATGTCCACACTTTGGAGATTAGATAATGAAAAAAACTCAAATCGCATTGGCTGCTCTGGCCTTAGTGGCTTCGACAGCCGCAATAGCCGATGGTGTGAAGGTCTCGGGCCAAATCGATGTAGGCGTTGGTCATACCACTGGTGTAGGTTCTTACATGGAACAAGGCGGCTGGGCGGACAACAGCAACATTGGATTCTCAGGTGAAGAGACTCTGGGCAATGGCATGAAAGCCTTTTTTAATCTGACATCGGGTTTTACCCAAAATGGTGATCCAGGTAACGGCGGTAACGGAACATTGTTTAGTCGTGAAAGTTTGATCGGTCTGAGCGGTGACTTTGGTACTGTGAAACTTGGTCAGCAATTGTCCCCATACATCTTGTCGCATGCAATAACTCAAGCTGGTACTTCAGGTGGTTTCTGGGTTAACCGCATCATCATGGGCGGTGGCTTAGGAGCGGCAGCCGTTGGCCAAGGTGATGGCGCATTCCAAAGAGGCGGATTCTTTATTGCTAACGCAGCTTCGTACACCACACCAAGCATCAATGGCTGGACTGCAACTGTTTTGACTAACACAGCAAACGGTGCAAAAGACGGCGCAATGGCCACTTCAACTTCGGATGCAGATAAATACACGTCTTTCAACGTTGTTGGCGCCATTGGCAGCATCAATGTTACAGCTGGCTATCAAAACCGTAAAAACACTTACACCAGTTATGTTATTGGCGGTTCAACTAGCTTTGGTGACCTGACTGTTGCAGGTAACTACAGCTCGCATTCACCTGACAATAACTCAACAAACGCTTTTGCAGGCATTAAGACAAGTGCCTATTTGTTAAGTGCAGCCTATAAATTGCAAGACGGCTTAACTTTGGTTGGTGGTTATGCTGCTAACGATATAGCTATTGACCAATCAATGACTAACGTTGGCTTGAAATATGACTTGTCTAAGCGCACGTTTACTTACGTAACCTATGTACGTGCTACTGGCGGCGCACAATCAGCACTTTCGCAGCGCGGAAATTATTCCACTGATGGTGCCAACAATGCCACTACCGTGGTTGGCGTAGCTCACTCGTTCTAATCTCTCGCTGGTCTAGTACCAGTCTGAGTTAGAATCAAAGAAAAGCCACCCTTCTGGGTGGCTTTTCTCATGGGAGCCACCAATGAAATGCCTATCCTTACTCGCTGCTAGTCTCTTAATTTCTATTGCAGCAGCAGGCTGTGCAGGTTACTCACCTAGCAAAAGCGTTATCGGACTAGACCGTGTCGCTTTAGTGGTCAACATGGGTCAGCCCGATCGTGAATACCTACCAATGGCCTAGCAAGAAATCGGGGCTCTGTTTGGCATTATCGTTACGAAACCCCTCAGTGCAAATCGTTTGTGATTGAATTCACACCTGAAAATACTATAAGAAGCACTGAATACCGTATTCGCAGCGGACGCAGATGCAAGTATGTTGGCATAGGATAGCAACCCGGCGAATGAGTCTAAACTCGCTTGAAGTCTCGTATAAAAAACTGTTTTTGGTGTTGTTAAGAATGGTATTAAAAGAGTGACATAAAAACTGAGCACTCACGCAAACATCACGTATTACCGCTGTATCCCTTTAGCATCAATTCATACAGCTCTGCAGTGCCTACCTGCCCACCTTTGAGCAAAACCTCTTTGCCGTGTATCAGCTGATCATCAGAAATCAGGCTGCACACATGAGCGTTTTGCTGAAAATGGCTGGCTTTGGTTTCCAGTGCGATCGCGCCGAGTTCGCGCATAGTGAAGCTGGATGAATCCCCACCAGCCACCACCAGCCTTTGCAAACCGGCGTTAGCAAATGCGCTGCGAGATAACCTCGCATAAATAAGGCCGATTCGATGTGCAATGTAGGCAGGTACCGATACACCTGACGGTAGGTGCTGACGAATTACTTCGACCTGGTCATCGCCCGGTCCTCTGGCGGTGTAAATTACAACGCTCTTTCCTGCTGCTAGGGACCCCAACATGGTGTGCTCAATTTCTGTGAGCTGAGCTTCATTGCCCTCCAAAAGCAGTGAGGGCGACAGGTGTATGCCATCAAAACCTATCTGCAAGGCCCAGTCTATCTGCGCAGCAGAAAGCGCAGAACAGCTGCCTGACAGTACCAATAATTTATCGACCGGTGCAAGGCTATGCGTAGGCTCAGGCGCGGTAATCAATCCAAGGTCGCGCAGGTGTGCGCCAAGTGCATGTGCAAACCCCTGTGCAGCCATCGCGCAGATTTGGCGCGAGCGTGACAACTGCCACAGGCTTGCTGCAGCTGTTATGACGTGCTCCAGCGTATAGCCATCGAACACGACGCTGTCTTCAGTGGCGATATCGATTGCCAGTTGATCCGGGCTTAACACGTGGTGGTCGAGCATGCGCAGATCAATTAAGCACTTAATCACAACGCCCTGATCGCCGAGTATCTCGGATAGCGCTGACTCATGCATAGGTGTGACTGGATGGCGCGACATGACAGGATGACGATCTAGCCGATGAACGTGGTCTCCAGCGCGCGCAAAGTGATGTCCAAACAAAGTGTAACGGCCAAATTCTGGTGTGGCTGCCAGCACAGGCACCATGCAATCACGCCATAGCGAACGCATTAAGCGTATGGCCTCGCCTAAGCTGCCTGTTTCAGGTGATGAGTCAAAAGTAGAGCAGCATTTGTACTGCACCAGCGGGCGCGCCGTACCCGCAACACCTATTACGTCGTAGTCGCGTGCAGCACTCTGTAATGTCGCTTCAGTGGGATTAGAAAAAAATAACAGTGTGCGTAATCCATGCCGCGCATATTGCGCTGCATTGTCTGAGGCCCCGGTAAAATCATCACCGTAAAAAGCGACTTTAATCATGGTCGTAGTGTGGCTGCTGACATAGGCAGCCCGTAGACGTTATCGATGCAAGCTTGGTTGCTGGTTTAAACAGAAAATTTTTCTAGTGCTTCGCGCAGTTCGCGCTGTGTTTTAGCTGCTACTTCTAGCGGCACGTTATTCATTGCGGCTTCCCACGATTGCTTGAGTGCCGCAACACCGGCTGCAATGCCACCCGGATGCGCAAACAGCCCGCCACCTGCCAGATAAATTAAGTCGGTTGAGTGCAGTGCTTTCCATGTACCGGGTGCTTGTCTGACGGTCTGGCCTGATGAGAAAACGGGCATGATCGTGCATGGTTTGTGTGCGAACAGTGGCTTAAGACATTCGCGCGCAGACGCGATAACGCTTGCATCGGCCTCCTGGAATTTATTGGCTAAACCATTGACATGCATTTGGTCAGCGCCAGCTAAACGCCAAATTTTTTGCCAGGCGATATACGACCACCCTCCCTGCAAATAGCCCCAGCCATTACGGTGTGCATGGATAGGCAGTTGAGCATGCTTACGAAAAAAATTAAAACCGGTTAAGCCTACAGAGTTCAGGCTAAGCATGACTAAGGTACCGCCTAATGACTGCACTAAATCATGCCGTCGCTTCATTTCATCGATCTCACCCGTAATATTGAATGCATACATGACCTTTTTACCGCTGCGCTCAGCATGGCGATTAATAACGTCCATAACTTTACGAGCGCGTTCATCAAAAGGGCATGCCGGCCCGTCGGCTTGTAGCTCATCATCTTTGATGAAATCTACACCCGCAGCACACAACTGATCGACAAACCCTGCTGTTGCATCTGCTGAAAGACCAACCGAAGGTTTAATAATGGTACCTATGAGCGGACCATTCAACACACCTGCCAGCCGACGCGTACCATCAATGCCGAAGGCCGGGCCGGGATAAGCAGCGGCAAATTCATCCGGTAGTTCGATGTCGAGTAAGCGCAGTGCAGCAACATGCCGTAATTCATAAAGATTACCCGCTACGGTGGCCAGCAAATTAGGCAGCGACGCACCTATGTTTTGCAGCGGCCAGGATAGGGTTAGCAGGTACCGCTTATTGGGGCCGGGCTCGTGCGTGGGTAACGCAGAAATTTCCCAGGTAGCTGCGGCACGTGCTTTAAGTGCTTCGTCTTCGCCAGGGATAGCAACAAAAGTTCCTGAGGACTGCTCACCTGCAATGATGTCTGCCGCACGTTCGGGGGACATCGCCGTATCTAAATGATAAATAGCCTTAATTCGTGATGAAGTCATGGGTGAGCATGGGCATTAATTGTGACGATGCCTGAGGCATGCGTCGGAGTTTATTTATCGCCCCTAAGACACAATGAAGCGCAGAGGTCTTTGTTATATTTTCAAATGATTACTGTATGGTTGAAGGTATATAACACTAGCTTGATCATACTCGATTCATCATTGGTTCATAACGCAGTTTGGTGCGCCGACTGGTACCGTTCAAGAGGACGTCGTCGGTCGCATAACTAAGGGCAGAGACTATATCGATCTCGCTTAAAGGAGTTGCTGCAGCTAGCGTTTTAGCTGAATTAAAAATGAATGATTGATGACTACTTATCTGTAGATAGAAACCGCCGCTCTTCATTAATCAGTGCACGCACAGCTTCAGTATTATCTACGGGCTTGTTTGCTATCGTACCAATCATATTTTTTATTTGTAGTGCGATCATAAATCATGTCATCAAACCAGTAGGCATGTGTCATATATGACGACAGTACTGTGCCCCGCTGCGCAGGCAGCTGAAATAAATTCAGTCCATTGCTGTAGGTGTTAACGGGTGCAGCGCAGCCCAATACTTCTTGCATTAAAGTAGGTACGACATCCTGATGTAGCGATACTTTTTTTTCTTGTTTTGCTACAAACTGACCTGGCGCCATCACTATCAAAGGTGTTTGTGTCTGCCAGCGGGTAAAGTTGCTGCCGTGACCCCAATAGCCCATACCATTTTCATTAAATTCTTCGGCATGATCGCCCGTGATAACTACCCAAGAATTGTCCAGCGCACCAGATTTTTGCGCTGCCGTGAGTATTTTCCCTGCCAGTGTATCCAGATAAAACAAGCTGTTGTGATAATCGTTTTTGTAAGGTAACGCGTCTGTTTGTCTGTTGATTGCAAATCCTCCCTCGACCGTTGGTAGCGGCTTAAAGCGCGCGTAGTCTGGAGGATAGGTATAAGGCGAATGCGATGACGTCAAAAAAATAAAATCAAATCGTGGCTTGGTTGATGGCGTATCTGCACTGGCTAAATAACGCGCAAGGATTTTTTCATCCGAAGAATCGGTAATGATATTTTGTTCAGGTACACGCGGAAAAAATAATTTACGCAATGAGAACCCATCTAAATTACTGGATGTGAATACCCGTGTTTCATAGCCTAGCTGATGCAAGGTCTCTGTAAACAAACTAGGGTTACGTCCTGGTGAAGATTTGAATATCTCAAAATAATTTGGGTGCAGACCATACATCAAACCAAACAAGCCCGGCACAGTGACTGCGCCACTAGAGAGATGTTTTTCAAAGCGAGTAGCACGCTGCGAAAATTTATTCAGGTTAGGCATGACCTCTGGGTTGAGACTATCGGCCTGCCAGCTTTCAAGCACGACAAATAAAATAGACGGTGGATTCGATTTGGCTAGGCAAGCAGGATCTTGTAATGGGTAGCGAACAAACCCACCGGATTTTATTGCGACCGATTCCACTTGACCTGGTTGTGCTGGAAATACTTCGGGCCACCATTGACTAATACTTTTTGCGCTGTTTGTTTTTTCTACGGGATAGTACAGCGGCAAATAAGGGCGGTAGCTAGTGATTTCTTCGCGCGTGTAGTGAGCTGCCCAGATATGAATAACAGAATTAGCGGCTAAGCCGGCAGGCATGAGTACGAGGCCAACAATAAACAGAGGAAGGCGTTTCACTGAACCAGTTCGCGCAGAGCTGTGCAACCAGAACACGCCTGCCAACATCACCATTGCTAAAAAACCAGCTAATCCCAGTACAAATGTGGGCACTCCCATACCGCTGAAATCCAGAAAGAACATCCGGACTATCAACCAATCAAGATGAAAACGATAAAGATTGAAAACAACCAGATCTATCGCCAGATAAATCAACCATACCCAAGCCAGCAGGGGCAGTAGCCAACGTGTTTTACTGAATACGCTAAACGGGAGCAGCAGAATACTCAAAGCTAGCAGCAGCGTACCAAAGTAGCCTGCAATACTGATCTGATAAATCCATGGCAGAAAACCAGCAGAAGCCGGTGCATCGCGCAAAAAAATTCCTACTGCGACTGCTGTGAGCAGGCACAGATAAAACGTTAGCTTGATGTGATTTGTTAGGCGTTGTTTCAT
>JAJTGE010000040.1 GCA_021298555.1 Oxalobacteraceae bacterium
GAAGCTGGCGGTCCGCCAGCGGGTACAGGTTGTGGTGGCTATGTGGTGGGTCAGACAGTCAAGCTGCTGAAAGAACACCATCTGCTAGACGAAACCGATGTAGTGATTTTTGATGTGTTGGGTGATGTGGTATGCGGTGGTTTTGCAGCTCCTTTGCAGCACGCAGATCGTGCTTTGATTGTGACGGCTAATGATTTCGATTCTATCTTTGCGATGAATCGTATTGTGCAAGCGATCGGCGCTAAAGCAAAAAATTACAACGTGCGTTTAGGCGGTGTGATTGCTAATCGTTCTGATGCGACTGATCAGATCGATAAATTTAATGCACAGATAGGATTAAAAACGATGGCGCATATTCCATCACTGGACATTATTCGTCAAAGCCGTCTGAAAAAAGCGACCTTGTTTGAAATGGGCGATTCGCCCGAAGTACTGATGGTGCAGCAAGAGTATTTACGATTGGCAGCAAGTCTGTGGGCCGGTACTGACCCATTGATTTGTCAGCCTATGAAAGACAGAGACATTTTTGATTTGCTTGGATTTGATTGATGTAATGCGCGCGGGTAGAGCGCTGTTTGCTCCGCCACGCCACCGAAGTTAACTGTAATAGCACCCCAGAAAGGGGACATGATGGAAAATTCCAGCTACCAGGAAAAGCGTGACAGGCTAGAAGAATATTTTGATCGCACAGCTGCTGATCAATGGGCCAAACTCACATCGGATGCACCTGTATCGGGTATACGTAAAACGGTACGTGCAGGTCGTGATCGTATGCGCGAAACACTATTAAGCTGGTTGCCAGATGATTTATATGGTCGCCGTATTTTAGATGCCGGTTGCGGTACCGGTGCGTTGGCAGTTGAATTAGTTAAGCGTGGAGCTGAAGTTGTTGCGATTGATTTGTCGCCTACCTTAGTGCAATTAGCGCGCGAGCGTTTACCCAAAGATTTGGGCCGAGGCAAATTAGAATTTGTTTCAGGTGACATGCTGTCAACTAGCTATGGACGCTTTGATCATGTGGTCGCGATGGATTCCATGATTCATTACGAAAAACATGACATGGTAGAAGGCTTGGCAGGGTTGGCGCAGCGCACATCGAAATCCGTGTTATTTACCTTCGCACCTAGTAATCCCATACTCGCCACCATGATACGTGTGGGTCGTATATTTCCACGCAGCGATCGCGCCCCTTTTATTGAGCCTGTATCAGAAGCGGCGTTACGTGATGAGATGGTGATTTGCGCACGTCTGACTGGATGGCAGCCTGGCCGTACTGAAAAAATTTCCAGTGGATTTTATACCTCGCAGGCGATGGAATTAGTAACGAATTGAGTGGTGGGCTGTGCAGCCGCGAATAAAGCTTTAGCGCTATTTTTTTGAGCGACAAAGTGGTTGTTGAAAGTAGAAGCGCAAGGAGAATGATTATGAAAACCGCCGTAGAAGAAATTAATTCAGTAGAAGATGCCAACCGCAAAGCGGTGACTAATACGATTTTTTCTCCTCGCTTTTACACCACAGACTTTGAGGCTATGGACAAGCTCAATATCGAGCCTGTGCGTGCTGAGTGGGATGCCATGATGGCAGAGTATGAAGGCGACAATAATCACGATCACTTCCAGCGCGATGCGACATTTGCCGATGAAGCGCGTGATCTGGCTGCAAACATGTCACCTGAATTGCGTCAGGAATTTTTAGATTTTTTAGTCAGTTCACTTACTTCAGAATTTTCAGGTTGCGTGCTCTATAACGAGATTAAGCGCAATGTTAAGAATCCCGACATTAAGCAATTGATGGAATACATGGCTCGCGATGAATCGCGTCATGCAGGCTTTCTGAATTCTTCACTGAAGGATTATGGTCTGGGTATCGATTTAGGTGACTTAAAGCGCACAAAAAAATATACCTTTTTTAAACCTAAATATATTTACTACGCGACCTATTTGTCAGAAAAAATTGGTTATGCGCGTTACATACGAATATTCCGTCAGTTAGAACAGCATCCCGAGAAACGTTTTCATCCTATCTTTCGCTGGTTTCAGCGCTGGTGTAATGATGAGTTTCGTCATGGAGAATCGTTTGCCTTAATCATGCGCGCCAATCCGCACTTGCTGCGCGGTGGGAATGTGCTGTGGATACGATTTTTCTTGTTGGCGGTGTATGCCACCATGTATGTGCGTGACCATACACGTCCAGAATTAAAGCAAGCCATGGGCTTGGAGCCTACACAATACGATTTTGATGTGTTTCGTATTACGAATGAAATTACCAAACAAGTATTCCCGATTTTGCTCGATATTGATCATCCGGCTTTTCACGTCAACCTAAAGCGTTTGTTTGTTTGTTCTCAGCGTGCCGATGAAGGCAAGTCAGCTGGTGGTCTGCTTGGTCATGCACGCAAAGCATTTTGGAGTGTGGCGGGTGTAGCCGTGTTTGCACGTATGTTTTTTATTCCTGTCGTATCGAACCGATTACCAGATACTGCTCGCATGGTGCCGGCCTGGTGACGGCCTTGATATGCATACGTGAGCTATTCATACGCAAGCAGGAGTTAAGTTTGCAATGAGCCAGTATTTACTTCCTGCGGCTTTCACACTCTTTGTCTGGTGGTTTTCGACGGGCGTGATTTTATATCTCGGCCGTCTGCCGCGCTGGACATTCAAATGGACGATGTTGAAGTCCACCTTGTTGTTAGGTTTTGCTGTTGTTGGTTTATCGATATCTGCATCGCATACCAGCGTTTCATCGGCGTATTGTGCTTTTACCTGTGCTTTGTTGATATGGGGCTGGCAAGAGATTGCTTTTTTACTGGGCTATGTAACGGGTGCGCGCCGCAGTGCCTGCCCAGTTGATAGTCATGGCTGGCGACGTGCCTGGCATGCAACCGAAGCGATATTGCATCATGAATTTGCTTTAGTGATTTTGGCCATGCTGGTCTTTGCAGTGAGCTGGAACAAACCTAACCAAACCGGATGGTGGACGTATTTGGTTTTATGGTCCATGCGGTTGTCAGCTAAATTAAATTTATTTTTGGGTGTACGTAATTTCTCAGAAAATTTTCTGCCTGCGCATCTCGCGTATTTGCAAAGTTACTTCACGCGACGTTCGTGGAATTGGCTTATGCCGATTTCAGTCACGGCCTCAGTGACTGTTTTAGTGCCTTTGTGGATGGCCGCATTTGTACAACCAGCCGAAGGTTTTGCTACAACGAGTTTGTGTTTGGTGGCGGGCTTACTGACACTGGCAGTGGTTGAGCATATCTTTATGATTCTGCCCTTACCAACGAGTTGGTTGTGGAAATGGGGAATGCGCGCGAAAGCCTAAAACGCAGGCTTATGCGCGCAGTAGTTAACATTAATGCTTAGGTAGTTCATCATATATATAAGCACGTACTACATCGTCATAGTTGGTGTCGCTTACAAAACCCATACTCTCACCGCGGGTCGTGATGAAATCACCTGGCCAGGTGCGCACTAATTTCATTATCGCTGCATCTTCTTCCCACTTGATGAGTTTTACAGGCGCATCGCCGGCCACGCGCTCCATAGCAGCCACCATCTCACCGACAGTGATACTCAGTCCTGGCAGGTTCACTGCGCCAGCACTTCCAAATACAGCCGCATCAACTTCGTGGGCATGAATAAGGTTATTAACGGTACTGCGTGGTGACAGTATCCACATACGTGTACTGGGTGGTACTGGGCAAATTGAGGTAACGCCGTTTAAGGGTTCACGAATAATGCCGCTGGCAAAACTCGATGCCGCTTTGTTGGCTTTGCCAGGTCGCACGGATACGGTGGGTAGGCGCACAGAACGGCCATCCACAAAGCCTTTACGTGCGTAGTCAGTTACCATTAGTTCGCACATTGCTTTTTGTGCGCCATACGAACCCTGTGGCGTGGCCGGTGTGGTGTCGAGCACTTTGGCCGGTAGATCACCGCCAAATACTGCAACTGAACTGGTAAATACAAAACGGGGGCGATTACCATTTTGGCGCGCTTGCTCCAGCAAGATGCGGGTGGCATCGAGATTAATGCGCATGCCTAAATCAAAATCACTCTCTGCTTCACCACTGACGACAGCCGCTAGATGAAACACTGATTGTATGGAGGGAGTGAGCGCGCGCGCCACACTAGCGGCATCGGCTACATCACCGGTGATCGACACTATACGTGGATCAGTAAAACCTTGAGCAGCAACCTGATCGAGCAACACGATGCGATTCAACGTGTGTTGTTTGCCGTCTTGCCCGGTAAGCTTCCCGAGCTCAAGTAATTTTTTAGCTAGCTTTACACCCAAAAAGCCTGCGCCACCGGTAATTAATACATCCATCATGGTCTCCGCGGTTGTTATACGAATTTATCTGCGGATAGTGTACTGGATGCGGCAGCCGTACTAATGATTAGTCTTTGAAATTTTTCCAAGCGGGTAGTTGGGATAATGCCTGTTCAAGTACAAGCGCGATATCTTCTCGCCCTGCGGCGCGGGCTTGTTGAACTAACTCAGATGACAGGCCAGCACGACGATCAGCTCCATGCTGCAGCAGGCAGTTGACGACGGAGAGCTGCCCCATTTTTACAGCCAACGTTAGCGCAGTATCGAAATCATCAGCCTGGTTAATGTCAGCATCATGCTCGATTAATATCATGGCTGCCTCTGTTTTATTGTGTTCGATTGCAGTAATCAGAGGCGAAAATGATAGGTGGTTTAAATAGCTGGGATTAGCACCAAGCTCGAGTAATAATTTCAACATGTCATTGTTGTTATATGCGATTGCATACGCTAGTAAATTATCACCGTCGCTGTCAATATCATTAATTTTTACGCCCTTACTCAACATCCAAAGGAGTACTTCTTTCGTATTATTTTTGATATTGCTAGACAAAAGTAGCGTGCCTACGGCTTGCGTATGGTTGAGTAGCCTAGGATTTTTTTGTACGATCTTTTTAATAGCAGAAAAATCTGCACGCTCCATACGAGCCGAGAGTAATTGGCCCATCAGATACTCATCTTCATGATCGGGTAACAAAGCGCGCTCTTTGTTTGTGAGCTCTATGCCGGCCAGCAGTAATCGTCCTTTGTCATTCGTGCTACCTTCTAACAGAGCGATAGAGTGAGTAAGTTTTAAGTCACGTGGCGTTTTGGGTGCATGTAATGTCAATGGCTTTTCTAAGTCGCCACCCATGAGGGTTATGCAATCACCACGCGCTAATCCTGCGAGATAAAATAAGCTCAATGGATCGGGTGATTTGTTATTGGAGAAACACAAATTTAAGTAGCAGGCCACCACATCGAGTGAGCAGGCAAAATGATTGATCGATGTCATGTTTGAGCTGGAGTACACAATAAACCAGCCCGATTTCCAAAGAGGTGAACCAGGTGTAATTTCTTCGGATAAGACTTTGGAATTACAGCTCAGAATATGTATAAAAGGTAGTACTTTTTGATTTGTCGTGGCGACATTTACTGAATTACAAAGCAATTCTTCTAACCATTTGCGAGTAGATAAATTACGCTCAGTAACCATGCCGTTTCCGGCTAAAAAATGGTGCTTACGGTGTCCTTTTCTACCAGTACTACAACCATGCACATGCAGCAAAAGGTGGTTGGATGTATCCCCGCCGATACCAAGTTGCTCTTTCACTGAGGCGATGGACGACTTCGCCGTCTCAAATTCAAAGACGGGGTTATTTAGTAGACTCATCCTACCTAGCCGCAGACAGAAATTGATCGAGTTGGGATCTAACTCTTTGCCATAAAGATAAACGAACGTGGGCTTGACCTCTACTGAGGCTTGGGTAGAGGTGCGTATCTGGGGAATGGGTGAACTACCGGCGGCTTGCATGGCTTTTTTCTCCGAAAAAAACGCTCCGTAAACGGAGCCCTGCCTATGCGTACCTTCCAGGCCAGCTAAGTTCCGCTATTGCGTGTATTTACCAAAGAAGGTCGTGACGGCACCTCCTGGCGAACTATTTTTTCCACAGGGGGATCATCATGTAGTGCCAGTTGTAATTTGTGATCACTGGGGCGATGTAGAAGGCGTAGCTCATCACCGACGATTTCGGTAGTGTGTCGTTCTACACCATCTTTGCCCTGCCATTTGCGTGTTTGCAGATGGCCTTCCAAATAAATCAAGGCGCCTTTTTTCAAATGCTGCGCGGCCATTTCAGCGAGTCGTTTATACAAAACTACGCGGTGCCATTCCGTAGCATCGCGCCGCGCGCCAGTGGATTTATTTTTCCATGGCTCGGTAGTGGCAACCGATAAATGGGCGACTGGCTCGCCACTGTTCATGGTGCGTATATCTGGATCCTGACCGAGATGGCCTATGAGTAGCGCTTTATTGAGTGTTCCTGTCATCGTGATTTCCATGAATGAGCTGCAAAAGTAGGTGCCCATGATGGCGCTCGCTCGTGCACAGGATGCTGTGATGATTCAACGCTCGTTCGAGAGCTCGCTGAGCTTGGGCAGATAGGCAGCGTCTAGCTCTGTCCTTGGGGTAAAACGCAGGCAAAAATGTCTAGTCAGTCTGACACCTCGGGGTGTACAGTAAGCATCGTAGCCGTCTGCCTAGACGTGATTACTAAAAAAATAATGCCGGGCTTTGGTTGAGGGCCTATAAAGGCTGATGGAGGATGGGTTGGAAAAATTCTTCTCGGGCACCAGCCTGATCGATCTGGTTCTCGTGGCCACGTTGTTGGAGTGGATAGCACTGGAGATTTGGTGGCGACGCACAGGCAGAGGGCTAAACCCTGCAGAGATGCGCCTAGTGCTATTAGCAGGGCTGGCGTTAATGCTGGCCGTGCGAACGGTGGTAATGCAATCGCCCTGGTTTGTTACCGCCATGCTGCTGTCTGCCGCCGGACTAGTGCATCTGGCGGATCTCAGGCGGCGCTGGACTGCCTCATCCATCTGAGTTTTTGCGGAGAAGATTTTCATGCGTTTGAGTTTTCCTTTTTCTGCCATCGTCGGGCAGGAAGAAATGAAGCAAGCCATTTTGGTTGCAGCGGTTGATCCAGGTGTGGGTGGTGTGCTGGTCTTTGGTGATCGCGGCACCGGTAAATCCACCGCGGTACGCGCGCTTGCTGCCATGCTGCCAAAAATGCGCGCCATGGCGCAGTGTCCCTATGGTTGTGATCCAGAGCCAGGTACACCTTCATGTAAAGCCTGTGAACCACTCAAAGCCAAAGGCCAACCTAAAACCGTCTTGCGTGATGTGCCGGTAGTAGATTTGCCGTTGGGTGCCACTGAAGATCGTGTGGTGGGTGCACTTGATTTAGAACGTGCATTATCTGATGGTGTAAAAGCTTTTGAACCCGGATTACTGGCGCGCGCTAATCGCGGTTTTTTATATATCGATGAAGTGAATTTACTCGAAGATCATTTAGTTGATTTACTCATAGATGTGGCCGCTTCGGGCGAGAATATGGTCGAGCGTGAAGGTCTGTCTATACGTCACCCGGCGCGCTTTGTTTTAGTCGGTAGTGGCAATCCTGAAGAAGGTGAATTGCGCCCGCAATTACTCGATCGCTTTGGTTTGGCCGTCGATGTCACTACGCCTACCGATATCAAGCTGCGCATAGAAGTGATTAAACGACGCGACAGCTTTGAACGTGGCCCCGAAGCGTTTACTGAACAGTGGCGCAAAGAAGATGAAAAAATTCGCCGCCGCATAGTTGCTGGCCGCAAGCGACTTGACCAAGTGGATGTACCCGATGCCGTACTCGAACGTGCGGCGCATTTATGCATGACGCTGGGCACCGATGGTTTGCGTGGCGAACTGGCTTTGATGCGTGCCTCACGTGCACTAGCCGCGTATGAAGGCGATGTCATCGTCAATGACACGCACTTAAAACGCATGGCTGCACCTGCGCTGCGACATCGGCTGCGCCGTAATCCTTTAGATGATTCCGGCTCCGGCACTCGCGTAGCACGTGCGGTTGATGAGGTATTCGCACCCAGTGCCGCTGCGCGCTAAAACACCTAGCGTTTAATTGGCGATGTCGTCTTCCAGCAAAACTCCAGAGCATCTCGACACACCTAGCCCATGGTCGCTGGCTGTTCAGGCCGCGGCTTTGTTGGCGATAAATCCGTTAGGCTTAGCGGGTGCGCGCGTGCATGCAGGTGCGGGCCCAGTGCGGGATGCATGGTTGAGTTTGCTGCAATCATTTATGGGTGACGCTGCTTGGAAGCGCATGCCTGTCACGATTACCGATGAACGTTTGTTGGGCGGCTTAGATTTATCGGCCACCTTATCTGCAGGTCGTCCGGTGTTGCAGCAAGGTGTACTAGCAGATGTGAATGGCGGCACCTTAGTTTTAGCGATGGCTGAACGATTACCGACTGCTACCAGTGCCAAGCTGGGTCATGTGATGGATAGTGGTGAAATTCATATCGCGCGTGATGGTATTGATCAGCGGCGTGATACTCGCTTTGTCGTGATTGCATTAGATGAAGGCGTCAGTGAAGAAGAAGTCGTGCTGCCGGCACTGCGCGATCGCCTTGCCTTTGATTTGGATTTGCGATCAGTCTCGTGGCAAGAGGTGCGTGAGTATCCTGCCAATGTCATTTCAATTGCAGAGATCGCCTCGGCGCGCACATGCTTAGCTAGTGTTGCAGTAGCCGATGAGTTCATCGAAGCTGTGTGCGGCACAGCGATGGTGCTGGGCGTAGATTCTGCGCGCGCTACATTAATGACCATGGCTGCTGCGCGCGCAAACGCAGCATTGCATGGTGAACTAGAGGCGAGTGGTGAGGATGTGCGAGCAGCCGCTGAGTTGGTGCTGGCGCCACGAGCAACGCGGTTACCGCCCTCACCGCAAGACGCTGCTGCAGATAACGAACCCGAACCGCCACCGGAATCATTACCCGATTCATTGCCTGACTCTCCAACTGAGACACCACCCGAGCCTCCAGAACAAAACCCACCTGAACCCGATACAACAACTGCGCAAGAACCACAAGCACTGGAAGACCAGCTACTCGAAGCCACTAAAGCGGCCATACCAGCAGGCTTGTTGTCGCAACTTCTTGCTGGTGGTGTACGGCGCCGCGCCAGTAGCGGTAAATCGGGAGCATCAGTAAAGGGTGGCTTACGTGGAAGGCCATCGGGTTCACGTCGTGCATTGCCTGCGCATGGCAGTCGTTTGCATTTAATGGATACCTTGCGCGCAGCAGCCCCCTGGCAAAAAATTCGCAAAGCCACATCAAAAAATCAACAAGCAAAAATTCAGGTGCGCGCAGAAGATTTTCATGTGGCGCGCATTAAGCAAAAAACAGCCACCATTACGTTATTTGTAGTGGATGCATCGGGTTCATCCGCATTGAATCGTTTATCTGAAGCGAAAGGTGCGGTTGAGTTGTTGCTGGCAGATTGTTATGTGCGTCGTGATCAAGTCGCGTTAATTGCATTTCGCGGTAAGCACGCTGAGTTATTGTTACCTCCAACGCGTTCATTGGTACGAGCTAAACGTACGTTATCGGGTTTGCCCGGTGGTGGTGGCACACCACTTGCGACAGCTATTGATACAGCCGCATCGGTCGCAGAAAGTTTGCAGCGCCGAGGTATGTCACCGGTGATTGTGTTGCTCACCGATGGACGTGCCAATGTCTCTCGTAATGGCAGTGGCGGTCGTGAATTAGCTCATGCGGATGCGATGGAAGCCGCGCGACAGTTGGCTGTAATGCAGGCCTCGGTATTATTTATTGATACATCACCCAATCCACAACCACCTGCAGCAGAGCTTGCCGCAGCCATGCGCGCTCGGTACATGCCGCTACCCTTTGCGGGTGCAGCGACAGTATCGCAGGCAGTTCGAGTAGCTGCTCTGGATGGAGCACGCTAAATTGAGCCAGCGCCTAAATTGGGAAACCGATGGTCACGATTGGCCTAATCGATCGCATAGCCACTTCATTACTGCAGCGGGTCTGAGCTGGCATGTGCAGCAATTTGGATTAACGGCTACAACGGAATTCAAACCACAAAAAATTTTGCTATTGCATGGCACCGGATCATCTTCGCATTCATGGCGTGACGTAGCGCCTTTGCTGGCGCTGCGTTATCAAGTGTTAGTGATAGATTTGCCTGGTCATGGATTTACGTCTATGCCGTTTGCCGAAGAACAATCGTTATCTGAAATGGCACGCAAGGTTAGTGAATTACTGCGTGTTATGTCATTTACCCCAACGATGGTGATGGGACATTCAGCAGGTGCTGCAGTGGCTGCGCGCATGATATTGGATGGTGCTATCACGCCAGCAGCGCTGGTGAGTATTAATGGCGCATTTTTAGGTTTTGGTGGTTTGGCGGGCCACGTTTTTTCACCGATTGCGCGGTTACTTGCAGCGGGATCTTTTGCGTCTCGTTTGTTTGCCTGGCAGGCGAGCGATTCCAGCATAGTAGAAAAACTAGTGCGCAGTACCGGATCAGTGCTTGATCCTTTAGGTATGAAATTGTATTCACAACTCGTTCGTAATCCGGGCCATGTATCTGCTGCGCTAGCCATGATGGCGCATTGGGATTTAGATGCGCTTGAACGAGAACTACCTAAACTAAGCTTGCCGGTATGGCTAGCCGTTGCAGAGAATGATCTGACAGTGTCACCATCACAAGCCACGCAAGTGGCGCGTTTGTTACCAGACGCACGCCGTGTGATGTGGCCTATGCTGGGCCATCTTGCACATGAAGAAAGCCCAGCGCAATGCGTAAAGTTAGTAGATGACGTTATGCGGAGTTGACTATTTATCGCTTGTGCTTGCTCATGGCATCAGCGCATCGATAACGGCCTTTGGATTGTGTTCAATTACATTTAACAATACTAGCGCGGGACCATGAGGCACTCTGTCGCCACGCTCCCAGTGACGTAATGTCGCTGTAGAGAATCCGAAGCGTGCAGCAAATTGCTCCTGTGTCATTCCTATCTTAGACCGCAATGCTTTGACGTCGACAGGACGAGGACGATGAATGCGAGTGCCGGGCGCGCCACCTTCTGCATGTGCTATTGCTTCTTTTAAACCTTTTTTTATACTTTCGAATGCTTTACTCATCATTGTCTCTTTTGCCAAATTTTAATTAATAGTCCTGTTAGCTCGGACATTTCGTTTCTTTGCGCCTTACTTAGATTGTCTTGATCGCCTTTGGCAAATAGAGTCAGTAAATAAAGCGGCATGTATTCATTGTGAAAGTAATAAATCACTCTGACGCCACCACTTTTGCCATGGTTGCCCCTACGCCACCGAAGTTTGCGTATGCCACCGGTTCCTTCCATTAAATCGCCAGCTTTCGGATGCTCAGCAAGATATCTAATGATGTCTTGCCGTTCAAAATCACTCAATAATTTCTCTGCGTTTCGAATGAACTCGGGAAGCTCGGCGACGGTAAGCATAATGACCGCATACTAATCCATTGGGACGGTAAGTTCAAGGGGTTAGTATGCGGTTGTAATTTACTTCTCAACGTGCGATCTGCTTACATACGCTTTAGCAACACTCCTCCGATAGCCACGGGCCCTGTACCCGCAGCTTGCAATTGAAATACGCCGGCGATTTCTGCAGGGCCCGTGCCGCTGCCGCCTGTACCGACAGCGCCATAAAAGCGACCCGATGCACCGCCACTCATGGTGCTGTTAGCTGCAATGCCACTGAAGTAATTAGCAAATTCAGCGCTGCCTATAGTGAGCGTACTGGTGAGTGAGACCGGAACAACATCCAAACTACTTTCATCAACGCGTGTGCCACTAAAGGTGAGTGTGAAAGTGCGCTTAGCAAAATCGACATCAGCTTCTACCTGGCCAACGATGGCACGCGCATCTTGATTTTTGTCGTAGGCGAACCAGCCACGCAAGCTACCTGCATAACGCGCAGTGCCTGAACTTGGCATCGTGGTCGGCGTAGTTACCTGACCAAAGCTCATAAAGCCACGACGCATTTTGTTGTGTTCGTTATTACCGCCCCATTCATTAATCATCACCGTGTCTTGCGTGATCCAACTACTGACGTTGGCGCTGCCAAAACTCCATTGGTGATAATTGCGATATCCCTTAAAGCCCGGATAAGAAACACCTATGCCATCGGCGCCTGATAAAAGAACTAAATTGCCATTGGCATCGACACCATAGCCCGCTTGTGTTGCGCCATCTTCATGTAAGCGTGAAGCCCAGGCGGTGTCAGGTGTTGTGCCGCCGGTGCGCCAATCGCCCGCTTTTAGATGTACGCCGGTGGATTCAACCGAAGGGCAATTGGGATGGTCTGAGGGGCAGCGCACTGGTTCGCTGCGCGGGAAATACACATTGTTAGCGTAGTTAGCTTGTGTGCCAGCAGCACCTTTGGTGGCGTAGTCGTAAAAATTAATATCTGTAGGCGGCGGTAGTGGCAGCAGTGTGGCGATACCCGCACTGTTGAGTTGCACTCGTCCTTGTTTTGTTTCAAAGGTTTCGATAATCAGTGGGCGCTCGGTTTTGCCATCCCAAGAAATTCCAAATTTTGACAGTAGCAGGGTGACCGCTGTGGTTTGGCCATTTGCATCGCGTTTAACGCGTACATCAGCCAAGCCACCGGTCGCTGGTTGCAAGCCATAGGCAGTGCCCGGTGATGGGTTGGGCTGCAACAAATCATTCGTCGAGATAGCGTAGGTCTGAACTCCAGATGAGGTGACTGCGATACCGTTTTCGCTTCGAATAATGCTATCGCCGCTGCATTGCGTTCCGGCTTCCGGGCAACTGGTGCCGTTGGCAGCGCTTTGCGGTGTCGCGAGACTGGAATCACCGCTACTGCCGCCGCAGCCCGCTAGCACGAGTATGACAAGCAGCAGCGCGCGCGCGCCGAAGTAGGACCCAAGCTTCCCCATGGTTACTCCCTGAATGATCTGTTGTTGACTCCGATGGCCTTCACCGGAAAAACGAGACCTTAGGTGATCACTCAAAGCCGTTTTTTGCGTAGGGACAAGCGTATTGAGCGCTTGGTCAGCTGGGTGAAGAAGATTTACGAATTGATAAGCCCTAGGATAATCCGGCAGGATTTGTGTCTATTTTTCTTGACACAACTTTGTGACAGCTTTAAGTTACACCGATAAGAGGCGCGTGCCTCTAATTGCCAGACGGAGAAGATATGGACAATACACAGCGTATTGAGGCGGCACTGGATGCTGCACTTGCTGCCCAAGAGGGGCCAAACGGCCCACCCAAACTGGCGGCAGCTATTCGTCACTCCGTATTTCCTGGTGGCGCGCGTATACGTCCTCACCTGACATTGGCGGTGGCCCAGGCTTGTGGCGCTGACGATTTGAGCATTGCGGCCGCCGCTGGCGCTGCGATAGAGCTTATGCATTGCGCATCACTGGTGCACGATGATTTGCCGTGTTTTGATAATGCAGCGACCCGGCGCGGTCGTCCTTCGGTGTTTGCTGCGTATGGCGAGCGTCTGGCGGTATTGGCCGGCGACGCCCTGATTGTGGCGGCGTATCAAAGTCTGGCCGCCGTTGCCAGCGCTAAACCAGAACGACTGGGCCCGCTGTTCGCTACCCTGTCTGCCGGGGTGGCGGCGCCTTCGGGCATCGTTGCTGGTCAGGCGTGGGAATGT
>JAJTGE010000111.1 GCA_021298555.1 Oxalobacteraceae bacterium
TGTTGTAGCGATTTGCAAAGCCAAGATTTTTGCCTCGGTATCGAGTTGACCCGTGCGATCTTTACCACTCTTGCAGTTAAAGGTAGTACCTCCACCCATAAGAAAATTCAGCACAGCGATGCGAGAAGCTATCTTGTAGGGATCGTTACCGGCTGTCTTATATTTATCACCTAGATAAATATCGGTAATTTGCTGGCCTAGTTGGGTAGCTACGCTGATATTGTGTTCAATCTCTGCTTGCTTATCCGGATTTATTTCATTTTGCAGTAGATCGAATTGCTCTTGAAGGTAGATATCGAGCATAGATTGTTCATCAGGGCTGGATTTATCAATACCTAACAGTACATTGAGAGAAGCATGATTAATCTTGGTGTTGGAATATTCAAATCCACTCACCAGCTCACCTATTATAGGTAAATTAGCAATCTTGTTGAAGGCATTAATATTTACACCAAAATTAAAGGCAAGAATTTTTGCATTGACTGCATGTCCATTCACATACAGCCCACCAGCCTCAATTTCTTCTTGCAGATCACTCCATGACTGGGCATGCAGATCCATCATCTCTTGCTCATTAAAACCGTCCATCCCCGATTTATCAAAAATTTTCTGACGCAAGCTATCTGGGGACAGTAAAGAAATAGATGCAAAATTAATAGGCTTCCCTTTAGCTATACGCTTAGCGAAATTTGGATCTCGTTGTATCTCCAAAAGAAAGGTCACGCGTGCGCGATTGAGCGCCCCTTGTCGCCGCAAAACTAACTGCAGTGGTTTGCTGTTAGTCGTTATACGAGCAAGTAATTCATTACTACCTTTATCTTGATTTGATAAAAGTTTTCTGATCAACCCCTGTGCAGCTGAAAGCTGTACACCACGGCTAGCTCCACTTACATCTATGCCGCTCTCTTTAAGAATTTTTTTTCCTTCGGATGTTTAACTTCTTCTGAGAATGTGGCATCAGAATTACCCAGATTAATTTGCGTAGGTGACCAGGTTTCAGGACCTATGAGATCACGCGTCAGCGCCGCTACCTCTGCAGCAGATTTTTGTTTGAGAGTTTTTTTATTTATTCCATAGGGATCATTCACTCCCGTTCGGGTGCCTGCAAAAACCTCTTTGCCCCCTACACTCACCGCCGTATGAGCTGCCATTGTGGGATTTTTGGTTTCTTCTATGCTGCGTGAACGAACTCCACCCGTTGATACTTTTTTGCTTCCTTTGCTATCTACCGTATCTGGATTTTTTAATTCATCAAAATTATCTGGTTTCAAGGGTGAATTTTTAGACAAAATTTCAATTTTTGTTTTGTCAGTCATAACCGTGCCCTGGCACGTAAGGTCCGTTTGTACTTTCACTGTTTTCACTTTTCCATCAGGTGTTAGTTCCACGGGCAGTACTATCTCGGTACTCACCGGAGCCCAATCCTGATGTCGCAATGTGTGATCAAGCGCTTTACCAAAAGCGGCTCGGGCATTGATTATTCCTTCGGCGTTTTTCATCAACTCCATCAAGACCATGCGTTCAGAACACTCAATAGTCTGCAGTGACTTGGCGATATCAGAAAAATCGTTGGGATTTTTTGCTTCAAGTATTTTTTCTGCTAGTGTTTTTATATTTTTTACCAGCATGGTTTTTTGTTTAGCTGCATCCAAAGGATGGAGCTTTGCAAGAGGTCCTGCGATCTCTGCCTTACCAAGCAAGGTTGGGCCATCATGGCCTTCTGGATTATCATGAATACTGGCGATATAGCTAATACGCGCATCTATAAAGCTCAGCAACTCTTGGTTAATAGGTTGATTGTTTTCATCAGTACTGGGTATAGCTAAGCGGGCCGCTTTCAACTCAAACGTTTTTGCGATGCAGATATTTTGTACTGATGTCGGTGACTGATAATTTTCCAGCATTAACAACATGCCTTCTAATGATTGCTGTAATTCTTTTAGATCTACTTTCTCAGCCGACACCGCATCATGTGCTTTAGGTTTGCTTGGATCGGCACTAACAAGAGACTTAGCCTCAGTATCAATTTGATGTAGCGCACTTTTTATATTAGCGATCTGTTTTTTACAACTACTGATCTGTTCAGTAAGCGGCTTACCAGGCATCATGCCTTTTAGTAGAAACTCATTTGCTTTGCTTGAAATATAATGTCTTTCGACTACAGATTTATTTACTTTTATTCCAGCTGGACGTTTACGAGGCGTTCTGACTTTCATTTCATTCTGTAATTGCTGATCGATCTTGACGCCTACCTGAGCTATCAGATTTTTTGACTTATCTTTAATTTCGGAGCGTAACTGGTTTTGTTCCGCAGCTTCTGAGGTAGTGTGCTTCTGTGCTGGTGCTTTGATGTGAGATGCCTTATCCATGAGCGTAGGAAGCAACTCGAGTTTTGCCGAAGCTGCTGCTAAATCTGCCGCTGAAAAAGTAGTTCCAGCTGTCTCGTCAGTCTCCATGTGCTCGAGCAAGGCCAGACTTGATTCCATCTCATCGAAGGCCCTATCTAAAAATTGCCCTCCTTCGCTTCCTAACTTTTTATGCTTAGCGTCTAAGTCATTAATAAAACCACTTGCTTGCGCGACGACATGATCGTGATCGGCTTTCTTTACATTGTTATCGCTTGCTTTTGGAGCGGTCTTTGATACGGTTTTTTGTGGCGGCTTTAGAATAGGCTTGGGCGCTCGTATAGTTGGAGCATGCTGCGGTGTTGGTATTGATATCGCTGTTGGTTTCATGGAGAGTCCACATACGCAGGGTTAGTCGATGTCCCGTCTTAGCTCACCATGCGCTGATATATTGGTGCGTGTAATGTCGCGACGGAATAGCGCAAAGTGAGACTTAGTTTACATACTGGCCCAGTAGAAAACTGAACGATGGTGCACTACTCAGTGCACCACCCTAACGTTGTATTTCTTACGCTACGGCTTAAAAATTGGGAGAAATGGGATTCTTTACTTGCCGTGATATCGTTGGACCTATGACCCTTGGTCTATGGCCCGATAGTGCAGTATTAATTAACGCAGTTGCGATCAGTAAGTAATAAGTAGGCCTAGGTACTATAAAAATCAGACCGAATAACTTCAACAATCAATCCAGGAGACAAGGATGCGCACGAGATTATTTTGCGTAACACTGGCCGCTGTACTTAACGTAGGGCTAGTCACCACGGCGCTAGCCATCACGCCCGAGCAAATTATCGCGGCACTTAAACGTCCCGAAAACAGCACCGGAAATATTGCCGATGCAGTAGAAGAAGCAACGGGTGCGCGTGGCTGGATGTCAGCGGACATGAAACCGATTTACGATTCCCGCATCGTAGGTCGCGCTGCGACAGCACTCATGCGACCTGTTCTTAAAAACGATACCCGCAAATATACCAACCACATACTCGATATTTTGGATGAGGCTCCGCCTGGATCGGTGCTGGTGTATGTGATGCAAGATGGACTAGAGATAGCCGCCATGGGCAATCTGATGGGCACCACTGCTAAAGTTCGCGGATTGGCCGGTGCCGTGATCGACGGTGCTGTGCGTGATATTTCAGAACTCAGGCGCCTTGAATTTCCAGTGTGGTCGCGACGTGTTAGCCCTGCTACGTCGGTGGGTAGGATGATTAGCGTTGATAAACAAATCCCGGTTAAATGCGGTGAGATTATGGTGAATCCGGGCGACTATATCGTCGCTGATGCGGATGGTGTGGTCGTTGTACCTGCTGCAGCGGCAGAGAAGGTGATTGAATTTTTGGCTTTGTACGACGATAAAGAATCAAAGATGATTCCCATCATTGAACGTGAAAAATCTATGCGCAAAGCTTTGGAACAATACAACCGATATTAAACATAAATTACTCGCCGATGAGAATCTTCTGGACATCTCATCGACGGGCTATCGAATTTGTTATTAGCTTTCTTCTACGCTTTTCGGCTTAAAAGCAATGCAACGTACATTCTGCACATCAGAGCTCGTTTTAATCGCGTCAGCAGCAACTAAACAATCGGCTTTATCAACATGATTTGATACATTAATTTCAGCCTGCAGTGAAACTACAAAGACAATTAATCCAACCATTTTTTTCTCCCATAAACTGACATAAACCGACCCTGGTTCCTACTGTAATCTACAACCCACCAGCATGGCAAACTAAGCTGCTTGCTTTAATGCTAACAACACCGCAAATTAAGACTATTC
>JAJTGE010000112.1 GCA_021298555.1 Oxalobacteraceae bacterium
AGCATGGGCATTGGCTGCTGGCAGCGGTAAACTCATCGCGGACATGATTTCTGGTCGGCGTACAGAAATCGATACCGATGGCCTGACTCTAACCCGCTATGGCGATCGTGTGCGCTGATACCATCGACACCGATCTGTATAGCGTTGCTCAGATACGAGCGATAGAGCAAGCAGCACTGGATAATCTTCCACCTGCAACCTTGATGAATCGAGCCGGCAAAGCCGTTGCCGACCTCGCGTGGTCTCTACTTCCAAACAACGAAAAAAATCTGCGCGTACTGGTTGCAGTTGGCCCCGGCAATAATGGCGGCGATGCACTCGTTGCTGCGTTAGAGCTAGCAATGCATGACGTGACTATCTGCATTGTTATGCCCGTAGCTCCTGGTGAGTTATCTTCCGATGCAAAAACTGCCTTGGATAACGCTAATAGCAAGCTTGTTCCCTTCATCGAATTGAGTAATCTGCTCAATGATCAAAAATGGGATCTCGCCATCGATGGCTTGTTTGGCATAGGCCTAACGCGGCCAGTACAAGGTGACTTCCGAACGCTAGTTGAGTATCTGAATCAATTAAGCTGTCCGGTTTTGGCCATCGATGTGCCTAGTGGTTTGGATGCCGATCACGGCGCTGTTGTAGGGCCGAATGGCATTGCAGTTAAAGCCAGCACTACGATTAGCTTCATCGCCAATAAGCCGGGACTCCATACACTGCATGGACGGGACTACGCAGGTAACGTTGTTGTTGATGATTTAGCGATTGAGCGCAGCTTATTTAACGAACCGATTGCACAGCTAAATCGCCCCGCGTTATTTACCTCGGCATTACACCCTAGAGTGCATGCCTCTCACAAAGGCCAGCATGGCGACTTGTATGTAACAGGTGGCGCCAGTGGAATGACAGGCGCTGTTTTACTGGCCGCACGCGCAGGTGCTATGACAGGTGCTGGTCGGGTATTTGCAGGATTTATAGATACTGCACCGCCCTTTGATCCAATTCATCTTGAATTAATGTGTCGGCCTGCACGGTCGTTAAACCCAAAGCGTGGTGCCGTTGTCGTTGGTCCAGGCATGGGTGAGTCGAGTGCAGCCTACGATTTACTGTCGCGCATGCTGTTGGTAGAACTTCCTTTGGTACTGGATGCCGATGCACTGAACCTGCTGACAGTGGAGCCTGGTTTACAGCATCGTGTAATTCATCGTCGCATAGCCCCCCTGCTGACACCGCATCCCCTGGAAGCAGCACGTCTGTTAAACATGAGTACCGAACAAGTTCAAGAGGACAGGTTGGCAGCAGCGAAAAAATTAGCCACAAAATTCATGTCAGTCGTTGTGTTAAAAGGCTCGGGGACGGTGATTGCCGACCCTACAGGGCAGGTAGTCATCAACACCACTGGCAATCCCGCTTTAGCAACGGCTGGGACGGGTGATGTACTCGCTGGCCTGTGTTGAAGCGAATCAATTACCACACGACCGGCGGCAATCGTTAGCGTGCGAGCACAACGTGCTGCAATTACCGGATCATGAGTAACGAGTACCAAGGTCGATCCTAGCTCGCGATTAAGTTCAAACATTAAATCTATCACTGCTTCACCAGTGGCAGCATCCAAACTACCTGTGGGCTCGTCAGCGAGTAATAGTTTTGGGTGAGTCACAAAGGCACGCGCAAGAGCTACACGCTGCTGCTCCCCTCCTGACATAAACTTAGGATAGTGATGTAGCCGTTGCGATAGGCCTACCCTGGAGAGCATGTGTTCTGATTTTTGACGTGCATCCGGGTCTGCACGCAATTCCAAAGGCAGCATGACATTTTCTACGGCACTAAGGTGTGGCAATAACTGAAACGATTGAAACACAAAACCTAAAGTCGATTTTCTAATGGCAGCACGACCATCTTCATCCAGCGCATACAAATCAACGCCGTCAATGAGCACATGACCTGAACTAGGAATATCCAGACCAGCAAGCAAGCCCAGCAGTGTAGACTTACCTGAACCGGATGCACCCACCAAAGCCAGCGTTGCGCCGGATGGCACGGTAAAATGTACGTCGTGCAAAATCGTGAGTTCGCCACTGGAGTCAGTGACCTTTTTCGTTAATCCGTTAACTTCGATTAGCAGCGGTGTTAGGGAGTTATCAGGCATGCAGAATTATGTTGAGTTATTACTAGTGTTAAATCACAAAGCTAATTTCCGCGCGGGCGGCATAGCAGGAAGAGTGAAGCCTTTGAAGGCGCTGTTAGTAGCGTTCATCAGTGCCTTGCTCATGATGTCGCCCACTGCGCATTCTGCAACAAAAACCTTGCTTGTGCTTGGCGACAGCTTATCGGCTGAATATGGTCTTGCTCGGGGTAGCGGTTGGGTTAGCCTACTCGACAAACAACTACGTTCCGAAAAAATCTCTGCAACGATCATCAACGCCAGTATCAGTGGTGAAACCACAGCTGGTGGAAAGACTCGATTGCCTGCTTTGTTAGAGCAGCACAAACCCAGCATCGTCATCGTCGAGCTGGGTGGTAATGATGGCTTGCGGGGTCTTTCGCTGGCGGCGACGCAATCCAGTTTGCGCGAAATAATCTCCCTTTCTTCTAATGCGGGAGCCCAAGTACTGTTGTTAGGTATGCGCGTACCACCTAATTATGGTGTGGATTACGCTAAGCGATTTGCAGCGATGTATCAGGGATTAGGCAGAGAAAAATCTGTTCACTTAGTTCCCTTTTTTTTGCAGGGTCTGGAAGATACAGAACAGTTTTTTCAACCTGATCGCATCCATCCTAATCAACGTGCGCAAGCTCTATTGCTGGACAACGTCTGGCCAGCTCTCAAGCCACTACTCAAATAATTTGTCACCCGCATTCACTACGGCATGAAATATCCCTCCCTTTTGAGTGGCGCACAGATACTTAGCGAATTAGATACCTACGATACGCTTATCGATGTGCGCTCAGAATCTGAATTCGCTTTGGATCATATTCCCGGAGCTATTAACTGCCCTGTGCTGCACAACGACGAGCGAGTTAGGGTTGGAACTCTGTACAAACAAGAAAATGCTTTCGAGGCAAAAAAAATTGGCGCAGCGCTTGTAGCAAAAAATATTTCCGAACATTTGCAAAGCCAGTTTCTTGAAAAACCAAAAGACTGGCGTCCTTTGGTTTACTGTTGGCGAGGTGGCAATCGTAGCGGTTCGCTGGCGCACATACTTGCAAAAATAGGTTGGCCTGCTGTGCAGATTGAAGGTGGTTACCGCGAGTACCGACAGGAGGTCATTAAGCAGCTCGATGAACTACCGCATCAACTACGATTTGCGGTTATTTGTGGAACCACCGGCAGTGGAAAAAGCCGTTTGCTAACTACCCTGGCAAATGCGGGCGCCCAGGTGCTTGATCTGGAAAAACTAGCTGCTCATCGTGGATCAGTACTTGGTGGACTGCCCGACGAAAACCAACCCTCTCAAAAGCTTTTTGAAAGTCGTATATGGAATGTGTTGCGCTATTGCGCACCCAATCAACTCATACTGGTTGAATCCGAAAGTAAAAAAATAGGTAACCTGCGGGTGCCCGAGGTATTGATGGAGAAAATACGCTCTTCGGAATGTATACGGGTCACTATTGATACCAGCCAGCGCGTCAAACTGTTGATAGAAGATTATCCACATCTAACCAACGACAGTGAGCGATTAATTGCGTTGCTTGCCCACCTAACGCCACTGCATGGACATGAAAAAATGCGGCAATGGCAATCGCTAGTCCACTCTGGCGCTATTGATACGCTCGTTCAAGCACTACTGGTGGAGCACTACGATCCCGCCTACTTAAAATCCATAGGACGAAATTTTAAAAATTATGATGCTGGAATGGTTGTTGATTTGCCGGATATTTCATCAACAGCATTTGAAGGAGCGGCACGCCAGATTATGCAAAAACTCAATCTGGCGCCAAACGCTAATGACGATGTTTAAAACGGTTACTGCTTAAGAGGTACAGTAGCAGGTGCTGCCTTTGCCATCGTAGTAGGTTTCAGAATCTCTGCTTTGGCGCGTTTTTTTATGACTCCCAAATACGCTGCCATTTCCTGAGCGGCCAAAAACTCATTGACCTGTTGTTCTTCAGCCTTACCACTGGCTGCATCAGCAGTTTCTTCGGTGATTTTGTTGATACGGAAAATGCGGTAACCCATACCACCAAGGTTGACACCAACATACGCAGGTAGCTTGGAAACATCTGCTTTCATGATTGCAGTGACTGCAGGTGGTGGCGTGGTTGAACTGCTGGTTGAATTGCTATTACGAGATACAGATTTCGTAGTGGAAAATTCAGCTGTTCCGCCGCTGCGCAATTCAGCTAACTTTGCTTCACCGGCTTTTAAAGCAAGTTTTTCAGTCTCGTACAACAGTATGGATTCTTCTACCTGCTGCCTGACG
>JAJTGE010000041.1 GCA_021298555.1 Oxalobacteraceae bacterium
ACTCAAATGCACACGGATTAAGCGTTGGGTTTTCAGCGCATTGTTGGTTATACAGTTTGCCATCGTTATCGATAAAGATAGCTTCTCCTGGCATGACGTCACGCAGAAAATGAAACCCTAATCCTTCCAGTGCAACTGATTCGCTGGCGATAACGTATTCCGGGCCACGATCAGTATCATTAAAACCTATACAGAGTGGCCGTATGCCATAGGGGTCGCGAAACGCCAATAATCCATAGCCCGCAATCTGAGAAACTACCGCATACGATCCGCGCACACGCAGGTGTAGTGCAGAGACGGCTTTGAACATAACTGATGGATCAAGTAACAATCCAGAAGTAGCTTGTTGAATTTCGTGTGCAAGTACATTGAGCAGAACTTCAGAATCTGAATCGGTATTGATATGCCGGCGATCATTGCGGAACATTTCAATTTTTAATTGATCCGCATTGGTCAGGTTGCCATTGTGGGCCAACGTAATGCCAAAAGGTGCATTCACATAGAAAGGTTGAGCCTCTTCCTCGCTAAAGGAGCCTGCAGTTGGGTAACGACACTGCCCTATACCCGAGTTGCCCGGAAGTGAGCGCATATTACGAGTACGAAATACATCACGTACCAACCCATTCGCCTTGTGCATGCTAAACGCACTACCATGACTGGTTGCAATCCCAGCAGCATCCTGACCGCGATGCTGCAAAAGCAGCAAAGCGTCATAAATGATCTGATTGACCGGACCATGCGAAACGACGCCGACAATGCCACACATCGTTAACTCCTTCAAAAACTACCTAGAGAAGAAAGAACTTAAACAGACTGCACGACTACGGTAAGACCCATTTTCATTATTCGCGATCGCATTTTCTCTGCCTCATCGCGATTACCAAAAGGACCTACCCGTACCCGGTAACGCTCTCCGTCTTTAGTGCTGATTTTTTGCAAATACGTTTTGATGCCTGCTTGCTTTAATTTTGTTTGCAGCTCGTCAGCTTTACTTTTGTTAGCCACGGCAGCTACCTGCAACACAAACCGAGTCGCTGCTGCTTTTTCATTGGCCGGGGTTGAGTTGTCTGCCGACTTTTGAACCGGCTTTTCCGGCGCAGGCTGGAGGTTGGACGCTACCGTTGCCTTCTCAGTGGGCACTTGAGCCACTACTGTACTTTGGCTGGCGTCAGACTTTACCTCGGCTGCAGTGTTGCTAGAGGGTTGGCTTTTCTTTGCTTCAACAGGTTGTTCTGGTAGGGCAGTAATAACGGTGCCAGCACCTTGTTTGTCACGGGAGGGTATCTGTATAGCGATATCGTCAGTCAGCGGTTTGGGCTCAGAATCAAAAATCATAGGCAACCCTATGATGGCTGCCAGCACTAGCGCACTAGCGCCTATCAAACGCCGCCGCGCACGTTTTTTTTCAGGCAGCATGGGATCAATTGGCTCTTCGTCTTGCGCCTTGCTAGCACGACGCCTAGGCCTGACCGGAACGCCAACATCATCGTCAACGTCCTGCTTGCCTTTGCCTAAACCCGAAAACAAGCCCATAAAATGAATCGCCTGATTACCTGAAAATACCTGCAATTAGTGAACTTCAATCAGTCGTCTTGAGAGACATCACACCTGCGACTGTTAGGAATGATCCGAAGACCACAATTCTATCATTCTCAGTGGCTCTGGCCTTAGCTTCTGTAAACGCTGCCTCTGGACCAATGATCGATTTTGTCTTTTAAGTGCGCAATGACTCCCGGGATATCCTTATCGGACATCGCACCAACTATGGCGTAGGTGAAAGGGAAGAATCCCATGTTGTCCAAATTTTGAGCCAACGTAGCGGCGGCATGCGGATTGTGAGCTACGTCCAAAATAACTTGCGGGCGTCCTGGCAAGACCTGAAAACGACCCGGCAATTCCACCATGACCAAGCCACTGCGTATCTCTTGTGCACCCAGAGGGAGGCGATCACGCAAGCCTTCAAGCGCAGCCAAAGCTGCACTCGCGTTAAGTAATTGATTGGCACCGCGCAAACTGGGATACGCCAATGAATTGCGTCGAGCAGTGCGTCCACCATAGTTCCACTGCTGTTTATCACCTGAGTAATTAAAGTCGCGTCCAAACAGCCAAAGGTCTGCACCTATTTTGGTGGCATGGTCTACAAGCGATGCTGGTGGCGAAGGGTCGCTGCAAATGGCCACACGGCCAGCGCGATAAATACCGGCCTTTTCAAAACCAATTTCTTCGCGGGTGTCGCCTAAATAATCCTGATGATCCAGATCGACGCTAGTGACTATCGCTACATCTGCATCAATGATATTGACCGCATCAAGGCGACCGCCAAGACCGACTTCTAGAATTACGGCATCAAGGTCAGCCTGAACAAATAGCAGCAAGATAGCCAGGGTTGTAAATTCAAAATAGGTAAGCGAAACCGTCTGACGGGCGGCTTCTATTTGTTCAAATGCCTGGCACAAAACAGTATCGCTAACGATGTCGCCACTGATACGCGCGCGCTCGTTAAAATGCAGTAAATGAGGCGAGGTATAAAGACCCACTTTATACCCTCCTTGCAGCAAAATCGATTCAAGCATGGCGCAAGTAGAGCCCTTGCCATTGGTGCCTCCCACCGTGATGACGGGGCAGGAAAACTTCAACCCTAGTCTATTCGCTACTGAAGCAACGCGATCCAGCCCCATGTCTATCGCTTTGGGATGCATGCTCTCCAAACGCTGTAGCCAATCGGTCAGTGTCAAATTATCGGCTTGCATACGATTTAGATTGAGTGAGTGAAGATAAAAAAACCCGGACAACTTGCCCGGGTTGATGACCGAGGAAATACCGTCAGGCGAGTACTTCAGGCGGCTGATTTTGTAGTAGTGCCAGCAAGCGCGCAATTTCTTCGCGCATCTTGCGTCTGTCGACAATCATGTCAATAGCACCTTTTTGAATAATAAATTCTGACCGCTGAAATCCTTCGGGAAGTTTTTCTCGCACGGTATTTTCAATCACGCGGGGGCCAGCAAATCCTATTAAGGCCTTGGGCTCAGCAATCACTACATCACCCATAAATGCAAAAGAAGCTGAAACACCACCCATAGTGGGATCGGTTAACACGGAAATAAACGGTAATTTTTTCTCAGCCAGCTTCGTTAACATTGATGTAGTTTTAGCCATTTGCATAAGTGACAGCAAACCCTCTTGCATACGTGCACCGCCAGTCGCGGTGATGCAAATGAACGGAACTTTTTGCTCAAGTGCAGTTTGCGCACCACGCACAAATCGTTCACCGACAACCGCACCCATAGAGCCACCCATGAATTCGAACTCGAAACAAGCCACAACAACGGGTAAGGTCATGATTGCGCCACCCATAACGATGAGCGCATCGGTTTCACCGGTAGCATCCAGAGCCGATTTGAGTCGTTCGGTGTATTTTTTTGAATCTTTAAATTTGAGCGTGTCAACAGGCAGGATTTCTTGGCCGATTTCGTAGCGACCTTCAGGATCCAATAAAGCATCAATACGATTGCGCGCAGGAATGCGCATGTGGTGGTCACATTTGGGACAGACCTGCTGATTAGATTCCAAATCCGTTCGATACAGTACCGCTTCACAGGAGGGGCATTTAACCCACAAACCTTCCGGAACGGAACGGCGGGTAGAGGCATCGGAACGCTGTATGCGAGGAGGAAGTAATTTCTCTAGCCAGCTCATGGGGGCTCTCTTTCAGTGTGCGGCTGGTGGCCGCGTAGCGCCATATTGTAACCGGCGCTAAGGGCTGCTGCCACCTTGGCAAGTTGATTGCTTATTGAAACTAACCAGGCCGTAGCTAAAAATCAGGCAGGCAATTCATCAATGGCAGCACGAATACCCGCCACAAAATCATGAACCGCTGCTACCGCTTTGTCTTTCGGGGTGTTTTCTAATTCCTGAATGATACGGCTGCCTATGACCACCGCATCCGATACAGAGGCGATGGCTTTGGCGGTTTGCGCATCGCGTATCCCAAAACCCACACCGATAGGTAGTTTGACGTGCTTGCGGATTTCGTCAATGCGACTGGCGACTTCGGTCGTATCTATATGTCCAGCGCCAGTCACCCCACGCAGTGATACGTAATAAGAAAAGCCGCTGCTGATTTCAGCTACTTGCCGTATACGCTCATCTGAAGAGGTGGGCGCGAGCAGAAAAATGGGGTCCATATCTTCTGCACGCAATGCACGAGCAAACTCGACGCATTCTTCAGGTGGATAATCCACCACGATCGCACCATCCACGCCAGCTGCCTTGGATTCGGCAATGAATGCAGGTACACCCATACGCTCGATAGGATTGGCATACCCCATCAATACGACCGGTGTATCTTTGTTTTCAAGACGAAACTGACGCACGTATTCCAAGACATCGCGTAAGCCCACGCCAAATTTGAGTGCCCGCTCGCAGGCACGCTGTATGACGGGGCCTTCTGCCATAGGGTCTGAAAACGGCACACCTAGCTCCAGTATGTCCGCCCCACCTTTAACTAAGGCATGCATCAGGGGGACGGTCATCTCAGGCCCGGGGTCGCCGGCCGTAATAAATGGGATGAGTGCTTTTTTCTTTTGTGTAGCTAAGGTATCAAATGTTTTTTTTATGCGTGACATGGGTTTATCCGTACCAAGAAAGTCGTGTGTAGAAAATTAACGCAAAGCAGGCACGGTGGCCTAGTGCTTTGCGCTGCTATCTACACCGTGGTCTTTGTCATACTCTTGTACGGTGTGCATGTCCTTGTCGCCGCGCCCAGACAAGTTAATTAAAATTGATTTGTCTTTGGGTAAAGTTTTAGCGAATTTCACTGCGTAGGCAATGGCGTGAGCCGATTCGAGTGCGGGAATGATGCCCTCAATTTGGCAGCAATCATGAAAAGCCTTCACCGCTTCATCGTCGGTTACGCTGACATACTGCGCACGCTGTATATCTTTTAACCAAGCGTGTTCAGGGCCAACGCCAGGATAGTCAAGACCCGCCGATACGGAGTGTGTTTCTATGATCTGCCCGTTTTCATCTTGCAGCAGATAAGTACGATTACCATGCAGCACACCAGGAATACCGCTGCCTAGTGATGCCGAATGCTTGCCCGTTGCTATACCCTCCCCTGCGGCTTCAACACCTATGAGTTTTACATCGGCGTAATTGATGTAAGGATGAAAAATACCCATGGCATTAGAACCACCACCAATACAGGCCATTACGTAGTCTGGCTGATGGCCTATAAGTTCAGGCATTTGTTCTATGCACTCTTGACCAATGACGGATTGAAAATCTCTGACCATCATGGGATATGGATGAGGGCCTGCAACGGTGCCAATAATGTAAAAAGTGTTTTCTACATTCGTGACCCAGTCACGCATGGCTTCGTTGAGTGCATCTTTAAGCGTTTTTGAGCCAGACTCCACAGGCACCACGGTTGCACCGAGCAGCTGCATACGATAGACGTTTTGCACCTGACGTTTAACGTCTTCGCTACCCATGTACACCACACACTCCAAACCAAAACGCGCGCAAATAGTTGCTGTTGCTACGCCATGCTGGCCAGCACCTGTTTCGGCGATGACTCTGGGCTTACCCATGCGTTTAGCCAGCAATGCCTGACCAATGACATTGTTGATTTTGTGTGCGCCTGTGTGGTTTAAATCTTCACGCTTAAAATAAATTTGCGCACCGCCCACCTCAGAGGACCAGCGTCGTGCGTGATAAATAGGGCTAGGACGTCCGACAAAATATTTTAATTCGTGATGAAACTCACGCAAAAATTCGGGATCATTTTGATAGTGGGCGTAAACCTTTTTCAGTTCTTCCAACGCGTGCGTGAGCGTTTCTGAAACAAAGCTTCCACCGTAAGGGCCGAAATGGCCAGAAGCGTCCGGCAAATTGTAATTACCGAGATGAGCGGGATTGTGATCCATGGTCTTTCCTTAGAAATGCTGGAGAACAAACTGTTAGCTTGAAAATTTTATGGAGCAGTGTGCATACATTGGGCACACACGCATCTACCAAAAAAATTGCGTTTGTAGTTAATCAGTGTGTTCTTGATGATTATCGCCAGCGCGTACAGCATGTACAAATGCTTGCATCAACGCGGCGTCCTTGACGCCCTTGCTTGCTTCGATGCCCGAACTGACATCGACCGCAAGCGGGCGCAATGAACGCACGGCGTCAGTCACATTTTGCACGCTCAAGCCACCACTCAAAACGGCCTGATGCGCGATTTCTTCGGGAATGAGAGACCAATTAAAGACCTTTCCAGTACCGCCATAGGCGTCGCTCCATGTATCAAGCAACAACCCGGCGAACAAGGGACTGCAATTACTATATAAACGCTGTGATTCTAACAAATCTTGGGCTGTCGTCTCAGGACGTATCCGAAAGGCCCGCAAGAAGGGGCGCGCCACTGTCTCTGCGACCTCTGCGCACTGCTCCGGAGTCTCGTCGCCATGAAATTGCAGCATGGACAGCGGAGCCTGACGCACAACCTGCTCGACCTCGCCCAGGCTGGCATTGACGAACAAGCCCACACTAGTAATAAAAGGTGGCAAATCAGCTAACAACCTTGCAGCCTGCTGGGCACTTACGTAGCGTGGCGAGGGAGGATAAAAGACGAGTCCGATCGCATCAGCACCTGCCAAAGCGGCCGCCTTGACGTCTTGGGGCGTGGTCAGGCCACAGAGTTTTACGCGTGTTCTATGGGTCATCACGGAGAATGTTTAAAAAATGGCAACTTAATCTCGGGTTGAGGCAAATTCCAGTGAGCATCGTAGTCGACTTTGGCCAGATACAAACCATCTGGGCTAAAGGTCGGCGCCGCTTGTTCGCGCTGGCGGCTCGCAAGTACCTCGGCTATCCACGCAACAGGCTGATTGCCATTACCCACCTGAATCAGGGAACCCACAATGTTGCGCACCATGTGATGTAAAAAAGCATTGGCAGTCAGGCTGATGAGGATCAGATCATTTTGCCTTTGCAACTGTATGCGGCTCAACGTTCTGATGGGAGACTTAGCCTGACATTGCGCCGCTCGAAACGACGAAAAATCATGCGTGCCCACTAATGCCTGGGCAGCTTGCTGCATCAACTCGGCTTGCAATGGGCGAAACACCCATCCAGCTCTGCGTTCCCACAAAGGCGAACGAATAGCATGGTTATAAATAAGGTAGTGGTAAGTGCGGGCAGTCGCTGAGTAGCGCGCATGAAAACCTTGGTCCCCGCCCTCGGCTTGCGTAGCCCAACGCACACCAATCGATGATGGCAAATAGGCATTCACACCACGTACCCAGGAAAACAGTTCGCGTTCAGCCGTGGTGTCAAAGTGCACCACCTGCGCTAGCGCATGCACCCCAGCGTCAGTGCGACCTGCACATATTGTTTGTATAGGGTGTTGGCAAAACTTGGTTAGTGCATTTTCCAGCACATCCTGTACCGTTTTGCCATGCGGCTGCGTCTGCCAGCCCTGCCATGAGCTGCCATCGTATTGAAGGCCGAGCGCTATGCGTTTCACGGATTGGGCGCATCGCTCTTGGTTTAAGGCCAGAGCTTGATGCTGATTCAGGTGACTAAAAGATTGTGGATTTTACGCGAGTTGCTGTAATAGCGATTTTGCCCGTGCCGCCAGTTCTGGATGATGTGATGAGGCGACCTCCGACAGCAGATCACGAGCACCCGCGCTATCGCCGATGTCATTACACGCCATCGCGAGATCAATTTTTGTTTTCAGTGCCACTGTCTCTGCAGGCGTGGCTGCCAATCTTGACGTTACGCCAGTCTGGGTAAAATCGATAACCTCGGCATGGCTATCAGACCCAGAAAATTGTACCGAACCTGAAGCCGCCCGCCCCTGCTGCAGCATGCCATCCAGACGCAAAGAAAAATCAGTCAGCTCGGTCGGCACTTGCTTGACGATGCTGGGTGTGAACTGTACCGATTGATTGAAAGACTGTGCCGTGGTTACGGTGGAAGAGTCATTGACTGTCTGGGCCGATGCCGAGCTGGCATACAAAGGATTGCCTGCTTCCAGCTTCTGCCCCAATTGCGCTGCTTGCCGCCACTCCGGGCCTAGACCCTGAGTTAGTAAGCGTAACTCGGCCGCCAGATGTGCGAATTTTTTTTGATCTTTACGAGCAGCATAAATCTCCAATAATTTAACGTGAACCCCATATCGCTGAGGGTTGGCTTTCAATGCATCAAGGAGTATTTCCTCTGCTTGCTCGTCTCTACCGTAGGCGATATACACATCGGCTTCGGCAATCGGATCAACCTCTTTCGTATCTAATTGGCTTACCGAAGGTACAAAATTTGAATGAAACACACTGTGATTGGTATCCACATGGCGACCACCTGCCTGACCGAAAACAGAGGCTTCATCAGCTGCGGGTTCACGACGAACCGATGGCACAGAGATCAGGCGTTTGCGACGCCTGATCCGCATAAACAGTAACAACCCTGCGAGAGATGCAGCGCCTGCTGTGCCGATTAGGGCGAGTGTTTCGCTGTCCCACTCGTTAAAAAAATCTTCAACACCTATTAATTTTTCTATTTCATACACATACTCATTTTTCACAGGTGGCACTATCGTTGGCCTGTTGGATGTCATCGTGGTTTGCGCATTCAGGCTGCCTGACGGGCTTGCTACCGTTGATTTAGCATCAGGTTGCTGTGCAGACTGCTCAGCAGGTTCTTGCTGCTGTGGTGCTGTAGATGGTGGATTACGCAGTGCTAACTGATCTTGTAGTTCACGTATATTTTTTTCTAGTTCGGCAATTCGTTGTGTAGAGTCAGCGAGCGATTTTTCATTAGCCAATGTATCGAGAGCGCTAATCTCAGATGATTTATTTTGTTTATCTGATGGATTTGGCGAGCTGAGCTTGAGCTGATCTTTTGGCAGCTCTGGAAGAGATTGTTCTATCGTTTGCTTGCGTATCAGACCACTGTGGCTGCGGATAGCTGGTTTGCTATCAGCCGTCGCTACTTTCTGGTTGGAGGGTAAGGCCGTATTTTTTTCTGGAGCAGATACCTTTTTAAATTCTTTGGTTTGCGATATCAGTTTCTGACGCGCCAGCTGTGGATCTATGTTTCTTATGCGCTCTGCTTCTGGCAGTTTTAAGATAACCCCGGCCTTCATTCTATGAACATTGTCTTCATCAAATGCCTCTGGATTTTCTTGCGTGATGGCGATCATCACCTGAGCCAGCGTTGTACCTTTGGGTTGTAGAGTGGTTGCAATCTGGTGCAGTGTCTCACCAGATTTAACGTAGTGCGTAGCGCTAGTAGGTTCGGGCGATGCCGCAATGTTTACTGAATCGTTAGCTTTGCGTTCACGTTTGCTCGTAACCGTAGTTTTAGGTGGCGCCATTATTGTTGGTGCAGGTACGGGTGATATCTTAGGTAAAACAGTGTCGACAGTACTTGCTGGTGGCTCATTTTGTACAGGTGCGGGGTCGAGTAGCAAAGCATACTGTCGCACGCTGCGATTACCACCAGCGCTAACTTCTACCATCACCATTAAATAGGGTTCAGTAATTGCTTTCTCTGAACTTAAATGAATTACTGGTCTATCCCCTTTTTTTTCTATTGATAGCCTTAAAGATCGAGTCAATACGCTGTACTCTAGTCCTGCTTCAGCAAACATTTCTGGAGAGGCAAGCCGAGCAGATAAAGACTCTGTTTCTTGAGCAGACAAGATGGTGACATCGATATCGGCATCCAGTAATTGCCCCAGAGCCGAACGCACGGTTACTTCGCCCATAGCCAGCGATTGCGATTGCAGAGGTAATACGGCAAGTATCGCGAGAAAAAATAATCTGAAAAACATGGCTGAAAATAACGAGAAGAAATGCGGCGTGAAAGAAATTTTCACAGGTGAGATTAACCAGCGCAGCAGACCTTATCACCGGCCATCGCGTATCGCAAGTTAACTAAATCCGGTACGCCATAAAAAAACCCGCCTGTAGTCCAACTAAGGATAAACAAGCGGGTTAGGTTGTGCATTGACAACTCATATTTAAAATATGATTGTGTAAGCACTAATTAAACAAACACGACACGTTATTCGAGTCTTAGGCTAGGCCAACTCATAGCTTCCGTTGACCACGAGTTATTTAGCGACACTGGCTCGCCATGACTGTATCTCTCTATGCTTCCAAAAGTAGTCTTAGCATGCGACGCAAGGGCTCTGCAGCTCCCCACAACAATTGGTCGCCCACTGTAAATGCAGACAAATAATCGCCACCCATCTCCATTTTGCGTAAACGACCCACAGGAATAGTTAAGCTACCGGTAGTTGCCGCAGGCGTTAGGTCGTGCATAGAGGCTTCGCGGTTATTGGGAATAACTTTAGCCCATGGATTATTACTAGCTATAATGTCAGTAATTTCATCCAGTGGTACATCTTTTTTGAGTTTGATAGTCAATGCTTGAGAATGGCACCGCATAGCACCTATGCGCACACACAAACCATCCACTGCAATCGCTGCTTTGGCGTCTTTACCAAACGAGGCGCCGCGACCAAGAATTTTGTTAGTCTCTGCACCAGCCTTCCACTCTTCGCGTGACTGACCATTACCTAAATCTTTATCTATCCAAGGAATCAGGTTGCCGCCTAGAGGAACGCCGAACTGTTTGATTTCGTCGGCGTTCATGGAGTGCTGTCGCGCTAAAACTTTGCGATCAATTTCCAGGATTGCAGAGGCTGGATCATCTAACAGGGATTTTACTTCGGCGTTAATGCTGCCAAATTGAGTGAGTAATTCGCGCATGTGTTGCGCACCACCACCTGAAGCCGCTTGATAGGTCATGGAGGTCATCCAATCCACCAGATCATGCGCGAACAAACCACCCAGACCCATTAACATGCACGACACTGTGCAGTTACCACCTATATAGTTTTTAGTACCTGCTTTCAGTGCATGCTTGATCACATCCATGTTTACTGGATCGAGCACGATGATTGCGTCATCTTTCATGCGCAAAGTCGAGGCTGCATCTATCCAGTAACCATTCCAGCCAGCCGCACGCAGCTTAGGGAAAACGTCGCTGGTGTAATCGCCACCTTGGCAGGTCAAAATGATGTCGCATTTTTTAAGCGCGTCTATATCGTTGGCGTCTTTTAATGCAGTTTCGTTCTTGGCCATAGCGGGCGCTTTACCGCCAGCATTCGAGGTGGAAAAAAATACAGGCTCTAGGTGAGCAAAATCATTTTCTTCCTGCATGCGCTGCAGCAGTACCGAACCCACCATGCCACGCCATCCGACTAATCCTACGAGTTTCATATACATTCCTAGAAAATCAAGCCAATGCCTTAACCACCGCACTACCCATTTCAGCCGTACCTACTTTGGTAGTGCCTGACTCGTAAATATCGGGGGTGCGCAAGCCTTGCGCAAGCACGTGCTTAACTGCCTTCTCTATGCGGTCAGCTTCAGCAGGTAAATTCAATGAAAAACGCAGCATCATGGCAGCGGACAATATCGTTGCCAGCGGATTAGCTACACCTTTACCCGCGATATCCGGCGCCGAGCCATGCGAAGGCTCATACAAACCCTTGCTATTGGCGTCCAGCGATGCGGAAGGCAACATGCCTATCGAGCCGGTCAACATCGCGGCAGCATCAGAAAGTATGTCGCCAAACATATTGCCGGTGACAATCACATCGAATTTTTTAGGTGCGCGCACTAATTGCATGGCGGCGTTATCTACGTACATGTGATCGAGTTCGATATCGGGATATTCTTTGTGCACATCGGTAACGATATCTTTCCAGAACTGGAAGGTCTCAAGCACGTTGGCTTTATCTACACTGGTTAAACGCTTGCCACGTTTTTGCGCTGCTTTGAACGCCACATGCGCGATGCGACGAATTTCGGGTTCCGAGTAGCGCATGGTGTCAAAACCTTCACGCGCACCTTTGAACGGGCCATCTGGTGCTTCACGCATACCGCGCGGCTGACCAAAATAAATATCACCGTTTAATTCACGGATGATCAAGATATCCAATCCTGACACCGCCTCAGGTTTAAGTGTGGATGCACCGACCAATTCAGGATAAAGAATCGCAGGACGAAAATTAGCAAACAAGGTCAAGTGTTTACGCAGACCTAAGATCGCCTGCTCTGGGCGCAACGAGCGCTCCAGCGTGTCATATTTCCAGTCCCCCACTGCACCAAACAAAATAGCGTCAGCTTCTTTCGCAAGCTTGAGTGTGCCATCGGGTAGCGGATGGCCATGAGCCTCGTAGCCTGCACCACCTACGGGCGCGGTTTCCATTTCAAATTTTTGGCCCAAGGCATTTAATACATTTACAGCCTGAGCAACAATTTCTGTACCGATGCCGTCACCCGGCAAGATTGCGATTTTCATGGGAGATGTCAGTTAATGGATTAAATCGTATTTGCCAACCAAGGAAAACTTCGGATATGGCGCTCTTCAAATGTATGGATGGCATCTGCATGCATTAATGTGAGGCCTATGTCATCCAAACCATTGAGTAAGCAATGCTTACGGAATGCATCGACTTCAAAATGAAATACAGAACTACCGTTGGATGTGGATACAGTTTGCTTTTCTAAATCAACGATGAGTCGAAAACCTGGGAATGCGTTGACTTCATTAAATAACTGATCGACTTGAACTTCTGTCAGCCGTATCGGCAGCAAACCATTTTTGTAACAGTTATTGAAAAAAATATCGGCAAAACTGGGGGCTATGACGGCACGAAAGCCAAATTGATCTAAAGCCCAGGGGGCATGCTCGCGCGATGAACCGCAACCAAAATTTTTACGTGCTAAAAGTATCGATGCGCCCTGATAGCGCGCTTGGTTGAGTACGAAATCAGGATTGAGCGGACGCTTGCCGTTGTCCATGCCGGGTTCGCCATGGTCCAAGTAGCGCCACTCATCAAACAGATTGGGGCCAAACCCTGTTCGCTTTATTGATTTAAGAAATTGCTTAGGAATGATGGCATCAGTGTCCACATTGGCACGATCCAATGGTGCTACTAATCCATCAAGTAGAGTGAATTTATTCATGATGTTATTTTTTACTCGCGTCTTGAACTTTTTCACCTAGCTTTTCAACATCCTTGCCGATGCCGTGCATCGTATTGCAACCAGTCAGAGCGAAAAAAATTATCGCCAACATAATGTGTATTTTTTTCATGGTGTTTATCTCCCTTACAGTGCGCGAATATCAACAAAATGTCCTGCTATACCTGCAGCGGCAGCCATTGCCGGGCTAACCAGGTGGGTACGACCACCCGCACCCTGACGTCCTTCGAAATTACGATTGGACGTTGAAGCACAACGCTCACCTGGCTCCAAACGATCTGCATTCATCGCCAGGCACATAGAGCAACCCGGTTCACGCCATTCAAAACCTGCGTCGCGAAAAATTTTATCCAGACCTTCGCGCTCGGCTTGCTCTTTAACCAAACCAGATCCGGGCACCACCATGGCCAAACTTACATTCGATGCACGTTGCTTACCACGCACTACGGCAGCGGCCGCACGCAAATCTTCAATCCGCGAATTAGTGCACGAACCAATAAACACCTTATCGATACGAATATCGGTAATTGGCGTGTTGGGTTTTAAACCCATATAGACCAAGGCTTTTTCGATTGCGTCACGACGCGCTGGATCTTTTTCTTTATCGGGATCTGGTACACGCGCGTCAATCGGCAATACCATTTCAGGTGAAGTACCCCAGGTGACTTGCGGCTGTATTGTGGCCGCATCGATCGTAACAACCGCATCAAATTTTGCGTCGTTATCGGTATGCAGCGTGCGCCAGTAAGCAACGGCTTGATCCCAATGCGGGCCCACTGGAGAAAACGGCCGCCCTTTCACATACTCAATCGTGGTGTCATCCACGGCGATCATGCCAGCGCGCGCACCCGCCTCAATTGCCATATTGCAGACGGTCATACGACCTTCCATAGACAGCACCCGTATGGCAGAGCCTGCAAATTCAATCGCATAACCGGTACCACCGGCGGTTCCTATCTTGCCTATGATGGCCAGAACGATATCTTTGGCAGTCACACCCGCGCCCAGCTTGCCATCAACCTGCACCAGCATGGCCTTGGATTTTTTTGCCAGCAATGTTTGTGTGGCTAAGACGTGTTCAACTTCCGAGGTGCCTATGCCATGCGCCAGACATGCAAAAGCTCCATGCGTTGAGGTATGCGAATCGCCGCACACCACCGTCATGCCGGGCAAGGTCGCGCCCTGCTCAGGACCGATGACGTGCACGATGCCCTGACGCCGGTCATTCATATTGAAATAGGTAAGACCGTATTCTTTGGCGTTGTCGTCCAGCGTCTCTACCTGCAGACGTGAAATCGGGTCTGCAATACCTTCTGAGCGATGTGTGGTCGGCACATTGTGGTCGGCTACTACTAGGTTGGCTGCATTGCGCCAGGGTTTGCGATGCGCCAGCTTTAAACCTTCAAAAGCTTGCGGGCTGGTGACTTCATGTATCAGGTGTCGGTCGATGTAAAGAATCGACGTGCCATCCTCGGAGGTATGCACCACATGGGATTGCCAGAGTTTGTCGTAGAGTGTTTGGGCCATGACGAGATTGCGCAAAAAGCGCACCAATAGAGGGTAAATAGCCCCAAATTATGCCATACCGGCCCATGCTTCTTGGCTCTTGGACACGACTTT
>JAJTGE010000042.1 GCA_021298555.1 Oxalobacteraceae bacterium
GATCTGTTTGGCGAGCCGCTGGCATAGAGCCAAACAGACTGATGTTTTTCCTTTTGCTTAAATATAACAAAAGGAGAAATACCAATGCGTTACAAAGAATTTGCTCCAGTACGTTATCTACAAACACCTGCTGTTTCAAATGCACCCACTGAACCTATCACGCAGGTCAAGAACATCCCTGTAATACCAGATTCCGTCAAGCACCAGCGAGTTCAGCAGGCTCTTGCTGCACAAATTGCCCATAACGCCAATCAAGTTGTCCCTACCAAGCAAGATCTAGCTTTGGCATTTTTTAGGTACGGTCAAATACAAAGTACGGCTAACAAAGAATTACGACAGCGGCAGCAGAGAAAGAAAACTCGTCCCGAATAACCCTATCACTGATTTGCCCCAAGGCTTCTCTAATTCGGTTATTACAGCCAAGCTATTGGCATGTCCTTTAAAAGGACAACTTAGTCGAGCCAGATCACCTTCGACTTTGAAGTAAATTAATATTCATTTCTGCTGTTAATTGGGATGCATAGAATTTTTCAATCATTTGTACTGATGTTCGCGCATTTCTTGCCAATGTTAATAAGTCTATTCCGCGACCATACAAAAGACGAAAGGTAATTGCAGTATGACGCAAGCAATACATCGTCCTAGATTGTCCAAGTTGCCCTGTTCTCAATCCCGTAGCATTGAGTATTTTTATAAAATGATTTGAAAGTAGTATCCCTGCTGAACGACGATCTTTTACTTGAGGCAAAAATAGATAGTCTTCGTCCGCAGCCATGGATTGTTGTTCCATGTGTTGCCTTAGCTTTTCATATACTCGTACTGCTGGACGCAATGTAACTATTTGAGATGTATGTCGCTTGGTTTCAGGCAAAGTTAATCGAAGGTATATATTTTCAGCCCGTATTATTTCAACATGCTTGTGCTTTATTTGTATTACGTCTGTCGGTCTCATAAAACCATTAATCATAAATCGTATTAGCCATTCCATTTCACAAGGAACATTTTCTGTCTTTATAAAAATCCCATTTGCTCGTTGGTTATTTTTCGTTGGCCTTTTTTCAACAGGAATTTTTGTAAGGCTTCTAGCCGCAGTCACTAGCAATCGATATTCCTTGATTGTGAATGGCCCTCTCGGCATGCTTTGGTTTTTAAATTTAGGAAACTCAGGGATACTAGCAATTAGATTTTCACGACGAGCATAATTAAATAGTAATCGCAGTGCTTGTTGATATTGATTAACGGCAATTCCAGATACGCCACGCTCTGTCAATGTATTAGATACGGAGTAGATGTCTTGATAAGTTATATTGGAAATATCACGATTGCCAAGATGCTTGATCCATAAATGACGCAATCTTGCTTTATTATTTTTAAACGTGGCTGCTGACAACTCACCACGGTTTACTCTTTCTTGCTCTCGAACTATTACTTGCTCAGCAATAAATTCAAGTGTTTTATAAGACTGCTTGAAGTCTAGTTTGGTATCGAGTGTTTTTTGGAAATATTCTCCAATAAGCGATTCATAAAATTGTTTTGCTGCATTTATGGCTAAACGCTTATTTGTAGTTCTTGTGGTTTTTGTATGTACTCGACCTCTAAAAAAACATCTTGACTGCCAAAATTTGCTAGCACTGGTCAAATATATTTTTAATTTCGCTGGGTACCCTTCAATTGACGTGATAGTCGCTGGTATTGGCAGCGTGCGACACGCTTGATATTGATAAGCAAAGTCATTAGCAGCTTCAACTTTTTGCATCATTTAGCAAGCGTAATGTCGCACACCAAATAGTGCGACCTATTTTTTTAAGATGTGATTTTCTTATGCAGTTGTTCCAATAACTATTCGTTTTTTTCACTCGTCACGCATTGACTGAGTTACACACTCACCAGTGTGCGACTACGACTTAATTTATTATTGGCTAATGTAGGCGTAGCGTTGGACGAAGTCTCCAGAATGTTAGCAGCATAGAAACATTTTTGGAGATTAGATAATGAAAAAAACTCAAATCGCATTGGCTGCTCTGGCCCTGGTGGCTTCGTCAGCCGCGATGGCCGATGGCGTGAAGCTCTACGGTACGGCTGATGCTAGCGTGTTGTCTGGTGCAAATGGTACGCACCTGTTCGGCGCAGGTAACAACGCTGGTAGCATTTTAGGCGTGACTGGCTCGGAAGATCTTGGTGGTGGTCTCAAAGCAGGTTTCACTCTTGAAGGCGGTGTTAGCTTCGGAACCGGCGAAGTAGTCAATGGCGGTCCCGACGGTGCTGGCTACAGCGGCATATTCAACCGCCTGTCCAATATCAGTCTGGGCAACGAAGCGGTAACAGTAACCGTGGGCGGACAAATTTCTACTTTTGTTGCTGCGTCCCTCACTGGCCTTGCCGGCACCGGCGGTAACGGCGCATTTGTTCCAGCACTGTCTCGCATGTCTGGTGGCTTAGGCGGTAGTTCTACTGGAGCTGCCGCAGGAAATGCTGGCACTGGCCCAACAGCCGGCGCTTTCTTCTATTCTGATCTGGCCACAATCAATTTAAACTTGAACGGTGTCAGTGTCACCGCTCAGACTAAGGTGGGCAACAAAAACTCCGGAACGGGCGATGATGTAGGGAAATATAGTGCCTACAGCGCCACCACGTCTTCCATGGGTGTCAACTTGGCTGTCGCTGGCTTCAGCATGTCAGACGCCGCTGGGCAGGGTGGCTCGGCCTATACCATCGGTGGTAACACATCGGTAGCTGGTATCACAATTCGCGGTGCCTATGGACGAGGCAACAGCACCTTAGTTGATGGGCGTGGCCACTCGATCGGTTTCGATTACTCACTCACTGACGCCTTGTCTGTTGGCTATACGCATGCCAAAGGTTCCTGGGATACCTTGGGACCGGCTGGCTCCAACGGATCGCAAAACAGCATCAGCGCGAAGTACAGTCTATCTCCAAAGACATTTGCTTATGCGACCTACTCCAGCTTCAGCGAATTAGGGGTTAATGCAAGCGCCGGTGGCACTGGCAAGCGAATCGCGATCGTTGGTGTGGCACATTCGTTCTAATCTCTCACTTGTCTAGCACCAGTTAAGTAGAACTGCACCACATGAGAAGCCACCCTTCGGGGTGGCTTTTTTATTATTGACGATATTAATAATTTATTAATATTAATAACAAAACCTATAACTATACATTAACCATAAGCCAACAAATTTTGGTATGTTTTTTCCTGAAACGTCGAAATTTCTTGAAGAGATGCGTCAGAAATTCTCGGAAAAAAATGAATTTACATACCTACTTAATCACTGGCGAACAGGTGAATGGGGCTCCAGCGCAACCATTTATCAAAATCGCGGCTCAAGTCGTTGAGCTAGAGCGATCGCGCGTTTTCGCGGGTGAATTAGCAAAAATGTCTGTGCGAAATTTTGAATATCGGCTTAACTCCATGATTCTTCCCGCATTTGGTGAACGCATCATGACGGAAATCACGGGCGAGCAAATACATTTGCTGTATCAGCGCTTAATTGCCAAGGGATTGGCTTCAATTTCGGTGGCACAGTATCTGCAGGATTTAAAAAAGATATTCAACTATGCCTACGCTCACGGTCTAGTTGACCGGATTCCTTATTTTCCTAAAGTTAAAAAAACGTCGGTACCGCGTGGAGGTTTTACGGTGGCGGAGTATCGGCAATTAATCGTCGCTGCCAAGCAGCTATCTGCGATCAAAAAGGTACAACAGGGGGCAACTCATCGCAATACTGCTGGTGGCGTCTACACAAAAACAGATGGCATACCACCGGAAATTGTTTGGGTCATACGATTTATGGTCAATGGCTTTATGCGGCCTAGTGATATTTTTCATATCAAGCATAAGCATGTTGAAATCGTTAGGCGCGAGTATGAGTATTTACGTTTGACGCTGCCCGAAACAAAGCGTCATAAAAATCAGATTGTGACGCTACGTCCTGCTGTAAAAGTTTATGAACGACTAAAAATTCACATGGCAGCTCGAAATTTGGCAGGACCCAATGATTATTTGTTTTTACCAGAAATCAAAGATAGAGCTATTGCAGGACGCTTAATTTCGCAGCATTTTAATAAAGTATTAAACGCTGCAGGCATGAAACAGGGCACGCTTGGGCAGCAACGATCCCTATATAGCCTGCGGCATACATCTATTATGTTTAGACTACTGTATGGGAATGGTATAGATCTGCTGACGTTGGCCAGAAACGCAAGAACCTCAGTACAAATGATAGAAAAATTTTATGCGTCAAATTTAACGTCAGAAATGAATATCGGATTAATACAAAGTCGTCGATCTATGCATTAACGTCACCTCAGGCATGATTGATTTGAACGATAGACTTGGTAATACGAGCTGATGCAACCAATTTACCATCCACTTGCGCGCTGACTTCCAGAAAAACCAAGGTTCGGCCGGAACGCACAACACGCGCGCTTAGATCACACCGAGCACCGATAGGCACGGGTCGCATGAGTGATACGTGCAAATCATGGGTAACCGCATGCTGAGCGTCATTCAGCAAAGGTGCTAGTGCTAAAAAAGCAGCTGCCTCAAACAACACGGAAAGTACACCACCGTGTAGTTGGCCATCAAAAGCTGCCAATGTAGGTACTGCCTCAAAATGAGAATTAGCTACTCCATCAGAAATGCCGTCATACACTATCCCCAGGTGACGATTAAGAGGTATGTCGAGGATGGCGCGTTGACGAGGCAGAATTTCTACTGAACTAGACATAAGGGTTTAATTAAATCGTGTTAGTGGTTCAGAAATGCACAATAAATCTATTAACGAGTACAACCCTATTTGGATAAGATTTCACTAATCTCTATTAAATTTAAATCGGGGTCGCGAATGTAGACGGAATTAATCGTTGATGTGGCACCAGTGCGCAGGACTGGGCCTTCAATAATTGGCCACTGTTCATTGTTTAATTTTTCTATGACATCGTTTAACGGTCGATCAGCAATAAAACAAAGATCAAGTGAGCCAGGAGTTGGCTTATCTGCTTTGGGCTCGAATTCTTTGCCCTGTATATGTAAATTAATTTTTTGATTCCCGAACTTGAAGGCCTTGCGTTCTATTCCCTGTTTGTCATCTACAAAGGTCTCAAGCCTCATGCCAAGTAAGCGAGTATAAAAATCTATACACGCTGTTTCATTGGTTGTGGTTAGTACGAGATGGTCTAGGTGATCAATCATGGTGGTCTACCTCTACAGAATAAGTTCTATGTATTATAAAGAGAGTTCTGTGATGATGAGGTAAGTTACTCAAAACATAAAACTTAGCTCGATTGCACATAGTATTGATCACACAAAATGAATATACATTCCGATTTTTCCATCAAAGCTGTAATTAACACGCTGGAGTTATCCTGGCAGCTATCCCCTATGCAAGGTGTTACAAGAAAATATCTTGATCGTATTGGTGACGAATTGGCCAGAGCAACGTCGATAGTTTGCTATGCACCCAATTCAAAATTTACTGAGCACATGCACGATGGTGGTGAAGAAATACTTGTGCTTGAAGGGGTATTTTCTGACGAACATGGTGATTATCCCAAGGGTACGTATCTGCGTAATCCGCCTGGTAGTAGCCATTCGCCCCACTCCATCGAAGGGTGTACTTTATTCGTTAAATTGAGGCAGTTTCATTCAGACGATATATCGATTATCCGAACAAACACAACAGTAGCTACATGGTATCCAGGATTGGTTCCCGGTTTATCTGTTATGCCTCTTCATGAATTTGATGGCGTTGGTACGGCGCTGGTGCGCTGGGCACCCAACACTATATTCAACCCGCATGTTCATCCAGGTGGAGAAGAAATATATGTTTTAAACGGAGTATTTCATGATGAGCACGGGTCTTACCCAGCGGGAACATGGATACGTAGCCCTCGCTACAGTAAACATGCTCCGTTTACAAAATCTGAAGGTGCAATCATCTATGTAAAAACGGGGCATCTTGATTATCCGCTCAAGACAACATAAAAAATTAGGTATTTCTGCTTAACCGCTTAACAAAAATTGATGCGAATTGTGGGATAGGATTTAACTTTCAGATTCAAACGCGGTGCTATTCATTTGCCAAGAGATGGTTGTAAACACAGTACCAGTTGCACGCTACAGAATATCGAGTAAACCACAAAAACAGTTAACAAAAAATTAGTGCAAGCAGCGCAGGATCATCAATGAAGTTATTGACTGTATAAGACGCTAGTCGGTAGACAAGAGCTGTCAGAGTTTCCGTGACTTTGTTGAGGGTCATGGTTAAATGTAGTTCAGCTTAATTTAAAGAAATTGTGGATCCAAGCTTGTGAAAAAAATTTTCTGCTTGTTTCATACCCACCAATGATTACTCTCCATAAAACTAACTATTTATGAAGCAGTAATCACTCGGATTCATACTTCAAAAAATTCTCGCGATGCCTTCTGTAAAACAAAAGCCCTTCTTGTAGGCTAGCTACCGTAGCTCCTTGTTCAAGCATCTTATCCCATAGGTTCCAATCTTCCTGCGGGTGGCGTCCATTTTTATATCGTTTTTTATAGCCAATTTTTTGACCAAAGACAGTTCGATACATCATGGAGCCGTGATGCTGTTCCTGTCTGTCCCAATACAAATCACCCTGATAAGGTCGTGTCTCACCAGGTACTCGAGATAAAATTTCTTCTTTGAGTTCTCCGGTAACGACGATGTCATACGTAACGATATCGGTGCTTGCGTCAGAAAGCAGTTCTATGGCATCGGATCGTAACCAATTATCAGCGCCTATAAAAAGTACGTACTCTGTGGTGACTCTCGCTAACATATCTTGAAAGTTATCGACCGTACCCAGATTCATGGGTCTTAGAATATATTCAAGATCCGGATAGAGTGCTGGCAGATGAGCACAATCTAAACCCCCGTCATCAACGAATAAAATTTTTGCAGGACTGCTTGTTTGAGACAATAAGGACTCAATGCAATGTGATGCGAGGTGTCCATATCGATAGGACGCAATAACGACTGTAATCATAGGGGGGATGTTTAAATACTTAGCTTTAGCGGTTTCGGAGCGTAATATAACAGCCGCCTAAATACTGTCCAAGGCAAATAAATGATTATCTGAAGAGGTTTTCGTATTTTGAGGAGGTTTGAGGCGAAATAGGGCTTACTACGGATGCCCCGTTCTGATGGTTAGAGCGAATTGATCTTAAATTTAAAGCTCAGATGGTTATGCTGTTAAGCGCTTATGTTATTAGGAACAAAGCTATCAGAGACGAATCACTATTAAATGCCATTAGGATTACAGCGATATAAAAACTTTTTTAGAACCATAAACCAGTTTATCGACTCAACGGTTAGATGCATCAGGTTGAGGTGCCACGCTTAGATTACTGTTTAGGCATTTATCGCAATGAAAGACTAAGGCCCGATAGGCGGCCTTGCACATTCGCAGGATATGATATCGGGCTGGCATATAAACGTAATAAGCCATTTACTTCATGTTGATGACTGGCGTTGATTAATAGGTAAATCACCATGTCAATAATCGTAGCCGTGCGTAAAGTTGCTCAATTAATCGGTGCTGCTTTATTATTGGCGGCTACAAACGTGTATGCGCGCGAACCCCAACCGCTGTTTGATGCACACATACATTTCAGCGTAGGTGCAACCTCGATTTATACGCCGGAGGACGCGATGCAGATACTCGAGTCGTCAGGTATTCGTACTGCACTGCTATCGAGTACGCCGAACGACGGTACGCTGGCTTTGTATGCCGCCTATCCGCATCGCTTCATCCCATTCCTTCGTCCTTACCGCAAGACGCGTGATCTCGCGACTTGGGGCGAAGAACGTCGCAGTTGGTACAAAGATCCTCAAACTATTCCCTTCCTCGAGCAGGAGCTCGCTCGAGGTATCTATCGCGGAATCGGAGAGTTTCATGTCGATGGAAATGAAGTTGATACACCGGTGATGCGTGATCTGGTCCGGCTTGCGGCAAAACACGAGCTTTGGTTGATGGCTCATTCCGATGCGCTGGCGATTGAAAAACTCTTCGCACTTGATCCGGGTGCAAAAATTTTGTGGGCACATACAGGCATGGATGAGCCGGCTGAACGGGTGTCACAGTTGCTTAATCGCTATCCACAACTGTATGGAGAACTCTCTTATCGGTCGGGGGTTAGCGGTGGATTATCTGCCGAATGGCGTGAAATGCTCTTACGCTTTCCTGATCGCTTTGTTTATGGATCAGATACTTGGGTGCCATCGCGATGGTCGGAAGTGAACTCACTGACCTCACTAGCTCGCGATTGGTTATCTACCTTGCCTACTCTCGTTGCTGAGAGCATTGCATATCGCAATGCCGATCGTTTATTCGGTCAGTCTGGAACACCCACCACAAAATGATGCCGTCAATTCCAGCGGCAAATGTGTTAACAGACGGACTTGATGAACACAAAATAACGCGAAGTATTTTGAGCTTGGTGCATTCAGAATTTTTTGGTTAGCCCGGCGCAAAATCGAACCGGGCTCAAGACTGCTGATCCTTAATAATCAAGAATCATTTTTTGAATTCAACGATGATCGCTTCGACATCACCTTTGGCTGCAAGGTGCTCATGTTCTGTTGGTCCACGAAGGAAGGCATCACCGACTTTAAGTTTTGGGCCTGCTTTTGTCGATCCATCAGCCATCTTGTATTCCAGCGGCAGGGGATTGTTTTTTGATGCATAGACTGCGATATGCGGGTGTGAATGCATAGGGCAGCTTTCACCCTTCTTTTGCGTAAAGTGCAGAATACGAGCTTTATCGTCTTCGGCAAGCACTTTGAAGTTCTTAGGGCAAGCCGTAACGGCATCAGCGGCAGATGCAGAGAAACTAATAAGGGATAGGAAAGATAACAACAAGGCATGGAAAAAACGCATGATCGACTCCTTTGTTAGATTTTTACGGATAGTATCGAATAGACTGGCAAGTCCGCTCGGCGCTGGCATTTTTTGAGAGCCTAGCCGGACAGATAATGGTAGCGGCTGACTTTGTTGCTTTCAATCAATTTTATGAGTCATTTAAGCCGTCAAACAACAGCTACAGGGGGGGGCTGAGTTATTTAGTGAGCGACAATCTCTTAGCTAGACGGTAATCTTTTGAATTCAATAATCATTAAATAACTCAAGCTTTTAAACCGGCAGGTATAAATGCAAAGCCCCCGTTATCGCTAACGAGGGCTTTGCTTGCTTAGTGGTTAGGAAGAGATCGAAACATCCAATATCTGAAACAGGGTAGCCTCCTGTTCAAATGGACTACCTATTTAATTCCGTGCTCATTAAATTACTATGTTTAATCGTATGACTGATAGACCGATGGTTTGCCATTTAATCCAATTAAAAGCACATCATAAGGATCTTTTTTGCCCTTATATTCTGGACCATCCATACCTGGAGATCCTATTGGCATAGCAGGAACAGTTAACCCAATAGCTTTGGGCTTTTCTGCAATGAGTCGTTTTATTTCTCTTGCTGGCACATGGCCTTCAATCGCATAGCCGTCAATTAACGCTGTATGGCAAGAGCCAAATTGTATGGGCATACCTAATTTTTTTCGGATCTCCTCATTACCTTCTGGATATGCCTTAATCACAAAGCCATTGGCTTCGATATGATTCGCCCAATCTTGACAGCATCCACATGTTGGACTTTTCCACATTTGAATTACTGGCTTTTGAGTTGCGGCAAAACTCCAAATGGGCAGTAAGCCTAAGCCTAAGCACAGTAGTCTTCTTTCAGTATTTAATGCTTGAGTTTTGTTGATCATTTCGTTCTCCAAGTTAAAGCCAGGCTTGTGGGCAAGTCCCTTTTCGAATTATTTTTTAACGCTTCGATGGAATTGAACTGGCTGGTCATGCCTGATCCATCGAGCTACCAGTTTTCAGCCCTGGCATCAATAAACTACATGCGGCAAATGCTCCGCACTAGGGTATTGCCGCCGATAGCATTCGGCAGTATGAATTTATCGTAGGCAGGGCTGAATCACTCGCGGCAAGTTCTAGAGCGCAGGGTAGTCGGTATAGCCTTCCTCGCTACCGCCGTACCAGCCTACATAACGAGCCTCGTTGTAGGGACCACCATTTTTAATCCGTGCTGGCAGGTCCGGATTGGAGAGAAATGGCCGGCCAAATGCCACCATATCTAACGCACCTTCTTCCACCATTTTCTGTGCATCGGCCGGCTCAATGCCACCATTACCCATCAAGCAGCCAGTGTAATGTGGGCGCACCGTTTTTAAAATCTCGGGCATATCCGGTACGCCACCCCACGCGTTAGTGTCTGCTACATGCAGATAAACCAGGCCATACGATTCCACCATTTTTGCAACCGCGGTGTAGGTTTCTTTGGCATTGGGGTCGCGGGTATTGTTGTAGCCTGCAAAAGGCGAAATACGAATACCGACTTTCGATGCATCTACTTTGGACAAAATCGCTTCGATCACTTCTTTCAAAAACTGCAGGCGTCCTTCCAAACTTCCACCGTATTTATCAGTTCTCTGATTAAGCGTGGCGGATAAAAACTGGTGCGGCAAATAACCATTTGCGGCATGAATCTCTACACCATCACAGCCTGCCCTGATTGCGTTGGCGGCTCCCTTTGCGTAGTCGGCGATGGTTTCTTCAATTTCTGCGATGGTCATCGCGCGAGAAGGGGTTGCGGCTATTTGCGCATAGCGACCGTTGGCCATCAGTCCATAGACTTGCAGGGAGCCCAAGTCATCGTTAATACCCGACGGCGACAAGGGTGCTTCTCCATTCAAAATAGCTTCCGAACCGACACGACCACAATGCCACAGCTGCATGAAAATCCGTCCACCAGCTTTATGTACCGCATCGCTTATTACCTTCCAACCGGCTACCTGCGCCTCGCTATAAATACCAGGTGCTTTTTCAAATGCACAAGATTTTGCTGTCACATTAGTTGCTTCACTAATTACTAAGCCGGCCGAGGCACGTTGAGCGTAATACACAGCAGAGATAGGCTGAGGTACATCGCCATCGCCAGCGCGGCAACGAGTTAATGGTGCCATGGCAATGCGATTAGGCAGCGCATGGCCTTTTAAATCTAAAGGCGAAAATAATGTCGACATAAATAATCCTTTAATGGCTTTAAACGGGGAAATGAAACAGGCTGATAACAGGTGATATCAAAAAAACGGGTAATATCTTATTTACAATAAACAGAGTTTATCAGTAATTAATTCGGACAGTTGTTTACTGGCTTGGGTGCCAGTGATCAGCAAATTAATCGTTAGGATCGCATATGGCTCTGAAAAAACTGGCGCATTTTTCGGTTCGCACCACTGAATTGGAATTATCAAAAAAGTTTTATACCGAGATATTGGGATTTCAAGTCGGCTTTCGCCCAGCGTTTCCTTTTCCCGGCATCTGGCTTTACCAAGGCGGTGACGAAGCCGAGTTTGGGGTGGTGCATTTAATCGGCATTGATAAAAATGACCCAGATGGCCTCAAAGATTATTTGGGAGACAAAGATGAAAGCTCGTTACACGGCAGTGCTGCGGTTGATCACATTGCCTTTATCGCCAGTGATTTAACCGACATGCACCGCCGCCTGCAACACAGTAACGTTCCATACAAAGAGCGCACTGTACCCGGCCTAGGCTTGCACCAACTTTTTATTGAAGATCCTTCTGGCATCACGATCGAACTGAACTACCCTGCTAACGAAGTTAAGCCGCCAGAATCCAACAATCAGTCCAATGAATCCATCTAAAAAAGCCATCATTATTGGCGGCTCCATAGGTGGACTGTTTGCAGCAAATTTATTGTTACGTGCCGGTTGGGATGTACACATCTATGAACAGGTTGCAGCCGAGCTCGAAAGCCGCGGTGCTGGCATTGTCACGCATCCTGAATTATTCGACGCCCTGCGTGAAGCGGGCGTAATCGTTGATGCTTCTTTGGGTATACAGGTTGAAGAGCGCATTACCTTAGATAGGAATGGCATCCAAATTGGCAGTTTGCATTACCCACAAATTTTGACTGCATGGGGCCGACTCTTTGCCTTGTTGATCGCCGCCTTTCCCAGCGAGCGCTATCACGGCGGCAAAGTACTTAGTACGTTTCAACAAGATCCGAACTCCGTAACAGCTCACTTTACCGATGGCGAAAGCGTCAGTGCGGATCTGCTCATTGCCGCCGACGGCCTACGTTCAAAAGTTCGACAGACATTGGTACCAAACGCCAGCCCACAATACGCAGGCTACATTGCCTGGAGAGGCATGGTCGAAGAATCAGTTCTATCACCGCGCGCCTTGAAAGAGATGTTTCCGTATTTTGCGTTTGGTTTGCCCGAGCAGGAGCAAATGATTGCTTACCCCGTCGCCGGTAAAAATAACTCGGTTGAGCCGGGTAAGCGTCGCTATAACTTTGTTTGGTATCGCCCTGCTGATGAGACCACTAGCTTGCGCGATATGGTGACGGATGCCAGCGGAAAAATCTGGCCAGAAGGTATACCGCCGCCGCTAATACAAACGCACCATCTGGAGCACGCACGCGCATCAGCGCGACAGGTGCTGGCGCCACAATTTGCTGAAATGATAGAAAAAACCGAGCATTTATTTTTTCAGCCAGTGTTTGATCTGGAATCGAATCAACTCGCTTTTGGTCGTATCGCGTTGTTGGGTGACGCTGCTTTTGTTGCACGCCCCCATGTCGGTATGGGTGTCACTAAAGCGGCCGAGGATGCACAGTCGTTGGTGCGGGAGCTAACAACTCATGACGACTTGAGCACTGCGCTCGAGCAGTATCAGACAGCCCGTCTAACGAGCGGCAAACATATCGTTGCACGTGCCCGAGGATTGGGTGCTTACATGCAGGCACAAATCAGCACGCCTCATGAACGGGCCATGGCAGAAAAATATCGTAGCGCTGGAATGGTAATGTCTGAGACTGCCGTGTCGCTGAAGGGTAAGTAGGAAACTACTGAGTTTGCGGGTATCCCATTCGAACCGGAGGGGATTGATATGCGCATTGCGCACACAACTGCAGGGCGGACGATGGGTGTTTCAAATGTTTGACGATTCTGTTTCAAATACTAAGCCCTCGCTATTGCTAACGATGGCTTTGCATACTTGGTACTTCGAGGCGGAATCGAACCAAACTGATTATTCCTAA
>JAJTGE010000113.1 GCA_021298555.1 Oxalobacteraceae bacterium
CATACAGGCCCACTGACTATTTTGGTGTTAGGTGGCAGCCTGGGTGCGCAAATTCTCAACACCACCATACCTGCTGCTCTCGCACTCATACCACGTAGTGATAGACCACGCGTTATTCATCAATCAGGGCGCCAGCATATCGCCACATTGCAGAGTACGTATGAACAGCATGGCGTAGAAGCAGAGCTGGTTGATTTTATTGATGACATGGCTGCACGTTATGCACAAGCAGATCTGGTGATTTGTCGTGCAGGTGCTATTACGGTATCTGAACTATGCGCTGCAGGAGTAGCCAGTATTTTGGTTCCTTTTATTGCTTCCACAACATCGCATCAGCATGATAACGCTCAGTGGATGGCACAGATTGGCGCTGCATTTCATCAGCCTCAAAAAGAGTTGAATACAGAAGCTTTGGCTTCATTAATTAAAACGATTACGCGCGAACGCTGTCTGCAAATGGCAGAAGCCGCGTATGAGCATGGCAAGCGTGATGCGAATGAAGTGATCGCGCAGATCATAGAAACTTTGGTAAGACGATGAAACACAAAGTTAAACGCATACATTTTGTCGGTATAGGCGGCTCGGGTATGAGCGGTATTGCTGAGGTATTGCTCAATCTTGGCTACACCGTCTCGGGTTCTGATCTGACGAACAATGCAGCCAGTCGTCGATTAGCAGAGCTGGGCGTATCAATACGTATTGGTCACGCACCTGAGCATGTAGATGGCGCTGATGCGATTGTCACATCGACTGCTGTGCAATCGAATAATCCTGAGGTGATTGCAGCGAGAGCAAGGCATATACCTATAGTTCCACGCGCAGTTATGTTGGCTGAGCTGATGCGACTTAAGCGCGGTATAGCGATCGCTGGCACACACGGAAAAACAACGACGACGAGTTTGGTCGCCAGCATATTGGCTGAGGGTGGATTAGATCCTACGTTTGTCATTGGTGGTCGCCTGAATAGTGCAGGTGCTAACGCCAAGCTAGGCTCAGGTGATTTTATTGTGGCTGAGGCAGATGAATCCGATGCGTCGTTTTTGAATTTATCGCCTGTGATTGAAGTCATTACCAACATCGATGCTGATCATATGGAAACCTATGATCATAGCTTCGCAAAGCTCAAGCAGGCATTTATAGAATTTACGCAACGCCTACCATTTTATGGCGTGGCTATTTTATGTTTGGACGATAAAAACGTACGTGAAATCATGCCGTTTATCTCCAAGTTAATCATGACCTATGGTTTTCATGAAGAAGCAGATTGCGATTGCGCGCGAGCTTGATGTTGAAGATAAGCATATACAAAAAGCACTACGAGAATTTAAAGGCGTGGGACGACGTTTTACCAAGTATGGCCAGCTGCCATTGCCATCAGGTGGAACATTCGCGCTGGTAGATGACTACGGCCACCATCCGGTTGAAACCGCTGCCACGATTGCTGCTGCACGTGGTGCATTTCCAGGGCGTCGATTGGTACTAGCTTTTCAGCCGCATCGCTACACGCGTACTCGTGATTTATTTGAAGATTTTGTCAAAGTCCTCGCTACCGTTGATGTGCTGGTCTTGGCTGATGTGTATCCCGCCGGAGAGCAGCCCATACCTGCAGCAGATGGTCGATCGCTAGCCCACGCGTTACGCGTTATTGGAAAAACAGAGTTGGTTTTTGTAGAAGACATTACGGAGATGTCGGAAGTGATTTTAAAGATCGTTAAAACAGGTGATGTGGTGATGACCATGGGCGCCGGTTCAATTGCCAATGTACCCGCAGCACTGCAGCAACTGACTTCACAGGTGCACGCATGAACGCGGCTCTGAAAAATGAATTTGGCAAGGTTGGTGTGTTGTTTGGCGGCCGTTCCGCTGAGCGTGATATTTCTTTGCTGTCGGGCGCTGGTGTATTGAAAGCGCTGCAAGAGCAGGGTATAGATGCTCAAGCGTTCGATCCGGCACAGCGCTCATTGGCTGAATTAGCTGCAGAAAAATTTGATCGTGTTTTTATCGCATTGCATGGACGCTATGGCGAAGACGGTACCTTGCAAGGCGCGCTTGAACAATTGGGTATTCCCTACACCGGTCCTGGCGTATTGGCTTCAGCGATAGCCATGGATAAGGCGATGACTAAGCGCGTGTGGCTGCATAGTGGTCTCGCCACACCGGATTTTTATATGTTGAGTGCAAATAGCGATTGGAAAGCCGTTGCAGACCGATGTCGGTAGATCAGCTGCCCGCTGCTTACACGCTGGCGGCAAAATTTGATAAAGCCGTCATGGCGGAGCAATTCATCAGTGGTATGGAATTGACTTGCCCAGTAATGGGGTATGGCGATACTGCGCAGGCGTTACCAGTCGTGCGTATCGTTGCGCCTGATGCTAATTACGACTACCAAAATAAATATTTTTCAGATGAGACTCGCTATATCTGCCCTAGTGAGCTGCCGCCTGAACAAGAAAAGCAGATACAAGAGTTGGTATTGCAAAGCTATAAAACATTGGGTTGCCGAGGCTGGGCGCGTGCCGATGTCATGGTGCGTGAGTCAGATAATCAGCCTTTTTTATTAGAGATAAATACATCACCGGGTATGACGAATCATTCCTTGGTGCCTATGTCAGCAGCGATTGCTGGTATGCCCTATGAAAAATTATGTGTAGAGATTTTGCGTATGGCGGCGCTTGATTTACAGGTATCAAAAGACTGGACACCAGAGACAAATTAATAGTCGATACAGAAAAAATAACTGGAAAGTAATGAACCATGTGGCATGACATCAGCACAATGAACAAAATTACGCGCGCTATGGTGGGTGTGCTGCTTCTGTGCGTGCTGTATGCCGGCTACAAATGGGTGGCACTGCAACCTATGTTTGATTTGCGAGCTGTAAAAATTCAGGGATCTAACAATTCGCCATTGCGGTATGTGGATGTCGCTACGGTACGCAGTGCGGCGCTACCTCGCATCAGGGGAAATTTTTTTACGGCCGATCTGGCCACAGTTCGTAGCGCGTTTGAAATGGTGCCCTGGGTGCAGCGAGCCTCTGTTCGTCGTGAATGGCCAAATAAGCTGATCGTATCTATTGATGAGTACAGGGTATTGGGTGCTTGGGGAGAGCAAGATGGTCGGTTGCTGTCGGTCGATGGTTATTTATTTACGGCTAATTTAGGTGAGGCAGAAGCGGAAGGACGCTTGCCACAATTAGTCGGCCCTGACGACAGTGCCCATGAAGTTGCGGCACGCTTGGCTGATTTGCGTAACTGGCTAGCGCCACTGAAATTAGCGCCCAGAGAATTAGAGCTCTCTAAACGCTATGCATGGACCGCCAAGCTAAACAATGGCATCACACTTAAATTAGGACGCATACAAGAGCGTGAAGCATTTAAGTTACGCGTGGAGAGATTTGTGACAGCCTACCCGCGTTTGTCGACTCAGTTGTCATCACGTATAGAAACTGTAGACATGCGCTATCCAAATGGTTTGGCATATCGCACGCGAGGGCAGGCAGCAGTAGAAACCCCTGACACACCACGGCCGGACGCTGTATAGAAATTGGAATCGAACTTAAAAAAATTATGACAAAAGACGCAAAAAATCTGATTGTCGGCTTAGATATCGGTACATCGAAAGTGGTAGCCGTGGTAGCGGAGGTTTTGCCAAATGGGCGGCATGAAGTCATTGGTATAGGCCAGCACGACTCCAAAGGATTAAAAAAGGGTGTTGTAGTAAATATTGAGGCTACGGTCGAATCTATACAGCGCGCGCTAGAAGAAGCTGAACTGATGGCTGACTGCCAGATACGTAACGTATGGACAGGTATCGCTGGTAGCCACATACGAAGTTTTAATTCGAGTGGCATGGTTGCCATCAAGGATAAAGAGGTCACCGCAACTGATGTGGCACGCGTCATTGAAACCGCTAAGGCAGTCAACATACCAACGGATCAGCAGTTGTTACACACCGTACCTCAGGAATTCATGGTGGATAACCAAGAGGATGTGCGCGAACCTATAGGTATGAGCGGCATACGTCTTGAAGTGAAAGTGCACATCGTCACGGGTGCGGTATCTGCTGTACAGAATATTGTGAAGTGCATACGGCGCTGCGGGCTTGAAGTCACTGATTTGATATTGCAACCAATGGCTTCTGCCGACGCCGTGCTGACAGAAGATGAAAAAGAATTAGGTGTGGTGTTAGTGGATATCGGCGGTGGTACCACCGACATCGCTATTTTTACGGAAGGTGCGATTCGGCATACGGCCGTGATTCCGATTGCAGGTGATCAGATCACGAATGATATTGCCATGGCCTTACGTACCCCAACGGCTGAGGCAGAAGAAATCAAAGTGCGTTACGGAATTGCCAAGCAAGTGCTGGCAGATCCAACGGATGTGTTTGATGTACCCGGCTTGGGTGACCGTGGAGCGCGCACCTTGTCGCGTCAGGCCTTATCCGCAGTGATAGAGCCGCGTGTCGAAGAATTGTTTTCGCTTGTACATCAGGTAGTGCGTGAATCAGGATTTGAAGAAGTTCTGTCCTCCGGCATTGTGCTCACCGGTGGTAGCGCCCAGTTACCAGGGATAGCAGAATTGGCTGAGGATATTTTTCTCAAGCCGGCACGGGTGGGTATGCCTGAGTACAGCGGTCAGTTAGCTGATGTGGTTCGTAGTCCGCGGTATTCGACAGTTTTGGGCTTGCTGATTGAAGCCAAGCGTCAGTATTTGAGGGGGCAGGTCGTTGTACGCCAAGGTGGTTCAGCCACCGCTGTATGGCAACGAATGAAAGAATGGTTTCTCGGTAATTTTTGAGAATGGTTTTGTGGTGGACGTTTTTGTATTAATCAGCAGTTGTTAGTTGCTAGCTGTCACAACGTGCCGGCGGTAACGCTGTGCAGCATATGATCAACAAAGGTGTCTCTGGCGTCGAATTCATCGTCGCCAATACCGACGCCCAAGCGTTATCGCTTTCAAAAGCACATAACGTGATTCAAATCGGCGAATCTGGATTGGGTGCAGGTATGAAACCTGCGCTGGGCCGGCAATTAGCTGAAGAAACGCGTGAACGTATTGAAGATTCATTGCGTGGTGCGCACATGGTATTTATCGCCGCTGGTATGGGTGGTGGTACCGGTACAGGTGCAGCGCCCATCGTGGCTCAAGTCGCTAAAGAATTAGGCGCGTTGACGGTTGCGGTCGTTTGCAAACCTTTTACCTACGAAGGTAAAAAATGCATGGACATCGCTAACGAAGGTTTAGACGAACTCAGCAAGCATGTGGATTCGCTCATCGTCATTCTCAATGAAAAGCTGGAAGAGATTTACGAAGACGACAGCATGGCTGAATGGTTACAGCATGCCGATGATGTACTCAACAATGCCGTTGCCGGTATTGCTGAGATCATTAACGTGCCTGGCCATATCAATGTTGACTTTAATGACGTAAAGACCATCATGGCCGAACAAGGTAAAGCAATGATGGGTACAGCTGTCGCGTCCGGTGTAGATCGTGCGCGTATCGCTGCTGAACAAGCTATTGCATCGCCGCTGCTAGATGGTATTGATCTCTCCGGTGCCCGCGGTGTATTGGTGAACGTCACGGGTAGTCGCTCGCTCAAAGGTAAAGAAATCAAAGATGTGATGGCAACCGTGCGCGCATTTGCGGCTGACGATGCATCGATTGCGCAAGGTATCGCCTACGATGAAACTATGGGCGATGAATTACGCGTAACCGTTGTGGCAACAGGTTTGGGTCGTGCGCGTCGCTCACCTGTATTGGTTCCTAACCCAGTGGCAGTGCAGCGTACCGGTACATACAACGAATCGGTATCAACAGCCGATGCGGTACCCGGAGCCAACCAGCAGTTTGATGCTATACGTACACCAGCTGTGTGGCGTCGTGAATCCGCTTCTGAAACAGTTCGTGCAATGGAGCGAAATGGCACAGAAACGTATGATATTCCGGCATTTTTGCGGCGTCAGGCAGACTAACTCTGCAAAAAGTCTACTGACAGGGCATACTTCGCGATGCTTTAAACTGCCTACCGCGTCCGATGGCAACATACGGGCGCGGTTTTATTTCCGTCTGGCGCGTGTGTGCCGTTCACCCTCCACAATAAAGGAAACATCATGACGATCAACGTTGGCGATCATCTCCCCGAAGGCAAACTTGCTGAATTTATAGAAACTGAAACAGCAGGCTGCTCGTTAGGCCCAAATACATTTAACGTGTCGGACCTGGTAAAAGGTAAGACAATTGCAATTTTTGCTTTACCCGGCGCGTTCACACCGACATGTTCAGCTCAACACGTACCTGGCTATGTAGCGCACGCTAAGGACTTGCATGCCAAAGGCGTAGACGAAATCTGGTGTATTTCGGTTAACGATGCATTTGTCATGGGTGCATGGGGTCGCGATTTGAAAGCAGGCGGCGCGGTTCGTATGATGGCCGATGGCAATGCAGACTTTTCAAAAGCACTAGGTTTGTCAGCTGATTTCAGTCAGTTTGGTATGGGTACACGTTCACAGCGTTACTCCATGTTGGTAAAAGATGGCGTAGTACAAAAACTCAACATTGAAGCCCCAGGTAAGTTTGAGGTTTCAAACGCTGAGACCATGTTAGGCCAGCTGTAATCATCGTTCTTATTAAGAGCAATCCAGCGTGATACGACAGCGTACGATAAGTCAGATCGTCAGCACGACCGGTGTCGGTCTGCACTGTGGTACGCGAGTCGAACTCACGCTGCGACCAGCACCTATCAATACCGGCATTGTTTTTCGTCGCGTAGATATACACCCACCAGTAGAGTTGCCTGCCAATGCCACCGGTGTTGGTGATACTCGGATGGCCTCGGTACTTGAAAAAGACGGCGTGCGCGTTTCTACCGTCGAGCACTTGATGTCAGCGTGTGCAGGACTGGGTATTGATAACCTGATGGTTGATTTAACTGCCGAAGAAATCCCTATCATGGATGGTTCAGCAGCCTCGTTTGTTTTCTTGTTACAGCAAGCTGGGCGCAGTGAGCAGGACGCAGCGAAAAAATTTATTCGCGTTTGCAAGTCAGTCGAAGTACGTGAAGGTGAAGGCAGCCAAGAAAAATGGGCACGGCTAGAACCTTGTCACGGGTTTCGTTTGAAATTCTTTATAGAATTTAATCATCCCGCTATTGATGGCAGCGGTCAAACTGCCGAAGTCGATTTGAGTTTTGAATCGTACATACAAGAAATCGCCCGAGCGCGAACCTTTGGTTTTATGCAGGACGTGGAAACCCTGCGCGGCATGGGTTTGGCGCGTGGGGGCTCACTAGAAAATGCGATCGTAATGGACGAATTTCGTATTTTAAACAGAGGTGGTTTGCGCTACCGAAATGAATTCGTTCGGCATAAAATTCTTGATGCCATGGGTGATCTGTATCTAATAGGTCATCCTCTGCTCGCAAGCTATACAGCGCATAAATCAGGCCACAGTTTAAATAATAAATTACTCCGCGCCTTACTGGCCGACCCTACTGCTTACGAAACGGTGAGTTTTGAAACTACAGCCGCAGCTCCTGCGGCGTATTCTTCTCAGCTTGAGCAGGAATGGGCAGCGGTTTAAATTCCAGTTTTGTCACGTTTTACCTTTCATGAAGCTAGGAATTTAGGACCTGGTGCATGCAGCGGAATAAAGCTGCGCGATCGGTTTTTTTCCCAAATCACCAGATCATTCGACGGTATCGGTTTACTAAACAAATACCCCTGAAAATGATCGCATCCCATACTCATTAAGCGTGAAAATACGCTGATGGTTTCTATGCCCTCAGCGATGACTTGTATACCTAATTTATGGCCTAGTGCAATCACGGTTTCAGTAATGGCCATGGACCGTGTTTCAGTTTCTATGTGGCCTATAAATGAGCGGTCGATTTTTAATTTGTCGACAGGCAAACGGGCCAGATGGCTCAAGCTTGAATAGCCAGTCCCAAAATCATCGAGCGAGATACTAAATCCTTTTTCTTTT
>JAJTGE010000043.1 GCA_021298555.1 Oxalobacteraceae bacterium
AAGAATGAAAAAATCGTCATGCTCACTAGCTACGATGCGAGCTTTACCCGACTTATCGATGATTGCGGTATCGATGTCATACTCGTAGGTGACTCGTTGGGTATGGTGATACAAGGGCACGCTTCAACTTTAACAGTCACCATCGATGATATTGCGTACCACACTGCCTGCGTAGCTAGAGGAATACAGTCATCCATGATCGTAGCGGACCTTCCTTTTGCCAGTTATGGCACTCCACTCCAAGCATTTACTCATGCTGCACAACTTATGCGCGCAGGTGCTGAGATGATCAAATTGGAGGGTGGAGACTGGTTAGCAGAAACCGTGCACCATCTCGTACAACGTGGCATCCCAGTATGCGGTCATGTGGGGCTTACCCCGCAAGCAGTTCATCAACTAGGTGGATTTAAGGTGCAAGGCAAAAGTACTAGTTCTGCAGAACGTTTGCTCAGCGATGCCATCGCACTTGAACAAGCCGGCGCATCTATGGTGGTCCTAGAAGCAATACCTGCATCCTTAGGGAAAAATGTGACGCAGGCGTTAGGTATACCAACGATAGGTATAGGGGCCGGGGTTGATTGCTCAGGTCAGGTGCTTGTATTACATGACATGCTAGGTATTTTTCCTGGTCATCGCCCAAAATTTGTTCGAAATTTCATGCAAGGTCAACACGATATACGCTCTGCAATCACGGCATATCGTCACGCTGTTAAAACTGGACAATTCCCAAGCGAAGAGTACAGTTTTTAAAAGCATCACCACATCTAAAGCTAACAATTGATCTACTAAATGGTTTTTCTATAAATAGTCAATGTCCGTCGATGCGCAGCAACCAAAAAATTCATGAAGGTTAGTCGTAGCGTGCAAGACTAGTAGCCAACTGCGTAGGTAAAGATTCAATATCGCTTACAGCCAAACCAAGGTCACGCACCAGACCATCTTCCAGGCTGTAAACCCAACTGTGTATCGTCAAGTCCTGACCACGCTCCCATGCATCTTGAACTATCGTCGTCTGGCATACGTTGGATACCTGCTCAATCACATTCAATTCACACAGACGATTGCAATGATCATGCGCTGGCAAGCTATCTGGAAAATAGTGTGCATGTTTTTGATGAACGTCTTGCACATGTCGCAACCAGTTATCTGCCAATCCAACACGACGACGTTCCATGGCCGCATCGACACCTGAACAACCATAGTGGCCACAAACGATCACATGTTTAATACCCAGTACATCGATCGCAAACTGCAAAACTGACAAACTGTTTAAGTCGGAATGAGCTACAACATTCGCAACATTTCTATGCACAAATAGCTCACCCGGCTCAAGCCCAACAATAGTATTGGCTGGAACGCGGCTATCTGAACATCCTATCCAAAGAAATTCAGGCGATTGCTGAGACATCAGTTTAAGAAAAAAGTCCGGGTCACGGGCAATCATGGATGCAGCCCACACTTTGTTATTTGCGACTAGCTGACGTAAAGCTTTATCGAATTTTTTATCGTTCATATAAGCATTCGTAAATATAAAACCAAATTGTAACTCAGCAATCATGCATGATTACATCAAACATACATACCGTGAAATTAATGCCTAGTATCGAAATAACAAAGTAATCAAATAGTATTAGCACAAAAAAAAAATTTACTAATTATTTTTTTTAATCTTTGAGTTGTTTTTAGACTTAAGCCAACTTGAACAGTATTGATGTGTCTCAAAATTCAAAATGAAAGAAAATCGATACGCTCAAGTAGGTATAAAAAACACATGACTAATTACAAATAGAAATTTACATCAAAATATATTTCTTGGCGAAAAGGAGAAAACATATGACAGCATGCAAAGTACTTACACCTTCGGCAGTCGATGAATCAAGCGTCTATTCACCACCACGTCGTCAGTATCATCAAATAACACAGGACTACAACGAGTCACTGAAAGCTCTGTGGACTTACATGAAGCCGGCAGCAGTCCCCTGTTTTAATCTGGACATGCTGGAAGAACTGCACCACAACGTAAAGCAGATAGAACAAAACAATGGGATGATTTTTCATGACGGTGCATGGCGGCCGATAAATTACTGCATATTTGCCTCAAGGTCGCCTAAAGTATTTAACCTGGGAGGCGATTTGGCATTATTTATTGAATTAATTAAAAATCGCGATAAAGGCGCTCTAATGCATTATGGGCGTTTATGCATCGAGGGTTTGTACACACGAATTAATGGTTATAACTCATCGGTTATAACCATCACTATGGTTCAAGGAGACGCTTTTGGTGGAGGGTTAGAATTTGCTTTATCTAGCAATATCCTTGTTGCCGAACAAGGTACGCGGTTAGGTTTTCCAGAAATTTTATTTAACTTATTTCCAGGTATGGGGGCTTATACTTTTTTATACAGAAAAGTAGGAATGAAAATTACAGAAGAGTTAATTACAAGTGGCAATACCTATAAAGCAGAAGATTTAGAAAGAATGGGGGTAGTTGATATGTTGGTTCCCCCCGGGGAGGCAGAAAAATCCGTTTTTGAATTAATTCAAAAGCAAAAAAAACATGTTAATGCTTTGAAATCTATCTATGACTGCCGCAGGTATACCGACCCTGTCAGGTATGAGGAATTTGAAAAAATCATAAAAACTTGGGTAGATGCGGCATTACGGCTTAATGATCAAGATCTGCATATGATGAGGCGCTTGGTTTACTCACAACGAAACCAGCTTGAACAAAAATTGGCTGCGCAACGAGCTGAATACACACTAAATCCAGACTTAGTTGCCGCCTAACATATAGACTAGTAACAAAAATTAACTACGGCTGAGTAGATTCCAATCAACCGTAGTTTTTTCTTCTTAACTAACAACTACATTACCAACGCTAGAATCTCTTAAGTTAAAGATACTGGATATGATAAATAATTGTAATTTAAGGAAGTCATGAACAAATTAAACAGTGATTTTGCTGTGTAGGAGATACCAATTAACCCACTGCGTAACCTACCATCACGTTGAGCGGCTGCCTAGTTCAACATACTATTCACAATTAATTAGCATCTTCTTGATAGTCCATTATTTTTTCAAATAAATAAAAATTCATCTTGATACTATTCAATAGCCATTCCTGAACATTCGGGTCAGTAATAGTCTTGAAAAGTTCTCGCAAATTGATAACATGGTCTTCGTCAAGATCTCCATGCGAATCAAGAAAAGAAAATCCCTCCATGGAAGAACGATTCAGCGTAGTGGCAAGTGATCGAGCGGCACGGCCACCAAAAACAGACGCCATAATCTCAAGTACATACATCATCCCAAATACGCATGCTGGATGAACATGTGAAGCCGAATGATAATTGTATGCAAGCATCGCTTGTACTGGCGGTACAGCTGGTAATTCAGGAATGGGTGTCGTATCAATATCGAAACTCTTCAAATCATTAAGTACCAGATGCTCGTGTCCTCTCTCTTCGTAAATATGATCATATAGATAGTTTATGATTTTCGGATTTTTACCACCTGTATGACCCGCAGCAATAGCCATTAATGGACAAAAATTAGAAACAATAGGATATAAGACAACAAGAAATTTTATGTATTCTTGCTGGTCAATCGCACCCGCCAACATGGCCTGAACTTTTTTTAATTTTCCTATCGAAATTTGACTTTGGTTTGTTAATAGATCCAACCTATCTGAAAAGTTCACAGCTCACCTCCATTAATTTTTAACAATGTACTGAAAATTTTTGTTCGCTACTATTTACTTAATCAATCATTTTTTTATAAAGAAAATTATTTATTTTCTACAGAAAATAAAATCTTTAATTTAAATTAGAAATCCTCATCCTTAATATGTCTGTTTAAGCCTCCTCAGTATGTTGGTAAATTTCTTAATATAGCTATAACACCTCAATAAAATTAAGTCTCTGCTGACGATAATCTTCTAATTGCTCACATAGCAGACTAAATGCATGCCGAAGTTGCTGTACGATTTCTTCTGGGTATGTCTCTATATCTATCTTTCGTAATTTCTCTAAACGTCGGCAAATCATTTTTAGAGAAATAGCACCTATGCTTAATGACGATCCTTTAATTGCGTGCACTATCTCTTTAAATTTTTCCTGGTTTCCGTCACTTAAAGCCTTCTCTAATGCATCTAAATAATTTCCATTTTCAAAAATAAATTCGGCAATTAAATCATCTAGAAATTTTTTATCTTTACTTACATGCTCTAAATCAGACAGCGCTTGTATATTTAAAATTGGCTCGTTCGGTCTTGCTAAAATTACAGATCGTGGACGCGATATATTTTTTGATTTGACCAATGGTGGATGAATAGCATGAAATTTTTCTACTAACGTATCTAAGGTTTCTAAGAAAATATTTATCTGTATTGGCTTGGCTAAAAATGCATTGGCTCCTGCTTCTAGACTTTCTTGCCTTGCCTCGGGAGTCGCGTTCGCAGAAAACATGATGATAGGAAAATCTGCTGCATTGCCGTTCATAAGCCTATACAAACGCGCAACATCTGTTCCCGACATCGTAGGCATATTCATATCGAGCACCATGGCATCAAATGAATTTTTTTCCACCAGATCTAATGCCTCATCTCCATCTTTAACTAAAGTGCAGTGATGTCCCGCTCTTTCTAAAATTTTTTGTAATACTTTACGATTAGTGGGATTGTCTTCTGCAACAAGAATTTTGTACCCATTGCTATTTTCTGAAACTGATGGAGATAATTTTATTGCTGAAGATTTTGATTGCGTTTCTGATGATGGCATCCTCATACCAACATGGCTATGTGTCAGGTTTATCAAGTGCCCATGCAGTACATGAATTAACGAGTTACGTGGTGCAGTAAGCTTTATTACTGAATACAGGCCCGCTAATTCGCGACAATTTTCCAGACCTTTTACTACGTCATCATCTTTAGTAACGAGTACAAAGGTTATCTTTCCATGTGCATGTGTATTTTGTAATCGTCGTGTGAGATTATGGAGTCGAAGAATGTACTCTTGGAGAGTTTCCCCATACGAAATTGGTTCATCAATGAATATAAGCCGCACAGGCTTACCTGCCAAATCAGATTGCTCAAGATAGTCTGCTGTTTCTTCGGGACTCACCGTATTTTCTGGGCAGTTACCACATACGTCGGCTATTTGTGAAATTAACTCGCTTTGATCGCGTGTAGGACTTAATACCAATGAGCGAATTACGGTTACAGAAAGTTCTGGCGAGGCTGCTGTTGAGTTACTGTGTGTACCGAATTCAACCTCAAACCAAAATTCACTGCCTTCACCTTGTACACTGCTAAAACCTATTTTCCCGCCCATCAGTTCCACTAATTGTTTGCAAATAGTGGTGCCTAGTCCAGTACCTCCAAAACGTCTTATGGTGGATTCATCAGCCTGGGTAAAACTTTCAAATATTTTTCCCTGAGCGCTCGCAGGGATTCCTATTCCTGTATCTCTTATAGAAAATCTTAATCGGACTGTATCCAGCGAGTTTGATACTAAATTTACTCCAAGTGAAATTCTGCCTTGCTCGGTAAATTTGACTGCATTCCCGATTAAATTTACTAAAATCTGCCGTAAATGGTGTTGATCTCCCCGAATTTTAAATGGCACATCGGCAGCAATGCTATGACTGAGATGACTTGAGATGTGGAAATCAGGCAATCCAACATTTCTATCTGGTCACGATCGAGATGCGTACTACGGATGAGATCTATCATTCCTATGATGGCGTTTAGCGGTGTCCTCAGCTCATGACTCACAGAGCAAATAAACTGCCTTTTTGCAATATTTGCTTCTTTAGCACGGTCCAGTGCTTTATACAGACGACCAATTAACGTACTTGAATAGATAGATATCAGCAACGTACCCAGCCACAAACCTTTAGCAAGAGCTGTCTCTTGTTGCCAATAGGATGCTGTAAGTATCACCACACCAAATCCAGCGAGTGCTAAAGCTAATGCAATAAACAAATATGTTCGACCAAATCGAAATCCATAGCCGATGACTATCCATTGATATAAAAAGCACAGCGGAGCAGCATGACTGTTACCAATAATAAGCAAGTAAGTTAGTGGAGTGACATCCAGCACTATCGACAATATTCGCCTGATATGTTTTTCACCAGGCCATAGGAAAACGCACACTGCCATAGAGACAGCTGCTATAACAAAAACGGATGGAACAAATACAAGATTGAGATTAGTAGCTGTACCCTCTGCGAGTAGGTAGAATCCTGATTTTCTAAAGTAATAAATTAAGACTAGCCCTATCAAGACCCTCAATAGAGCTTGCTCTAATTCGTTATCTCTTTTTTCTCTTACGTACCTGCCTATAAGCTGTGCAATGTACGATTGCGAAAAAAATTCTTTCATGATGACTTTTGCCCTGATCCAACGAATATAAATTCTCAATTTGAATAACTGAGTAATTTTTTTCTATCGCGGACTCTACTAGCGTAGGTTATCAAGTCGAAGTAACAATCAATTTTGACAACCTGTCATGAGGCAAAAGCAATGGTGTTGCATACCACCACATAAATGAGTTGGCTTAGATAGGGAGATTTTTCTTTTACAGTAGTACTTCTTCTACAGGTGTAGAACTACTGATATGTTGTGAGCACTACAGCGCTCGCAAGAACGCTGTAGTGACTAGCGGTGGGAATGGTCTATTCGAAAAATTCTTTTACTTTATCCATCCAGGATTTACTTTGTGGATTATGCTTGGCGCCGCCTGCTTCAGTGAGCTTGTCAAATTCTGCTAGCAGTTCCTTTTGCTTCTCATTGAGCTTGACGGGCGTCTCTATGAGTACATGACAAAATAAATCGCCGGCTATACCTGAGCGCACTCCTTTAATCCCCTTTCCACGCAAGCGGAAGGTTTTTCCAGTTTGCGTACCTTCGGGTACAGTAAACGATACTTTTCCACCTAGGGTAGGTACTTCAATCTCACCGCCCAATGTTGCGCGTGCAAACGAGATCGGCATTTCGCAATGTAAATCATCTCCGTCACGCTGAAATACGGCATGTTTTTTGATGTGAATTTCTACATACAAATCACCTGTTGGGCCACCGTTCATACCAGGCTCACCATTACCAGTAGATCGGATTCGCATCCCGTCATCTATGCCGGCAGGTATTTTTACTTCCAAGGTCTTGTTACGTTTAATGCGCCCAGCGCCAGAACATGCTGTACAGGGATCGGGTATTACCTTTCCAGTGCCATGACACTTCGGGCATGTCTGTTGAATACTGAAAAACCCCTGCTGCATACGAACTTGCCCGTGGCCGCCGCATGTTCCGCAGGTGGTTGGCGCTGTTCCAGGTTTTGCACCTGAACCATGGCAGGTATCGCATTCACTATAGGCAGGTACGCGTATGGTGGTCTCGAAACCATGGGCTGCTTGTTCAAGCGAGATTTCTAAGTTGTAGCGTAGATCAGCGCCTCGGTACACCTGGGGGCCGCCACGTGAACGAGCGCCACCGCCACCAAAAATATCACCGAAAATATCGCCGAAGGCATCAGAAAAACCTCCCGCACCCGCTCCACCAAAACCACCGCCACCACCACCCATGTTGGGATCAACACCCGCATGACCATAGCGATCATAAGCTTCGCGCTTTTGAGCATCGGAAAGCATCTCGTATGCTTCTTTAGCTTCTTTGAATTTATCTTCAGCACCCTTGCTGTCAGGATTACGATCAGGATGGTGTTTCATCGCAAGCTTGCGATATGCCTTTTTGATCTCTTCCTCGGTAGCGTTCTTCGCTACACCTAGTATTTCGTAAAAATCTCGTTTAGCCATTTCACATATCCAAGCAAAAAACCGGGCAAGAGGCAATACAGCGCTCTAGCCCGGCGGCGTCAATGCAAACCTTCTGCATGACGAGGGAAGAAATTATTTGTCTTTTACTTCCTTGAAGTCCGCATCGACCACATCATGATCGGCAGGCTTAGCACCTTGAGCACCACCAGCGTCACTGGAGGCAGCACCCGCACCTGACGCTGCCTGCTGGGCCTGCATATCCGCATACACTTTTTCACCCAGCTTTTGCGCAGCTGTTGATAGCGCTTCGGATTTAGCATCAATGGTTGCTTTATCAGTACCTTTCAGCGCTTCTTCTAAGTCTTTGATAGCGGCTTCAATTTTTTCTTTCTCACCCGCTTCCAGCTTGTCACCGTGCTCAGTGAGAGCTTTTTGAGTTGAGTGGACTAAGGCATCACCCTGATTGTGGGCTTCAGCCAAATCTTTTAAACGTTTGTCTTCCTCGGCATTAGCCTCTGCATCGCGCACCATACGCTGTATCTCATCTTCGGTAAGTCCGGAATTAGCCTTGATGGTGACTTTGTTTTCTTTGCCTGTTGCTTTGTCTTTTGCGCCCACATGCAAAATGCCATTGGCATCGATATCAAACGTCACTTCAATTTGAGGCATACCGCGCTGTGAAGGAGGAATGCCTTCGAGATTGAATTCACCCAAGCTCTTATTACCCGAGGCCATCTCACGCTCACCCTGATAAACCTTAATGGTCACTGCCGGCTGATTGTCTTCAGCAGTAGAAAAGACCTGGCTAAACTTGGTTGGGATAGTGGTATTTTTCTTGATCATTTTGGTCATCACACCGCCCAGGGTCTCGATACCCAATGACAGCGGCGTAACGTCCAGCAGCAGTAAATCTTTACGATCACCGGAAAGCACTGATCCCTGAATAGCAGCGCCAACTGCAACGGCCTCATCGGGATTAACGTCCTTGCGTGGCTCGCGACCGAAAAACTCTTTTACCTTCTCCTGAACCTTGGGCATACGAGTCATACCACCAACGAGAATAATGTCGTCGATGTCAGAGACTTTTACACCTGCATCATTAATTGCGATACGGCAGGGCTCTATGGTCTTGGAAATTAATTCTTCAACCAGGGACTCGAGTTTGGAGCGAGTCATTTTTAAATTCAGGTGCATAGGCGCACCATTAGCCATGGCTATGTAGGGCTCATTAATTTCTGTCTGCTGCGACGAAGATAATTCGATCTTTGCGCGCTCAGCAGACGCTTTAATACGCTGCAAAGCAATAGGATCTTTTGATAAATCCAAGCCATTAATTTTTTTGAATTCATCGATAATAAAATCAATGATGCGCTGATCGAAGTCTTCTCCGCCCAGGAAAGTATCGCCATTGGTAGAGAGCACTTCAAACTGCATCTCACCATCGACATCCGCAATCTCTATGATGGATACGTCAAAAGTACCGCCGCCCAAGTCGTAGACTGCAATCTTGCGATCGCCTTTGCCGCTTTTATCCAAACCAAAAGCAAGTGCGGCTGCGGTAGGTTCGTTAATGATACGTTTGACTTCAAGGCCAGCAATACGGCCGGCATCTTTTGTCGCCTGACGTTGAGCATCATTAAAATAGGCTGGCACGGTAATGACTGCCTCAGTGACTTCTTCACCGAGATAATCTTCCGCCGTTTTTTTCATTTTTCGCAATACTTCCGCAGCAATTTGCTGAGGTGCGAGTTTGTTGTCGCGCACCGAAATCCAAGCGTCACCATTGTCCGCTTTCATAATTTCGTAAGGCATCAAACCAATGTCTTTCTTCACTTCTTTCTCGTCAAACTTGCGGCCTATGAGTCGCTTGACGGCATACAAGGTATTTTTGGGATTAGTTACAGCCTGGCGCTTAGCAGGCGCACCGACGAGAATTTCACCATCTTCCAAATAGGCGATGATCGACGGGGTAGTGCGTGCACCCTCGGAGTTTTCAATAACTTTCGGTTGACCACCCTCCATGATGGCAACACAGGAATTGGTCGTTCCTAAATCAATGCCAATAATCTTGCTCATGATGTTTTCCTTAATAACTAAAACTGATTCACTATGTGTTTGGTGTAACCCACCTTTAAATCTGATATGCGGCGCATAGCTCAGGTTTCAAGGAGGATTTAACTATTGGGATACCGTGACTAGTGCGGGGCGCAACAAGCGATCAGAAATCATGTATCCCTTTTGCAGCACACTCACTATCGTGTTGGCTTCTTGATCTGCGGACACCATGGAGATTGCCTGATGGCGCATGGGATCAAGTTTCTCGCCAGGCTGAGGATTGACTTCAACTAGGCGATTTCGCTCAAAAGCAGAAGCAAGCTGCTTTAAGGTCATATCCACCCCCTCCTTGAGAGAATCTGTCGACGGTGTCTCTAGCTTAAGAGCCATTTCCAGACTATCTTTCACTGGCAGCAAGGATTCTGCAAAACTCTCGACGGCAAATTTGTGCGCCTTAGAGATGTCTTCCTGAGCACGCCGGCGTATATTTTCTGCATCCGCTTTGGCACGCAAGAACGCATCTTGCATTTCAGCTAATTTATTTTCCGCTTCGGCTAACCGTGTACCCAAGTCCAGACCACCTTCCATAGCCTGTTGGGCTAGCTGATCGGGCGATATGGCGGCGTGATCCTCGACTACTTTCGGCGTTTCCTGCTCTGTCTGGCCTTGTTGCTGACCAGGCTGGGATTCAGCTTGACTCATAAGTTCTCCAACTAAATCAATTACTTGCAATAACACTAGGATGCATATGGGGATCAAGGCCGGCATTTCAAGTCGGCGCGTAGAGTTATCCACAAAAAAGGGGCCAGCGGCCCCGGTATGATTAAACTCTGGCGATTTATCAGTCAGCCGCGCCTAATTCCAAAGCGCGCCGCCTGCCTACATCGGCATCCAAACGCAAGCGCTCTTGGTTTTCCGGGTCGGCGCTGGTATGCCAGCCTTGGGTATGCCGCTCGACCAAGGAAGCCATAGCATCTATCCATTGCGGATGCTCGTTCAAACAGGGAATGTAATGAAAAGCCTTGCCGCCGGCGCCTATAAAATCTTCGCGCGCCTCCATGGAAATTTCTTCGAGTGTCTCAAGACAGTCGCTGGTAAATCCGGGGCAGATAACATCCACCCTGCCCACCCCTTTTTTTCCTAGCTCAACTAAGGTAGGAGCGGTGTAGGGCTGCAGCCATTCCGCTTTTCCAAAGCGTGATTGAAACGTAACGAGATAATCGTCTTTGGCTATACCTAATTTATTGCCCACCAGGCGCGCTGTTTTGTAGCACTCACAGTGGTACGGATCACCCAGCATAAGAGTTCGTTTGGGTACGCCATGAAAACTCATAACTAACTTATCTGGCTTGCCATGCTGCTCCCAGTGCGCACGCACAGTAGCTGCAAGCGATTCTATATAGGCGTCATCATCATGGTAGTGCTTGATAAATCTAAGTTCAGGGGCATTACGAATTTGTGTGTAGTGCGAGAACACTCTGTCAAATATCGACGCTGTTGTCGTGCCTGAATACTGTGGATAGGCCGGCAAAATTAAAATGCGATCACAGCCTTCGACTTTAAGTTGCTCTAGTACGCTAGGCAGACTGGGATTTCCATAACGCATGGCATAGACAACGCGCAGTGCATGTCCGCGTGCATCCAGGGCCGACTGCAGTGCCTGAGCCTGACGTTCGGTATGGACTTTTAATGGCGAACCTTGCTCGGTCCAAATAGAGGCGTATTTTTCAGCCGATGTGCGTGAGCGGAACGGCAAAATTATCCCGTTCAAAATTATCCACCACAGGAGTCGTGGAATCTCGACTATGCGCGGATCCCATAAAAACTCTTTCAGATAGACCTTCACAGCAGCGGCCGTAGGGGCGTCAGGCGTCCCCAGATTGGCCAAAACTACAGCGGTTTTGCTGACGTTACCATGTCGATACGAGGGTTCTGAGTTGAAGCCCATGAATAAAGCCTTTCCATTCTATGCTCAGGATGCCAACAGCTCGCGAGCATGCTTGCGCGTAGTTGCAGTAATTTCCAGGCCGCCGAGCATACGCGCAATTTCTTCAACGCGCTCTGCCGGCGACAGTGACGTAATACGTGACACTGTGCGCCCGTCGGAGGTTGATCCTTTGCTAACCTGAAAATGCTGACCCGCTTGACTCGCCACCTGCGGCAGGTGGGTCACGCATAAGACTTGTCTGTCGTGTCCCAGCCGTTTCAGCAGCCGCCCTACCACCTCAGCCACTGCGCCTCCGATACCGCTATCGACCTCATCAAAAATTAAGGTCGGCGTGCTCGTAGCGCTGGATGCAATGACTGAAATAGCCAACGCAATACGCGCTAGCTCGCCGCCTGAGGCTACCTTGGCCAAAGGACGAGGCGTTGTACCTGCATGACCGGCGACTAAAAACTCGACTTGCTCACTGCCATAAGCTGCAGGTTCTGTGGGATTTAACGCCACCTCAAATCGCCCGCCTGACATGGAAAGTTCTTGCATGGCTGTGGTCACTGCTGACGATAAGGAGGTTGCAGCCTTTGCGCGCGCTTTAGATAGTTTGGTCGCTAGCGTTTGGTAGGCTTTGTGTAATTTTTCTTCGTGTTCGCGCAGGGCATTCAAATCCGTCGCATCGGCGAGTTGATGCAAACGCTCTGATAGTGCGATGAATTCGGTAGGTAGGTCTTCTGGCTTGACGTGAAATTTTCTCGACGCTGAATGCAGCGCCTCTAGGCGTGATTCAACCGAGCGTAAACGTTGTGGGTCCATTTCTATGCGACCCAGATAATCATTGAGTGCATACACTGCCTCTTGCAGCTGTATTCGAGCTGGCTCCAGCACATCCATAACAACTTTGAGTTTGTCGTCTATGTCAGCCAACTTTCCTAATTTTTGTGCAATCGACGACAACTGCGACAACATAGGGCTGGATTCCGACTCAGATAGTAGCTCCAAGGCGTTTTGCGCGCCCTCAATTAAGCTGGCCGCATGCGAAAGTCGGCTGTGCTCATTACTGACTTCAGTCCATTCGCCAGGACGCGCAGCTAATTTCTCTAACTCGCCAACTTGCCACTCGAGACGTTCGCGTTCAAGCAAAACATTTTTCGCGTCACGCTCGAATTCCTCGCGCTGCTTAGTCACTGCACGCCAGCTTTTAAATGCCTGCCCAACCTTGGCAACATCATCCGCTAATCCTGCATGCGCATCTAACAACGCTCGCTGTGCATCTGCTTTTAGCAAGGATTGATGTGCATGCTGACCATGTATATCCACCAACATCTCTCCCACATCACGCAATTGGGACACGGTAGCGGTAATTCCATTGATAAAAGCTTTGGAGCGACCACTGCTATCGATGACTCGCCGCAGTAGCAACTGGCCTTCCTCAGCAACAAATTCATGCTCTTCTAACCAATGCACAACAGCAGGATCAAACTCGCCCGTAAATTCAGCTGCAATATCTGCTTTGGACGCACCTTCTCGAATCACGCTGGCATCTGCACGCCCGCCCAACGCCAACATTAAGGCATCAATCAGTATGGATTTTCCAGCACCCGTTTCACCCGTAAAGACGGTAAATCCCGCGGGTGGTTCGATCTCGATAGCATCTACGATTACAAAATCACGAATGATGAGTGTGCGCAGCATGGGTAATGGCAGAAAAAATAACAAGTACTAATACAAAACGTGTTGGGAATACTATTTTAGCTGCCCAAGTACGGAGGGGTATTCATTCCAATGCAATTTCTCGCGCAGGGTGTCGTAATAGCTCCATCCCTGTGGATGCAAAAATTCAATACTGTGTGCAGAACGGCGAACAGTAACGCGATCATGATGATAAAGACTGGTGAGCGATTGCATATCAAAATTCACGCTGCAATCACGACCACTGGCTAGCTCAACCACAATCTCACAACTATCAGAGAGCACAATCGGGCGGTTGGATAACGCATGAGGCGCAATCGGCACCAACACTATGCCACCCAACTCGGGATGAAGAATAGGGCCGCCTGCAGCGAGAGCATACGCAGTCGAACCCGTGGGCGTAGAAATAATCAAGCCATCCGAGCGTTGGTTGTACATAAAGTGGCCGTCGACCTCTACACGCAATTCCACCATGCCCGCACCGGCTCCGCGAGAAACAACCACATCATTAAAAGCAACTGCTCTAAAAATTTCTTGATCCTGACGATGAACTACACCTTCAAGCAAGGTGCGTCGTTCAGATTCCAGTTTACCGTCGAGCATATCGCTCAGCACTGGCAGCATGCGCTCAAAAGCGATATCGGTCATGAAGCCCAAGCGACCCTGATTGACTCCAATTATCGGCACATCAAACGGGGCTAGCTGACGCGCAATGCCCAGCATCGTTCCATCACCGCCTATAACTATCGCTACATCAGCCTCCAAACCAATTTGCGCCAGTTCCAGCGTTACCAGATTGCTGCGCGCAAAGTCCTGGGCCGTTGCAGATTCAAAAACCACGCGGTGGCCACGGTGCTCAAGAAAATCCGCCAGCTCTCCCAAAGCGCTACTACTGGCACCAAATTCACCGTGTTTCCCGATGATGGCAACCCTAGTAAAACGACGAGCGGAGGCAGAAATTGCGTCAGACATGCACCGGATTAGACCATAACTAGATACAAACTGGTCGTTAACACACACCCGGGCTAGGCCAGCTGCTCAGCTTATGCACTATCTTTTGGGAACAATTGCTCTAACCTAAGACAGGATGCTGGCGCCCAGACCAATGGCTGGATAGAATAAGAACATGCAACTCGATATTCGCGCACAAACCCTACTTAAAGCACTGGTGGAGCGCTACATTGCGGATGGACAACCGCTTGGCTCCCGTGCTTTAGCAAAAATTTCTGGCCTTGAGCTCTCTCCGGCCACCATACGCAACATCATGTCCGACTTGGAAGAGCTGGGCTTAGTGGCCAGCCCGCATACGTCGGCTGGTCGTATTCCCACGCCGCGCGGCTACCGACTTTTTGTCGATAGCTTATTAACGGTGCAAACTATTGATGAAAGCGCGGTTGAATCGCGATTACACGCTGGAGCATCATCACAAAAAATTATTGCCAGTGCTGCGCAAGTGTTGTCCTCACTATCCCATTTTGCCGGTGTGGTGTTGGCACCGCGACGGGAAATGACATTCCAGCAAATCGAATTCCTGCGCCTCTCGGAAAAACGTATTTTGTTAGTCATCGTGGCACCCAACGGCGACGTGCAAAACCGTTTGCTGCTGACCGACACCGACTACGCACCCAATCAACTGGTGCAAGCGGCCAATTACATCAATCAAAATTACGCAGGGTTGTCGTTTGATGCTGTACGCATCAAATTAAAAGATGAGTTACGCGCAATACATAACGATATGATGCGATTTATGCAAGCCGCTGTGGAGGCAGGGACTGACGCCATGAGCGACGATACCGAAGACGTCGTTATTTCAGGTGAGCGCAATTTGCTCTCCATAGACGATTTATCGTCCAACATGGGCTCATTAAGAAAATTATTCGATATTTTTGAACACAAGAGTGGGTTGGCAGCTCTGCTTGATTCCTCCAGCAAAGCCAGTGGCGTACAAATTTTTATCGGTGGTGAATCACATCTGGTGCCGCTGGAAGATATGAGTATCGTCACCGCTCCCTATGAATACAACGGAAAAATTGTAGGCACACTCGGTGTTATTGGACCCACCCGCATGGCCTACGAACGCGTAATTCCTATTGTTGACATCACAGCTCGCCTGCTATCTAGCGCACTGTCGCACTCCTGAAGCACTCACCTCTAACTGACATAACGCGCACCCTTACTGGCGATGCGGGCACGCCTCTTTGGTGCAGTTGCCATACAAAGCCAATGCGTGTTCGGCGAGGCTAAAACCTCGGTCGTGAGCAATGCTGTGCTGACGACGCTCGATTTCTGCGTCATAAAATTCTTCTACGAGTCCGCAATCCAAGCAAACCAGGTGATCATGGTGCGAGCCCTGGTTAAGTTCAAATACCGCCTTGCCCGATTCAAAATGATGGCGACTTAGCAAGCCCGCCTGCTCGAATTGGGTCAATACACGATAAACCGTTGCTAGTCCGACATCCAGACTTTCGGTCAGTAGCAGCTTATAAACATCTTCAGCTGACAGATGGCGCACGCTGCTATTTTGGAAAATTTCCAGTATTTTAAGCCGGGGCAGAGTCGCTTTAAGTCCACTGGACTTTAGATCGGCAGGTTTGGTAGACATGTTTTCGCTTATTTAACTTGAACTGCTTTATCATATAGCGTTTGTCTATAGCGCTCAACGAAAGTACCTCACATGAAGTATTTGCAGCACACGCTCAATCAGTCAATGAAGTTATTGATGGTCGCCTTTGCCGTAGTCACTGGCTCGCTATTTGTCAGCAGCTGCGCCCTGAATCCATTTGCCAGCAAAGCTGCAGATGCCACTGCTGTCGCTCCTGCTGAATCAGGGATAATTCAAAAATCGCAATCAAAAAAACTTTTTGGTGTCTTGCCCGTGTACCGCGCCGATGTACAGCAGGGAAATTTCGTCTCCAAAGAAATGGTGTCGCAACTTAAAGTTGGCATGACACCCGAACAAGTTCGTTTTGTCATGGGCACTCCATTATTAACCGATATTTTTCATGGTCAGCGATGGGACTACCCATTTCGCATGCGCCGCGGCGACGGTCAAATCACCACCAGTCATGTATCCGTATTTTTCAATGAGGGTCGGGTTGAACGTTTTGAGGGCGGCGATCTGCCGCAAGAAAAAGACTACCTCGATCAACTCGCCATACCTAAAAAATAAAATTAGACTCTAAGTAAACACTCCATGAAATCCATGAAGATCGCCGTTGCCGGCGCCTCGGGGCGTATGGGCCATATGCTGGTTGAAGCCATACTGGCAGATGACCAGTCCGAACTGGCTGGCGCACTCGATTTGCCAGGCTCGGCCCTCGTAGGAACCGACGCGGCCAGCTTTTTAGGGCAAACCACCGGAACACTGGTTGAGTCTGATCTTGCACTAGGCTTGGCCCATGCCGAATATCTGATAGATTTCACACGCCCCGAAGGCACGCTCAAACATCTTGAGTACTGTGCTGCGCACGGCATCAAAATGATTATCGGCACCACTGGCTTTGACGACGCTGGTAAAGCGGCGATAGCTAATGCAGCGAAAAAAACTGCCATCGTGTTTGCCCCCAACATGAGTGTCGGCGTGAACGTCACCATGAAATTATTGGAATTAGCGGCCAAGAGTTTTTCGCATGGCTATGACATCGAAATTATCGAGGCACATCATCGCCACAAGGTTGATGCACCGTCGGGTACGGCGCTGAAAATGGGCGAAGTCATTGCTACCGCACTCGATCGCGATCTCAAACAAGTCGGTGTCTTTGCCCGCGAGGGTGTCACTGGCGAGCGCGACCCGTCATCGATAGGCTTTGCAACCATACGCGGTGGCGATATTGTGGGCGACCACACGGTTCTGTTTGCTGGCATAGGCGAGCGCATAGAAATTACCCACAAATCATCGAGCCGTGTCACCTACGCTCATGGCAGCCTGCGCGCTGCGCGCTTCTTGCAGAATAAGTCCCACGGACTGTTCGATATGCACGATGTGCTTGGGTTGCGGTAAGTCCGCAGCTCAACTTAGTAAACCTTTTCGGCTTCAGAGATGATTTCCCGGCTATCCAGTATTTCTATTGTGACCTCGATGGGGCTGCATGTGCTGCTCGTCGTTTTGGTCGTAGCGGGAATGCTGGAACATACTCACAAAGAGACAGAAACGCCGCCTATCAAAATCGAGTTGGTTCAGCCAAAAAAATTAGAACCGCCACCGCCACCACCCAAACCCGAGCCGAAAAAGCCTGAACCTAAACAGCCTGAACCTAAACAGCCTGAACCTAAACAGCCAGAACCCAAACAGCCCGAACCGCCTAAACAGCCCAAGGTTGAGCCCGTAAAACCGGAGCCTCCCACGGCGGTTGAGCCGCGACCAGAGCCGCCCAAGCCAGAGCCCGCTAAACCTGAACCGGCAAGGCCAGCTCCGCCCTCACCTGCTCCCCAGGCAGCCCCCGCACCAACAGCCCCCGAGGCGCCGCCTAAGCCCGCGCCGCCACCGGAAGCAGTCGCCAAGCCTGCGCCGGCAGCACCCGCTACACCTGCAAAAACCGGGGTGGATATTTCGGCCAGTTACCGTGGTAGCAACGTACAACCTGTCTACCCATCTTGGTCTCAAAAAAACCGTGAGCAAGGTACGGTTGTATTGCGTGTATTGGTGAAAAGTGATGGCACAGCGGGCACCGTAGAAATAAAATCGTCCAGCGGTTACCCTCGGCTTGATCAATCCGCAATTCAAGCTGTTAAAACATGGCGCTTCATCCCTGCAACTCGTGATGGCAAGCCCATAGACGAGTTGTACGAGCTAGACATTACATTTAAAAACCCAAATAGTTGATTTTTATCCAGAGCGAATAAATGAACGATAACCTGCAACCAACTCTCGGCC
>JAJTGE010000044.1 GCA_021298555.1 Oxalobacteraceae bacterium
AGTTGATTACGCCTCCCGTCCTGCATGGCGCTTTGAGCCCTTTACTCCCAAGCTTTCTGTTGCGTTGGTTGATGGTGATTTATTTAATGCAATCGCTAAGCAAGATATTCTTTTACACCATCCATTCCAATCATTTCAGCCTGTTATAGATTTCATACGCACAGCAGCGTTAGATCCAGATGTGGTTGCTGTAAAGCAGACTATTTATCGTACAGGTATGAATTCAGCATTAATGGAAGCGTTAATTACGGCAGCTCAGAACGGTAAAGAAGTCACTGTAGTGGTGGAATTAATGGCACGCTTTGACGAGGAAGCGAATATTAATTGGGCTGACAGACTAGAGCAGGTGGGTGCTCAAGTAGTTTATGGGGTTGTAGGTTTGAAAACGCACGCCAAGATGGCTTTAGTGATACGCCGAGAATCTGGCAAGCTCCGTTTTTATGCACACATGGGAACTGGTAACTACCATCCTACAACAACGAAATTTTATACAGACTTTGGCTTGTTAACAGCTAATCCAGCTCTTGCCAAAGACGTCAATGAAGTATTTATCAGTATGACTAGTTTAGCTAAGCCACGTAAATTGCAGCATTTGTGGATAGCACCGTTTGAATTGCAGCGCGAGCTAGTCAAAGCCATACGTAACGAAACACGTATTGCTAAAGATGGTAGAGATGGTCAAATCGTCGCTAAGATGAATGCATTAGTTGACGAATCTATTATTGAAGCACTGTACGAGGCATCTCAAGCAGGTGTAAAAATCGAACTCATTATTCGTGGAGCATGTGCTCTTCGTCCAGGTGTTGCAGGTCTTTCTGAGACCATACGGGTGCGATCGATTGTCGGAAGGTTTCTCGAGCATAGTCGTATTTTTAATTTTCTTAACGATGGTGCTAACGATGTGTATCTCTCCAGCGCGGATTGGATGAATCGTAATCTGTTCAGACGCATAGAAATTGCCTTTCCAGTGCTAGATCCGCAATTGAAAAAGCGCGTGATTCAAGAGGGTTTGCAGCCGTATCTCAAGGATAATTACAATTCCTGGGAGCTGGATTCAGAAGGTGGGTATCATAGACGCAAGCCTCGAGTAGGCCAAACAGAGTTTAGTGCTCAACAATATCTCATGCAGAACTTAGGTGGTTAATGGACTTAATTCTCTGGCGGCATGCACAAGCAGAAGTCGGTGAACCCGATGAGGGCCGAGAGCTAACCCAACATGGACGCAAGCAAGCATTACGTATGGGTGCCTGGTTGGATCGCACACTACCCGAGGTATGCAAAATTTTATGCAGCCCAACAACCAGAACAGTTCAGACGGTCGAAGCGCTGGGACGTAAATATAAAATTGTTCCTGAAATTGGTCCATTGGCCAGCGCGGCCGATGTACTCAACATCGTTGGTTGGCCTGATGCTAAAACTCCTGTCATGGTAGTAGGTCATCAGCCATGGCTGGGAGAGGTAGCGTCATGGTTATTGACGGGAGAAGAGCAAGACTGGACAGTAAAAAAATCAAGCGCTTGGTGGATATCTCACCGGCAGCGCGACGAGGGCAATGATGTTTTTCTTAAAGCGGTATTAAGCCCTGAATTTTTCTTTGATTGATATTTGTGTAATCTGCTTGGTTAGGTATACGACAAATACAGTAGCCAAACACCTAGCGGTGTAAATAACCAGTATTCAACGGGTGCGCCACCCACCCACTGCTTGTGCCAGTTGGCATGTGTTTTTGTGAAGCGTTTAAATCCAAACGCTGGATTAAGCAAAAACCATAAAAAATCTTCACTCACCCAAAACAACATAATGCTATCACCTTCAATGGCTATCTCTAATTTTGCAAAGAAAAATCCCAGAATCAAAATACTGATAAACGTGTAGGTCATAGACATCCCTTCTGCGTATGTCATGTACGGCCACTAACCAGATTATTTATTACGTGATGGAGTAAGTTGGCAGCTGCGTTTGGTTTGCCTAGCCGCTGAGCCTGAGTTTTCATGTGAGAGAGTTTTTCAGGGTTTGCCAACAAAAGCCGTAAGCGATAGATAAGTGTTGCAGCATCGTCAGCACGCTGTGCAACACCTTCTTGCAAAAGATAACTTGCATTTCGTTCTTCCTGGCCAGGAATCGGATTGATGAGCAACATAGGTATACCCATGACCAAACATTCTGACGTGCTCAAGCCTCCGGGTTTGGTTATCACTAAATCTGCGCACGCCATGAGCTCGGGAACTTTGTCCGTAAAACCGACCACAACCAGCTGCCCTGGAAAAAATAAAGATAGGTTCTGTAAACGTGCAAGTAGTGACTGGTTTTTCCCGGCCATGACAATAATTTGCAGATGACTTTGCAAACTAAATAACAACTTTACCAATTTACAGCTGATACCTAAGCCTGCGCCTCCACCCATGATGAGCAGAGTTTTATGTGATGGATTTAAGCCATATTTAGCAGCGTACTCTCTACGATCAGTATGATTAACAAATTCGGGCATAACGGGGATGCCTGTCACCACAATAGTTGCTGGATCAACGCCGCTACTTTCTAGGCGAAAGGCTAGTTCTTCATTAGCGACAAAATAACCTGTAATGCCTTCATGTACCCACATCTGGTGAAGATCAAAATCAGTCACCGTAACCCACACTGGGCAGTGAATTCGATTTTCTAAAACTGCGGTTGCCAGTAATTCGGCAGGAAGAAAGTGGGTACAAACAATCGCGTCAGGTTCGTAAGCAGTAATTTCCTGGAAAATTTTTTTTGTGGAGATACGCTGTAGCATTCGACGACAACGTTCAGTCACGCTGCCTGTAGGTTCATGATCTGTTTTTCTATACAGCCATCCCCACGCTTCAGGTAATCCGGCTGCAAGTTTGAGATAAAGATCGGTATATATTTTTCTAAAATACGTAGGAACCAGCTGCATCAGGTCACGGTGGCGAACGCTTAAATCAGAAAAATTATCCTTAGCGTATGCGGCGATGCCTTCTGCTGCGCGAACATGGCCACTACCCGCAGAGACCGACAAAACGAGTATGCGTTTTTTGTCAGACAATGGACAGACGGTACGTAAAGAATTTGCTGTATCGATGCGCAACCTTGTGGGTATGACTGGATTTTTTCCAGCAAGTGCCACTATGCCGGTACGCTGCACTGGAGAGTATCTTTCTTGGAAAATTGTTTACGCTCGAAGCGCAGCATAATTTCATGCCAATCAACAAGGCTAAGTTCACCTGCTTCGTCTTCTACCAAAGCGGTCAGACTCTCGACCCAATCTCCATCGTTACAATAAAGAATGCCACCGATGTCGCGTATTTCAGCTTTGTGTATGTGACCACAAATAACGCCATCCAGATTCTGTTTGCGTGCTTCTGCTGCCAGCGCATCTTCAAAGGAAGTGATATAGCTCACTGCATTTTTAACTTTGAGCTTCAGGTACTGAGATAAGGACCAATACGGTAATCCAACGCGCGCCCGCCAGGTATTCAATACCTGATTAAATTTTAATATCATCGTGTACAACGAATCACCGACGTAGGCTAGCCATTTAGCGCATGCAATTACGCCATCAAAGCGATCGCCATGCAGCACCAGCATACGTTTTCCATTGGCGGTAACGTGTACGTGTTCATCACGAATTTTTATTCCGCCAAAATCCAGACCTATAAATTGTCTGATCATTTCATCGTGATTACCGGGCACAAAAATAACCTTAGTGCCTTTTTTAGCTTTTTTCATGACGAGTTGAACAACGTCATTATGAGTCTGATGCCAGTACCATCGACGTTTTAATTGCCAGCCGTCGACGATATCGCCAACTAAATACAGCTTGTCAGATTCTGTCACTTTAAGAAATTCAAGAAGACGTTTTGCTTGGCAGCCGCTGGTTCCCAGATGAACATCAGAAATCCAGATAGTTCTAAACCGCAGTGGTTTAGGTTTTTTTATAGTGGATTGAGAAATTTTGTCGAAGCGTAAATTATCTGGCGCGTTCATGCCGTCTCCGCTTCCTTCAGGTAGTGCCGTGCATAGCGACTATCCAAACGTGACAGTGGCAGCATCATGAATAAATCAGCGCTATGAAAATCAGCATCCCAGGCAGGCTCGCCACAAATCCAGGCGCCGCTGCGGATATAGCCTTTGATCAGCGGCGGTACCTGCAAGCTTTCAGGCAAGGGATCATCATGCAAAGGATAGGGAATGCGAGCAGACACACGGTAGTCAGGTGGGCACAGGTGTTCAATGGCTAGTTTTCGGTACAGCGCATTAATCGTGTGTCCACCATCTGCCAGACTAACGCTGGCGCATCCAATCAAATAGTGAGCTTGCTCGCGCTGCATGCACGCAGCAAGGCCTGCCCACAGCATCATGATGACACCGCCGCTGCGATAATCAGGATGTATGCATGCCCGTCCTGCTTCCATAATGCGTGGGCGCAGGTGGTCTAGTCGTGCCAAATCAAATTCTTGTTCAGAGTAGAAGCCACCTGTCTTAGCCAGAAGGCGAGGAGAGAGTACTCGGTAGGTTCCAACGACTTCAAAGCTGCGGGTATCGCGAACGATGAGGTGGTCGCATACATCATCAAACTCATCACGTTCTACGCCCTCGTGATTTTTTAAGCCCTCAAGGCCCATGGCTTCAACAAATACTTTGTAGCGTAGTCGCTGTACTTCGTGAACGTGTTCCTGGGACGTTGCCAGACTCAGGCTGAGTTTTGGAAAACTTGTGCTGGAATCTGCTCCAACGGTCAACATGCGCATCGTTGCCCCTTCTTGTTTTAATGCCCCAAGAATAACGATGCATTACTGCAAGCAGATGACAATAAGGTTTCGGTTTTGTTACAAGAAATTCTGATTGGCTCGGTTTGATTGAGCAGATTGACCAGTTAAATCAGATCGGCACCTATAGGCCCACCATCATTGCGTGTAATGACTATCGTGCTTGAACGCGGTCTGGCAGAGCCGCCTTGAGGCCAGTGACTAAGATAGGTGGAGGGGTCAGCGATAGCAAAATTTTTACCGCTGGTGGTTTCACCGGGATGCTGAATATTGACAAACAATGCACGCCCATCTGGTGTTTCGGCCAACCCGGTAATTTCACAATCTACCGGGCCAACTAAAAAACGCCGCAGGTTATTGTCACCTGGTACAGCGCCAACGAATGTGGAGACCATAGTTTGTTGATCATTGTCGGTATTAACAATCGTTTTGCGCGCGCCGTCACCTACCCGACCAGGGATAGCTGCTAGCAGCATGCAATTGCTGACATCGGTGTAGGCATGATCATCCGTCTCTACCCACAGCAATCCACTCCGTGCAAACCACAAGCCATCGGGGCTGGAAAAATCATTGTCAGCGGATAGCTCAGATACGTTGATATTGTCGCGGTCTGCTGTAGCGCGTGCAGCAAATAAAAATACATCCCATTGAAAATGGGTAGCTGATCCTTTGTTGTCTTGTTCAGCCCAACGGATAATGTGGCCGTTGGCATTACCTTTTTGCGCAACGCCTTTTTTAGGGTCGTTGTAGAAGCGCGGATTGGCTGCATCGACTTTGTCTAATGCGCGCGAGGGATTGTGGGTTAGTGTCATATACACTTCGCCGTTTTTTGGGTTTACAGCGCCCCATTCTGGTCTGTCCATTTTTGTGGCACCGCGCGCATCAGCAGCTAAGCGCGCATTGATGAGCACATCGGCTTGATCATCAAAACTGTAATAGGTGTTATCTCTGTCCAGCCCATTGCGACCATAGCTTAATTCTAGCCAGTCGCCGCTACCATCTGCATTAAATCGTGCAACATAGAGCGTGCCCTCATTCATATATTTGTCGCCAGCAGCAGAGCCACGTTTGGCATCGGCCGGATCCCATACGGCATTCGAAACATATTTATAGATATATTCATGGCGTGAATCACAGCCCATGTACCAAACTAGTGGTTGACCAGCAATGACTAATCCTGGCCATGCACCTTCGTGAGCAAAGCGTCCGAGCGCAGTACGTTTTTTGGGTATTGAATCAGGATTAAATGGATCAATCTCTACGACCCAACCATAAGTGTTGGGTGCGTTACGGTAATCATCACTGCCATCAGAAGAGCTACCAGAGATACTGGCATCCCAGCGGCCGAAATGATTTTCAGGTGTATCGTTTTGTACTGTCGCCCAGAGTAAATAGCTGTTACCTTTAACTCCATAACGTTTGAGGGAAGTGATTTCACGCGCACTACGCTTGGCGTCATCTGCGGCAAGTCGACGAAAATAGAAAGCCCAGTTTTCTTCACACGTAAGGTAGGTACCCCAAGGAGTATGGCCGTTAGCGCAGTTACCCAATGTTCCGCGAGTACGAGTGCCTGTTACCGAATACTTCGTGGTCATCAGAGGGCTGCGCGCTGCGGGGCCTGTGATTTCTATGTCAGTCATGGAGGTAACACGCCGATTAAAGCGCGAGTCTTTAACTAGCTCATAACTTTGTCCAACTTTTTTGACTTCAGCAACCGACATACCAACAGCCAACATCTCTTTCATGACTTCATTGTCACTTAAGCGTTTTTCATCAGCGATAGTTTGTCCATTGGGATGAAGAAAAGCAGCAGTAACACTTTCATGATTGACGCACAGCAGACCGCGATCAGAAGCCAGTGGACTCCATTGACCATTTTTTCCTAAGCCAAAAAAATGCATCCCGTCGTGATGATCGCCCACCCGCTTAGAAAAGCTGTCTGCGCGATCGCTGCCGTTATTTGAATAAGCAGGTATGCCATGAGCTAACGGATCACCCGTGCTGGAAATAATTCGATACGAATATCCCTGGGCTAGCGTGACTTTGTCATCCAATGTTTTGGCTACGGCAGCAAAATTTAATTTCAATGCACCGGTCGCAGCGTGCGTTTCGCCAGTGGGTGAAAATAAAAGGCTACCACCCCCAAAATAAAGTGTCGCAGCTGCGCCGAAGGAACCTTTAAGCATACTGCGGCGTGATAGCCGGTCTGTGAGAATCTGATTGAATTCAGGATTGTTTGAGTCGTTTTCTGTATCTATCAGTGGTGCTTGGCAGTCTGGTGTGGTCTGGATCATGAATCACTCCGCAGAATAGGGTCAGTGCGTTTATGAGCACACAAATTAAACGATGATTGTTGGTAGTCTTGGCTAGGTGTACTGAACATGCGAACACTTAAACAGCCAAGTCGAACATAGTTACTTAGTATTGACGAACAACCATGGGCCGCTCAACTTCTGCCCAAGCTGCTTGTTCTTTTTGTAGCCAATGAGCCAGAGTTGGGTGTTTGCGCAGCATGGAAGCTGGAATATCAATTTCAATTTTATGACGAATTTTTACGCCGACTAACTCTTCACTCAGATCTATGCGCGAATGACTAAATAATATGCCCAGTCGTAGTGCCAGTATGGCTTTGGCTAAGTCAGGAAGGGTGAGGGCGTCGGTAACTTTTTTAAGGTTGCCTTTTTGGGAAAGCACCAAAATACTCAGCGTGTGTTGTTCCTGCTTGGTGAAGCCTGGCAGATCAGCATTCACAGTGAGGTAGGCACCATGCTTGTGAAAGCCACTGTGCGATACGGCCATGCCCACTTCGTGTAACCGTGCAGCCCATGCCAAAAGCCTGTCGTAATGATCAGACTCGGGTTCTAGCTGCAGGTGCAAAACTTGTGCATTCGCTTTTACTCGCGCACCGCGCGATTCATCGACACCAAATCGACGTCCGAATTCACGCACTGAATCGCGGCGACGGTCTTTGCTACTGCGGCGTAAATGCAAATCCCAGAGCACGCCCATGCGTAACCCGGCCTCAACAGGCTGCATATCACGCATGCCTAATTCCTGACAAAGACCTAGCAGTATGGGCAGACCCCCGAGCACTACGGCGCTACGTTCCGGTTTGATACCTATTAGTTCAGTTTTGCTCACGCGCCCACAATCAATCAGTAAATCGCGCAGCGCACGAAGGCTCTTGAGGGACAAACCACCATCGCCCAGAGCATTGGCTTCTATGAGTTCAGCCAGAGTTCGCATGGTGCCGGAAGAGCCATACGATACTGTCCAAAGTCTGGGATGGAATGGTTCCATGCCATCTTCGAAGTAACTGCGGGCATACAAAATAGCATTGGAAAAAGCAGATTCCGAAATGCGGTCATTACCGAAAAATTCATTAGCTATATTTACTGTACCTACGCTAAAGGATTCAACCGCTTCGACTTTGCTCCCTTGTCCCAGAACGAGTTCGGTTGATCCGCCGCCAATGTCAACAACCAGACGGCGCTCGTCGGCTAGTTCAATTGTGGAGGCAACGCCAAGGTAAATGAGTCGTCCCTCTTCTTCACCCGAGATAATTTCAATTGGATAGCCAATTGCTTTTTCTGCAAGCTCGAGAAAAGCCTCTTTATTTTTTGCTATGCGCAGCGTGTTGGTTCCTACTACCCGCACAGCCGACAGAGGAACCGAGCGCAATATTTCAGAAAACCGGCCTAAACATGCCAATGCGGTTTGCATGGCTTGAACAGTGATATTGCCGCGTCTATCTAAGCCTGCACCTAAGCGCACAGGTTCTCGTGCCGTATTGAGAATACGGATCTGCTCGCCATCAAAATGGCCGATGTGCATGCGAAAGCTATTGGAGCCTAAATCAATGGCGGCCAGCATGTTTTACACATTCTAAGAAATTCAAATAAAACATTTAAGTTTGAGTGTTGATTATGACTGCTTGATTACATATGGCTATCATTTTAATCCATTGTTGTTATCCAACACGTAAACATGGTTTAGCAGCTAAACAAATGCAGCAAATTGTATGCATGTCATCAAGTTGAAAAATTCGCTGAGAATAATCACATCCATGCTGAATCCAAAACATGGCTGCAGTTTGCCGGACTTTAGATTTTCTTGTGTTTTTAAATGGAGAACCTCGCAATGAATAGATCTGATAAAAAAATCTTTGCAGCCAAAAGTGTTGTGATCGCTGTTGCAACCTTGTGTGCATCCTTGTCTGCGCCTGTGTTTGCCGCGACAGATGATGTTAAATCCTTGATGGATTTACTGTTGAAAAAGGGCGTAATTACGCAGTCTGATTATGACCAGCATATTAAAGCAGCGGAGGAAGCTGCGGAAAATCGTGAATTCAAAGAAAAGCGCATTGACAAGGATGTAGCCAAAGCAAATGAGTTCTTACTCAAGAACAAAGATGCGGGCCAGGTAATGAAAAATGGTATCGGTATTCAATCTGCTGATGGTGCAAATACGATTCAGTTAATGGGTCGCTTGCATATGGACTATCGTAGCTATAGTTCAGGCTATGCTACTGGCGCTACTGAAAAAGATAATCTGACGGATGCTTTGGATGTTCGTCGCGCACGTATCGGTGTAAGAGGACAAATCGAGAAAGATTTTAAATATGAAATCCAAGGTACCTACGGTATGGCGGATAACGGAATGTCAGACAGTTCAACTATTGTTGATATTGCCTTCGTTGATTATGCTGCTAATCCTGCAGCAATTTTTCGTGCTGGTAAATTCAAGATGCCATTCAGCCTTGAGCAGTTGACCAGTTCGAATAACATTGATTTTATGGAGCGCAGCTTCGCCAATCAAAATGAAGGCGAATATGTGCCAGGAAAAGAAACAGGCGTGATGTTACATGGCAGTCCAGTAGCGGGCGCGAGCTACGGTTTGGCTTTTTCTCGTGGTCGCGCCAATAAGAATGCTCAGTATGATGGTGCAGATTTTATCGGCCGTGGTACAACAAATATTGCCAAGCTCATGGGTCGTGATGACATCGTTACGCACTTAGGTATTGGTTATAGCAGTGGTAAGGTTAAGTCTGCCACATCGTACGCTAGTGCTCGTGATGAAAGCCGTGCTTTTTCAGGGTTCTTTGGCGGTACTGAAGCAGTCTCTGCTGGTGCAACACGTACGCGTTCGGATGTTGAATACGCCATTGCTTATGGTCCTTATAAGGCACAAGGTGAATTTTTCCAGATTGGCTATTCGGATACCACCGGAACTAACGCTGGATCTAATGCTGTGAAGATGAATTACAACGAGCTTCTGTGGAACATCACTGGCGAATCACACAACTACAACAATGCTAACGGTACTTTTGGCTGGATTAAACCAAATAATAAATTCACCTCGAATGGTGGTTTGGGTGCGTGGCAGCTTGGTGTGCGTTTAAGCGATTTTGATGGTTCAGACTTTACGCCAGCTGCTGGAAAAACAGCCAAAGCTACTTCAATGACTGCTGGCTTGAACTGGTATGTGAATGATAATGTTCGTTTCATGCTGAACTATGTAGAAACTAAGTATGATGATTCTGTAACTATTGGCACCACCAAGCTCGATAAAATCAAAGCTCTCATGTTGCGTAGCCAGATTTCATTCTGATGTAGTAATTAATCTCCAATCCGTTAAGGATGCTTTATACGCCCCCTCGGGGGCGTTTTTTTTTGAAGAGGATCTCGATGAAAAACCTATAGCTCTCGGCGGTGGATGTTTTATCAGGAATTAGTTGGGTCAAGATTCAAGCCGGTCTCTATCTGATGCCTGATCGCCAAAACGAGTATCGTATTTTTGTATTGCTCGTAACTATAGATGGCCACATAACCAGATTTACCTCTCGAAATCACGAGTTCACGCAAGTAATCGTCGACAGGGCGACCTATGAGAGGATGCCGCTCTAAGAGCATGATAGCCTCTTCAATAAGTTCGATAGTATCAAGCGCTGCTAACGAGTTTGATTCCAGTAAAAAATCTGTCAGCCTGAATAAGTCATCGACAGCTTGCTGAGCATAGATAATTTTTACCAAGATTTAAGCTTGAGCGTAGATTTTTTTTTACCTGCAATACGATCACGCAGTGTTGCGTGCACGTCCTTTGCATCGTATCCCTTGCCAGATTTAATGGTTTTTTTTCTGGCGGTAGTAGCTTCCGCGATGAAGATACGGCGAAGCTCTGCATTGTGAGCTGCTTGTCGGATTGCTTCCACCATAAATGCATGAGGGCTTATTCCCAATACAGCGGCAGCTTTTGTCGCTTGTTCCTTAAGATCGTCGGGTAATTTAAGTGAAGTTGTAGCCATAGGCCCTCGTGACTAATCAGACTGGGTGTTACTTAAGTAGTACCAAATTTAACTTATTGAAAAATGGCTGTCAATTCGGATCGTGTATTGAGCCTTGGCTAACCAGCATTGAGCAATTAACCTTTGTTTGCGGATACTTATGATTACTTGGCTACAATCCACGTGTTCCTTTAAATTTCAGTACATCATGCGCTTACTCTTGGCTGGGCTTTTCGCTCTATTTTTACTCTCGGGCTGTAGCACGCTGCCGCCTGCGCCCAAACCAACCTCTACCCAATCAGAAGACAGCAGTAAGCCAGCCGAACCCAGCACTCCTAGTGCATCAGACACGCCCGCCCCAGCCGAGCCGCCAGAGGCTATCTCGCAATCTGAGGTACCGGTAGCATCGCCAGCAGCACCACCATTGCCACCTGCTCAAGGTACTGTCGTGGCGCCCAAGGTATTGAAAATAGGTTTGGCATTAGGAGGAGGTGCTGCGCGCGGTTTTGCGCACATAGGCGTTATCAAGGTATTAGAAGCCAATGGTATTTTTCCTGAAATTGTTGTGGGCACCAGCGCAGGCAGTTTAGTGGGAGCGTTGTATGCAGCGGGTAACAATGGGATGGCGTTGCAAAAGCTGGCGATGGAAATGGATGAAGCAGCCATCTCCGATTGGTCAGTGCCATTCTTTTCAAATTCCACGGGTGTACTCAAAGGTGAGGGCGTCCAGCAGTACGTCAATCGTGCGGTTCGTAATCAGACAATAGAAAAGCTACGGTTGCAGTTCGGTGCTGTTGCCACTGATTTAAAAACAGGCCAGCCTATACTTTTTAGGCGAGGTAATACCGGCGCTGCTGTGCGTGCATCGTCAGCCGTACCGGGTGTGTTTCAACCAGTAAGAGTTGGCAATATCGATTACGTCGATGGTGGATTAGTATCGCCCGTACCTGCAAGTTTTGCGCGCAAAATGGGAGCGGATTTTGTGATTGCGGTGAATATCTCGGCCCAGCCTGACACACAACCAGCCTCGTCAACATTTGACGTGTTATTACAGACGTTTGCCATCATGGGTCAAAGTCTGAATCACTATGAACTTAAACAAGCCGATATCGTTATACGACCGGAGCTACCGAATATGAAAGGCAATGACTTTAATGGCCGAGTACCAGCCATCATCGCTGGTGAAAAAGCAACGCAAGCGTTGATAGCCGAGATACGACAGCGAATTAAATTAAAGCGGGAAAAATTTTAGGGTGAGACAAGCAGCGGCTATTCGGACTAACTATTAAATAACTTAGCGATTAGCGTTGGAATGATCACTGGCTTCGATGCGGCGTGCGCCGTTGAATCGGGCTCTCCAGTAAGAGAGGTCCATGTTGTCTATGCGTACAGCGCCACCGGACGAAGGAGCATGAATAAATTTGTTATCGCCTAAGTAAATGCCCACATGAGAAAAGGCGCGACGCAAGGTGTTAAAGAACACTAAATCGCCAGGTTGCAGGTCTTGCTTGTCTACGGATTCACCAAGTTTGCTAATTTCAGCCGAAGTGCGCGGCAGGTCTTTTCCCTGAGCTTCTTTGAATACATAACGCACGAGTCCGCTACAGTCCATGCCATTTTCAGGTGTGCTTCCGCCTCGACGGTAGTTAATCCCTACCAGAGACATGGCTTGTAAGGCTAGCTGCGCAGCCCGGTCTGTGAAGTTCGACAGAGTGGTGACTAAAAAATTGGGTTCGCTTTCGGGCTCTGCAGCTGCCATGGGGGGGCAATAAAGCATCCCCACCATGAGGGGTATAAGCGCCGCTCGGCGTGTCAGCAAGTGAAGGCTAAAGTAATGCAAATTAGATAAAATTTTCGTTTGGTAAAAAACAAGGGCGAATGTAAGCGATGCCGCGCTTCTTGTCAAAGTAGTGCCGAATTATTTATTTGACATCATAACGAACAGTCTTCTGAAAAAACTTGTCGTACAATCCAGCCTTTTTGAACTCAGGGGAATGACGATATGCGGTCCAAACAAGCACTGACTCTGTCGGATGTAAGGAAAATTGCGGCGGCTGCCGAGTCCGAGGCTGCGGCCAACAAATGGGCTGTAACTATAGCGATAGTCGATGACGGAGGCAGTTTACTGTGGTTACAGCGCCTCGATGGCGCAGCCCCTGTATCGGCATCGATTGCCCCATCCAAGGCGCGAACAGCCGCTTTAGGCCAACGCGAGACCAAAGTCTACGAAGACGTCATCAACAACGGCAGATATTCTTTTCTTTCAGCACCGAATATCGATGGACTGCTAGAAGGTGGAGTACCCATCATGGCTGGCGGTGATTGTGTAGGCGCAGTAGGAGTTTCGGGGGTGAAATCCAATGAGGATGCTCAGATCGCCAAGGCCGGTATTGCGGCATTGGGTCTGTAAGTCACTACTTAGCCGGAATACGGCTTAGGGCGTAGGCTTGCTCGAGAATGATGCTTCGCGGTACAATTGCAAGGTTTAACTAATTGAACCCGCCGCCCGCACAAGCCTCCTTTCTTACCCTCCTTACCCACCCGTATTCCGCATGCTCTTATTGAGCAAGCCGGCTAGCGAGTAGCAGGGATATAGCTGCGGCGGTAACTATCTTGGAGTTACTTTTGCCGCCTTTTCTTTCGGCCAACGAGCATCCGGCCATACTTGCGCTAGCGGATGGCACAGTATTTAAAGGATTTTCAATCGGCGCCGCAGGTTATACCAGTGGCGAAGTTGTTTTCAATACTGCCATGACCGGCTACCAGGAAATCCTGACTGATCCCAGTTACAGCCGTCAGCTTGTTACCCTTACTTACCCTCATATAGGCAATACCGGAGTGAATGCCGAGGATGTGGAGTCAAACCGCATCCATGCCGCTGGTCTGATCATTCGAGATTTGCCACTGCAAGCATCCAACTTTCGATCGACTCAAAGCCTTTCCGATTACCTCAAAGCCGAAAATATCGTCGCCATCGCGGGTATTGATACCCGCAAGCTGACGCGTATTTTGCGAGAAAAAGGCGCTCAAGGCGGTTCTATAGTGGCTGGTCCTGATGCAAAACAGGCGGTCGCTTTGGAACATGCAGAGGCCTTTGCTGGTTTGGCAGGCGTGGATCTGGCGAAAGTGGTTTCTACCAAAAAATCGTACGAATGGACACAAACCGAGTGGCTGCTCGGTCGGGGTTACAGCGAACTCAGTTCACCAAAATTTCATGTGGTTGCGTTTGATTACGGCGTGAAGTTCAATATTCTTCCGTTTGGTATTTGTCTTGGTCATCAAATTATGGCACTGGCATCGGGTGCGAAAACCATCAAAATGAAATTCGGTCACCACGGTGCCAATCATCCAGTACAGGATTTGGATACCAAAAAAGTCATGATTACTTCACAAAACCACGGCTTTGCAGTGGACCCGAACACCCTACCTTCAAATTGTCGTGTGACGCACGTCTCTCTTTTCGATAATTCCCTGCAAGGTTTTGAACGAACTGATCGTCCTGCATTTTGTTTTCAAGGGCATCCCGAGGCCTCACCCGGGCCGCATGACATTGCCCCTTTGTTTGACCGTTTCGTGGCAATGATGGAGAAGCACAAACATGGCTAAGCGTACCGATATAAAAAGTATTCTCATCATCGGTGCTGGTCCGATAGTTATCGGTCAGGCCTGCGAGTTTGATTACTCGGGTGCTCAAGCATGCAAGGCACTGCGTGAAGAAGGCTACAAGGTCATTTTGGTTAACAGCAATCCTGCCACCATCATGACCGACCCGGAAATGGCTGATGTAACCTATATCGAACCTATTAACTGGCAAGTCGTTGAGCGCATCATCGCTAAAGAAAAACCAGACGCTATTTTGCCGACTATGGGTGGACAAACAGCTCTGAACTGCGCATTGGATTTACATCGACATGGTGTTCTTACCAAATACAATTGCGAGCTAATCGGTGCAACACCTGAGGCCATCGATAAAGCAGAAGATCGTTCTAAGTTTAAAGATGCAATGACCAAAATTGGTTTGGGCTCTGCGCGCTCTGGCATTGCACATGACATGACCGAAGCGTGGGCGGTTCAAAGGCAAGTAGGGTTTCCAACGGTTATACGTCCATCATTTACGATGGGTGGATCGGGCGGCGGTATCGCTTACAACTCAGAAGAATTCGAAGCTATCTGTAAACGAGGCCTCGAAGCATCACCTACCAGCGAATTGTTGATTGAAGAATCACTGCTGGGTTGGAAAGAATTTGAAATGGAAGTCGTTCGAGATAAAAACGATAATTGCATTATTGTTTGCTCGATTGAGAATCTTGATCCTATGGGTGTGCACACGGGTGACTCCATTACGGTGGCTCCAGCGCAGACACTCACGGATAAAGAATACCAAATCATGCGCAATGCCTCATTGGCGGTGTTGCGTGAAATTGGTGTCGATACTGGCGGCTCCAATGTTCAGTTTGCTGTTAATCCCAAAGACGGTCGATTAATTGTGATTGAAATGAATCCTCGGGTTTCGCGCTCGTCAGCTCTAGCATCGAAAGCTACAGGTTTCCCGATTGCCAAAGTGGCGGCCAAACTGGCAGTTGGATTTACTCTGGATGAATTACGTAACGATATTACCGGGGGTGCAACTCCGGCCTCATTTGAGCCTTCGATTGATTACGTCGTCACTAAAATTCCCCGCTTTGCATTCGAAAAATTCCCAGCAGCAGACAGTCACTTAACTACTCAAATGAAATCCGTGGGTGAAGTGATGGCCATAGGTCGCACTTTCCAAGAGTCGTTTCAAAAAGCATTACGCGGTCTGGAAGTCGGCGTAGATGGTATGAACGAAAAAACAACCGATCGCGAAGTAATTGAAGAAGAACTCGGTGAGCCAGGGCCAGAGCGAATCTGGTATGTGGGCGATGCATTTGCTCAGGGTTTTACTGTTGAAGAAGTACATCAACTCACTAAAATTGATCCTTGGTTTCTAGTGCAGATCAAAGAAATCATTGATATCGAGCTCTGGTTAGAAACTCAAAAAATTTCTGACGTCACCAAAGAAACACTTCTGGCCTTAAAGCGCAAAGGATTTTCTGATCGACGCTTAGCCAAACTATTAAAAGTTGAAGACCGTGAAGTTCGCAAATTGCGCCGCATGATGAATGTGCGGCCTGTTTACAAACGTGTTGATACCTGTGCGGGTGAATTTGCCACCGGCACGGCGTATATGTATTCCACCTACGAAGAAGAGTGCGAATCGCATCCAACATCACGCAAAAAAATTATGGTGTTGGGTGGTGGCCCGAATCGTATTGGTCAGGGTATTGAATTCGATTATTGCTGCGTTCACGCGGCGTTCGCCATGCGCGAAGATGGGTACGAAACCATTATGGTGAACTGCAATCCTGAGACAGTATCTACCGATTACGATACCTCGGATCGATTGTATTTTGAGCCGCTCACTTTAGAAGATGTGCTTGAAATTGTAGATAAAGAAAAACCGGTGGGTGTGATCGTTCAATACGGTGGTCAGACTCCTTTGAAATTGGCGCTCGACTTGGAAGCCAATGGCGTACCTATCATAGGTACTAGCCCGGATATGATTGATGCAGCAGAAGATCGCGAGCGGTTTCAAAAACTTTTGCAGGATCTCAAGTTACGTCAACCGCCTAATCGTACCGCGCGTACTGAAGAGCAGGCACTGGCATTAGCACAGGAAATTGGTTATCCACTGGTTGTTCGACCGTCGTATGTCTTGGGTGGTCGCGCAATGGAAATCGTGCACGAGCAGCGTGATCTTGAGCGCTATATGCGCGAGGCAGTCAAAGTATCAAATGATTCACCGGTGCTGCTCGATCGATTCTTAAATGACGCCATTGAAGTTGACGTGGATTGTCTTTCTGATGGCAAGCGTACCTTTATTGGTGGTGTGATGGAGCATATTGAGCAGGCCGGTGTTCATTCGGGCGATTCAGCATGCTCACTGCCACCCTACTCGCTTTCTAAAGAAACTATCGAGATACTCAAAGAGCAAACGGCCATGATGGCTAAAGGTCTTAACGTTGTTGGGTTGATGAATGTGCAGTTCGCAATTCAGCAGCAAGAAATCGACGGCAAGATGCAAGATGTCGTCTTTGTACTTGAAGTCAATCCTCGTGCATCACGCACAGTGCCGTATGTATCCAAGGCGACAGGTTTGCAGTTGGCAAAAATTGCGGCCCGCTGTATGGTGGGGCAATCGCTTGATAGTCAAGGCATAGGCAAAGAAGTCGAACCACCTTACTTTAGTGTGAAAGAAGCGGTATTCCCCTTCAATAAATTCCCTGGTGTAGACACGATACTCGGACCGGAAATGAAATCGACTGGCGAGGTGATGGGCGTAGGTAAAACATTTGGTGAGGCCTTCGTTAAATCCCAACTCGGTGCCAGCATACGTATGCCTACCTCGGGTCGGGTTTTTCTGTCTGTTAAAAATAGTGACAAGCCACGCGCAGTGCTAGTGGCCAAAGCGTTAGTAGAAATCGGATTTTCTGTGGTGGCCACTAAAGGCACAGCAGTCTCTATTGCGGCCGCTGGCATACCCGTTGAAACGGTCAATAAGGTAGTTGAAGGAAGGCCGCATGTGGTCGACATGATCAAGAACAACGAAATTGCACTGGTCATCAATACCGTAGAAGAAAAGCGTACTGCCATTCATGATTCACGCACGATACGTACATCGGCGCTGGCTGCCAGAGTGACGACCTACACCACCATTGCAGGCGCCGAGGCCGCCGTTGCAGGTATGGCTCACCTTAACGAGCTGCATGTGTATGATTTGCAGACCATGCATGCGTCGCTGCACTGATTTATATTAAACTTCTACTATCGAAGTTCCATCGGCAGAGGCTGTGTATTACGCAGCCTCTGCGTTTTTAATTTTCTAGTGAAACCATGATAAGCACAGTCCCCATTACCGTACACGGCGCGCAATTATTGAAAGAAGAATTGCAACGTCTTAAACATGTTGAGCGTCCCGCTGTCATTAATGCCATTTCCGAGGCTCGTGCCCAGGGCGATCTTTCGGAAAATGCAGAATACGATGCAGCTAAAGAACGTCAGAGCTTTATAGAAGGGCGTATCGCAGAACTCGAGGGCAAGCTCTCTGCCGCACAAATTATTGACCCCACCTTGCTCGATGCTGAGGGGCGAGTCGTTTTTGCATCCACAGTCACTTTACAAGATCTCAAAAGTGGCGATAACGTGACGTATCAAATTGTGGGCGATGATGAGGCTGATCTCAAGGTATCAAAAATCTCTATTAGCTCACCGATTGCGCGCGCTTTAATTGGTAAATATGCAGGTGACGAAGTTGAAGTGCAAGCACCTGGCGGTGTGCGTTCCTATGAAATCATCGATGTGAAGTACATCTAAGCGCAATGCTAACTGCGCTGTTGCCCAGGCTGCGGATTTTATTGATTACGTTCTGGGCAGGTAGCCTCTGGACCGTGGGCTATGTCGTTGCCCCTGTGCTTTTTTCTACATTAGCAGACAGAACTCTAGCGGGTACTCTTGCCGGTGCAGTTTTTAGAACGCAAGCGTGGATATCTCTGGTTTGTGGTGTTGTGCTGCTAGCGTTTATGTGGACTGACAAAGAAAACCCGTCGCGCTCACTGCTAATTAAATGTGTGATTAGCATGCTTGCATGCACGGTGATTGGCTATTTTGGTTTGCAGCCCTACATGGCAGAGCTACGAACGATTGCAGCGCAGTCGGGTGGAATCATGGATGACGCTATGCGTGCACGATTTGGATGGTTGCATGGCGCAGCCAGCGTCATCTATCTTGTACAGAGCCTGCTTGCCGTGGCCTTGGTTGTGAAATCTCGGTAAGAGACTAATTGTGCTTTATCTGCCCAGGGAATTTTTCTTCTGACTAGTTTGGCGTACCTTGGCACGTTTTACATTGCCGCCTGCGGTGATGCGCTCATTACCCTTGACCATGATTTTCTTTATGGTTGGTTTTTTGGTCGGATTGGTCTTGACGATAACCACTTCACGCAACCCTTTGCCCCGAGTTGTTTTGACTTCTTTAGCCGTTTCCACTTTGGGACGATACAGCACCAATAATTTGCCTATATGTTGTACCGGGGCGGCATTTAGTTCGGCACAAATAGTTTCGTAGTAGCCCAAGCGCGCTTCGCGGTCATCGCCTAATACGCGCACCTTGATCAATCCATGTGAGTTCAGACTAGTGCTGATTTCTTTCATGACGGATGGCGTTAAGCCACCATCCCCTATCATGACGACGGGGTCCAGATCGTGGGCTTGCGAGCGTAGCTCGCTGCGTTGAGCAGAAGTGAGTTTAAGCATGATATTTCCTAAAAACGCTATTGTACGCGAGGCATAAGCGCTACTTGCCCAAGCAGTGCCATCGGATCTGTAGATTGTTCCTTATGGCTGCTTTTTGCCTGCGGTTACTGCGGATGTTTACACCGCGAGGAATTGCCGACTACGTAGATGTTAGTTACGTCACTGATTATCAGAAAATTATCCCTGGCTGATTTGAGTGGCTCTAACGTCGGTAGCATATGAATGACTTTAAATTTTCTAGCGATGGCTGCAGACCGCACGTTTGCTCATTAAGGGTTGGGATGCGCAACTGGCTACCCTTCCTACGTAATTAAAGTCTGAGTAGAAGACTTGCATGGTTTTCCCTATGTGTACTTGATGAATTTTTATTAGTAGCAAATTCGGTAAATTTTTCGTAATGGGTTCATTGAAATTTTTTTCTAAAGATCGATGCGGTATCCTTAACAAATGGCAAAAAACAAAGCAAACAAGAACTGGCTGCACGGCCATATCAATGATCCTTACGTAAAACTCGCGCAAAAAGATGGCTA
>JAJTGE010000045.1 GCA_021298555.1 Oxalobacteraceae bacterium
GATTTCATCAGATTTTTTTTCAGTAAGATGGGGCTCAGTAACAAAACTGCAGCAAAACACCAGTAAAGCACCGTGGGCTTTAATTTGATGAATTGCTCATCATGAAAATAAATCGTGGCGCCACCGAAAAAAACAATAATGACCAAGGACACCCACAGCATGGTGTCTACCCGCTGTCGGCGCATCAGTAGCCAGCCGATTTGCGCAAACGTGGCCAGAATAGTCACGGCAGTTGCGAGCAAGATAGGCGCTTGACTCAGAATGACTTCGCCGCCGGATACCAGAGCAGACAAATACATATTACCTACGTCTTGAGCTGCCTCGGGATTTGCGCCGGCTATTTTAAATACAAGAAAAAATAAAATAACCGGAAATAAATCGAACAAAAGTTTCATGTAAGTCCGATCGTTAATCAGGTTGCCGCAGTAAAGCGCAATGACGCTGAGTTGATACAGTAACGCAGACCCGTGGGTGCTGGTCCATCAGGAAATACATGGCCTAAATGTGCATCGCAGACATTGCATATGATTTCAGTGCGTAGCATGCCATGGGTGCGATCAACTCGTTCCATGACATAGTCGGGATTAAGCGCACGAAAATAACTAGGCCAACCGCAGCCAGATTCAAATTTAGTATCAGACTCAAACAGCGGCGTATTACAGCACACGCAATGATAAACACCATGTTCATGATGATCCCAATAGCGGCCAGTAAATGCGCGTTCGGTACCGGCGTGTCGAGTTACTTCATATTCCATAGGGTCGAGCAGTGCTTTCCACTCTGCATCGCTACGAACAACTTTTTTTGTACTCATGATGGTTCCCTGCCTTAGGAAGGTGGTGATAGTTACTCAAGAAGAGCAACTGACTTCAATATGTGCGGCCCAGTCGGGTGGTAATTCGGCATACGACTCATACTGCGGATGCTCATCAAAGGGATTTTCAAGAAGCGTGAGTAGTATTTCTATTTCAGAAAAATCTTTTTGCTCGGCTTTTTGTATAGCGACCTGGGCCAAATAATTACGCAATACAAACTTGGGATTGACTCTGTCCATCGCACTTTTTCGCGCCTCGTCACTACTGGATTCTCGCTTTAATCGACGACGGTAATTTACTGTCCATGCATCAAATAAGGCACGGTCGATAAACAGATCGCGCACCGCAGTGTCGTGGGATGGGTCATCAATTTTCAGACTAGAAAGTCGACGAAACAGCAATGAGAAATCAACACGATTACTCGCCATGGCATCAAGCAAAGACTCGACAAGTTCCATATCGCCGGGTTCAGCAGATTGCAGTCCGAGCTTGGCGCGCCATAGCGACGCGATCTTGGCTTCATAAGAGGGGTTGTACACCGCCAGTGCTTCTTGCGTTTCGTCTACGCCGCCTATCAGTGCAACCATAGCCTGACCCAGGGCATAGCAGTTCCACTCGCCTATGCGGGGCTGCATACGATACGAATAACGCCCCTGCTGATCGGTGTGATTGCATATATGGGCGGGCTCATAGGCTTCCATAAAACCAAATGGGCCGTAATCTAGTGTCTGACCCACAATCGACATATTGTCTGTATTGAGTACGCCGTGCATGAAGCCTACGGTTTGCCAGTGCGCCACGAGCTCTGCAGTGCGGTGCGTAACTTCTTTTAACAGGGCTTGATAAGGATTAGCCGTATCGAGTAAATGGGGATAAATCTTTTCTAGGACATAGTCGGCCAATAATTTCAGCTCGTCTGGCTTTTGGTTGTAAAACCAGTGTTCAAACGAGCCAAATCGCACAAAGCTAGGCGCCATGCGCGTAACAACTGCCGTGGTTTCAGGCTGCTCACGCATAACCCGCATATCCGAACCCACAATGCATAATGCTCTGGAAGTGGGTATGCCCAAGCCCGCCATGGCTTCGGAACAAAGAAACTCTCTAATCGATGAGCGCAGCACAGCACGACCATCGCCCATACGTGAATACGGTGTTTTGCCTGCGCCTTTGAGCTGAAGCTCAAGCGAGCCTGAGGGCTCGGTCGGTGCCAAGGTTTCGCCTAGCAAAATCGCACGACCATCACCCAACTGGCCAGCCCACACGCCAAACTGATGGCCTGAATAGACCGCTGCCAGTGACTCGCTTTGCGGCAAGGGACGGTTGCCAGAAAAAGCTGTTAAAAATTCGTCAGTATCAAACTCGGAAGGAGCAAGACCTATGAGCTCCGCTGCGCGAGTACTAACGGCTACTCGGTAGGGATTAGGCAGCGGTGTAGGCGTGAGTTTTGTGTAAAACCCTGCTGGTAAGCTGGCAAAGCTGTTGGACCAGGTAAGTTCATCAAGTAAACGGCTGGGTCCAAGTGGGTTTTCCGGAGAATTCATCTTTAGCTTCTGTTACGATGATTAATGGAAAGTCATCAAATTCATCAAAATACAAACGAGCACTCAGTCATACAAATGCTGAGTGCTTGCGGAATAGTGCATTTTGACAGAGAAGTCCTAGCCTCACTGAGCAAGAATAGTCTGTTCAGGTTTTAGGAGCTTGCAGACTCTGATTTTTGTTGCGGCGCAAAATAAAATTTTATTGACGAACAGACAATTCGCGCTCGAGAATCGCGCGTCTGTCAAAAATTGCATTATAAAAATAAAATATTCAGGAGACTACATGGAGCAGTACCCACAGAGCCCACTCATGGGCCGTATGATGAGCCAGCCACTGCTCATTTCTAGCTTGATCAAGCATGCAGATAGGTATTACGGCGACACGGAAGTAGTTTCCAGGCGCGTTGAAGGTGACATACATCGCTACACCTATAGCGATTGCCACAAACGTTCTAAACAGCTTGCCAATGCATTAACTACACTGGGCGTAAAAATGGGTGACCGTGTGGCGACCCTCGCCTGGAATGGTTACCGTCATCTTGAAGCCTATTACGCAGTGTCGGGTTCTGGTGCCGTGCTGCATACAATTAACCCACGATTACACCCCGAGCAAGTTGCCTACATAGCTAATCACGCAGAAGATTTATATCTTTTCTTTGATTTAAATTTCTTACCTATCGTTGAATCAGTGGCGGCACTGTGTAAAACAGTCAAAGGTTTTGTCATGATGTGCGACCGTGATCGCATGCCTGCTGAAACAAACATCACCAACCTGATGTGTTATGAAGATCTGATAGCTAATCAGTCAGATGAGTATGAGTGGCCGCTGTTTGATGAAAATTCAGCCTCGAGTCTTTGCTATACCTCAGGCACGACCGGCAATCCCAAGGGCGCGTTGTACTCGCACCGTTCAACTATGCTGCATTCTTATGCATCGGCACTTCCTGATGCATTGAATGTTTCTGCCCGTGATGTGGTGTTACCTGTGGTTCCTATGTTCCACGTCAATGCCTGGGGCCTACCATATTCGGTCATGCTAACGGGTGCTAAATTAGTTTTTCCAGGCCCTGCCTTGGACGGAAAATCGATTTATGAATTATTCGAACAAGAAGGTGTGACTTTTTCTGCCGGTGTACCTACGGTGTGGCTCAGTTTGCTGGCGCATGTGAGTCAAAATAATCTTAAATTTTCGACCTTTAAACGCACCGTCATAGGCGGCTCGGCATGCCCGCCAGCCATGATGAAAACTTTCCGTCATGACTATGGTGTTGATGTTGTTCATGCGTGGGGTATGACAGAGATGTCGCCGCTGGGAACATCCTGTACGTTGGCTGGTAAGCATATGCAGTTGCCCGAAGAAGCCAAGCAAGCCATTTTAGAAAAACAAGGGCGGGTCATTTTTGGTGTCGACATGAAAATTGTTGATGACGATGGTCACGAGCTGCCTTGGGATGGCAAAACTTATGGAAACCTTTTGGTCAAAGGCCCATGGGTTATAGAAGGCTATTTTAAAAATGAAGGTGGTGATGTGCTCGAGGGTGGCTGGTTCCCCACTGGGGACGTGGCCGTTATTGATCATGAAGGCTACATGCAGATTACTGATCGCAGCAAAGATGTGATCAAGTCTGGTGGAGAGTGGATAGGCAGTATAGATCTTGAAAATATAGCGGTCGCTCATCCCTCTGTGCTGCAAGCGGCCTGTATCGGTATTTTTCATCCTAAGTGGGATGAACGTCCGCTGCTGGTAGTGGTGAAAAAACCAGGCATGGATGTAACTAAAGAAGACATACTAAATTTCTATGATGGGAAAATTGCCAAATGGTGGACCCCAGATGATGTGGTGTTCGCTGACAGTTTGCCACTCGGAGCGACAGGGAAAATTCTAAAAAATAAAATCCGCGAAACCTATCGTGATTACAAATTACCTACGGCTTAAGCGTGCTTAAGAAATCAGTAAATTTTCGGGAGTAGAGCGAGTGGAATTTACAGTAATTTCATTATTGAATGGCATGAGCTACGGCTTGCTGCTGTTCATGCTCTCGTCCGGGTTAACGCTCATCTTTAGCATGATGGGTGTACTTAATTTTGCACATGCCAGTTTTTACATGATGGGCGCTTATTTAGGATTTGCCATCAGCAAAAGCATAGGTTTCTGGCCTGCCTTTGTGTTGGCTCCTTTATTAGTGGGTCTGATGGGCGCTGCCGTCGAGCGCCTAGGGCTGCGCGCAGTACATAAACACGGCCATGTCTCTGAGCTGTTGTTTACGTTTGGCTTGTCGTATGTAGTGGTCGAACTGGTTCAATTGATATGGGGGCGTGCAGCTGTTCCCTATCGCATACCGCCAGAACTTGATGGTCCCTTGTTCACTCTTTATGCGCTGGCTTTTCCAATATATCGCGCCTTCATGATGCTGGTTGCGTTGTTTATGCTATTAGCTGTCTGGCTTTTATTAACACGCACTCGCATAGGTCTAGTGATACAGGCATCGCTTACGCATCCCGAAACGGTAGAGGCTCTGGGCCACAATGTGCCTCGTGTATTTATGCTGGTGTTTGGTGGAGGATGTGCATTGGCTGGATTGGCAGGAGTCATAGGCGGCAATGCGTTTGTTACCGAGCCAGCAATGGCCGCCACCGTAGGCAGCATCATTTTTGTGGTGGTGGTAGTGGGTGGTATGGGGTCGTTAGTGGGTGCTTTGTTCGCGTCGATATTAATCGGAATGATACAAACCTTTGCGGTTGCGCTTGATTGGTCGTTGCTTGGGCCGCTAGCAAAAATAGGATTGCAGATTAGCCCTGAATTGCCTTTTTACCGACTGCTTTCTCTTACGTTGGCTGAGATAGCACCCATCCTTCCTTACATGCTTTTAATCTTGATGCTGATTTTCCGGCCCAAAGGTTTGCTGGGTACACGGGAGAGCTGAGCATGAGTTTGCAAACTATAAGTTACACACCCATTAATCTAGGCCGCTGGTTGGTATGGACCAGCTTTGGGATCCTGCTAGCTTTGGCACCGTATGTTTTTCCTTCGGGCGGTAGCTTGTCGCTACTATCACTGATGGGTACCACCATGATTTTTGCCTTGTCGTACAACATGCTGTTGGGGCAAAGCGGCATGTTGTCGTTTGGTCATGCGGTGTATTCTGGCCTAGGTGCATTTTTTGCGATTCATGCCATCAATCTTTCAACTAGCGGCTCATTTTTTATACCCCTTTCATTTGTGCCACTCATAGGCGGTATCGCCGGCTTAGCCTTTGGTATTTTGTTTGGATATGTGACCACCAAACGTTCCGGTACAACGTTCTCCATGATTTCGCTGGGTATCGTTGAACTGGTATTCGCTTGTTCGTTAATGTTCCCTGGATTTTTTGGTGGTGAAGGTGGCATCTCTGCTGACCGAGTTTTTGGCAAACCCTTTTTAGGGATTAGCTACGGCCCTCAAATACAGGTCTACTACTTAATAGCCGCGTGGTTGTTCATCAGTACGGCTGCTATGTTTGCGATTTCGCATACACCCTTGGGCCGCATTGCCAATGCTGTTCGTGATAACCCAGAACGTGCTGAATTTATTGGTTATGACACTCAGCGCGTCCGATATCTGATGCTCATACTTTCTGGTTTTTTTGCTGGTATTTCTGGTGGATTAACTGCGATTAATTTTGAGATTGTTAGCGCAGAAAATGTCAGCGCCGCTCGTTCGGGTGCAGTATTGCTGTTTACATTTATAGGCGGCATAGGCTTTTTCTTTGGACCGTTACTCGGCGCAGTCATAGGGGTACTGCTGACAGTGATGCTGTCTGAAGTTACCAAGGCCTGGCTGCTCTACCTGGGAATCTTTTTCATCATGATGGTGATGTATGCTCCGGGCGGATTGGCAAGCCTCATCATGATGAATTTCAGATTAATGATGAATCGACTGTTCACGCCATTGATTCCACTGATGATCAAGATAACCACCGCCTCGTTAATCCTTTTTTTGAGTTTGGTTACGCTTGTAGAAATGACGTACCACTGGTCGCTAGAGTCAGCACAGGGATCCATTGTTAAATTATTTGGCACGCAGATCGATACAGCTCAACCGCTCGCATGGATTATTGCAAGCGCTTTATTTGCTGGTGGGGCTGTTTTATTTATACGTAGTCGTCCAGCTTATATGGATGCCTTAGGCGAAGCCAACGCAGAAATAGAACGCCGAATTGCGCGAGGTGCTGCATGACCACGTCTGCATTGGAACTGCGCAATGTACGCAAACAATTCGGCAGCACAGAAATTATTCGTGGCGTAAATCTCTCTGCGAATAAAGGCGAACGGTTAGCTATTATCGGGCCTAACGGTGCTGGAAAATCCACACTCTTTAATTTGATATCCGGCCGCTTTGGTGTCACCAGTGGTGAAATTTTGTTGCATGGTCAGGCGATAGAACAGCTGCCACCCTACAAAATTAATCGTCTGGGTTTGTCACGCAGTTTTCAAATCACGAATATATTTCATCGCTTATCCGTATTTGAAAACCTGCGTTGTGCAGTGTTATGGTCACTAGGTTACCGCTACTCTTTTTGGCATAAATTAAATGCACTGAAAGATGCGCGCGTACAAGCAGAGCAGGTCATGGAATCCATAGGCTTGGCTTGGCGTCGCGACACCTCGGCAGGTCTGCTGACGTATGCAGAACAGCGGGCATTAGAAATAGGTATTACGATCGCTGGCGGCGCAAATGTTATCTTATTGGATGAACCAACAGCCGGTATGAGCCGTTCTGAATCCGATGCCGCAGTCAATTTAATTACCAAAGTAACGAGAGATAAAACGTTACTCATGGTCGAGCATGACATGAGTGTTGTGTTTGGTTTAGCCGATAGAATTGCTGTCGTTGTTTATGGCGAAGTGATTGCCTGCGATACGCCTGCTGCGATTCGTGAAAATGCAAAAGTTCAAGAAGCCTATTTGGGCAGCCATGCACCTGATCAGGAGGTGCTATGAGCGATTTACTCGAAGTGAGTGATCTGCATGCGTTTTACGGTAAAAGTCATGTACTGCATGGCGTTAATTTGCGTGTGGGTCGTGGCGAGATTGTGAGTTTGCTGGGACGCAATGGCGTAGGGCGCTCAACCACAGTGAAAGCTGTCATGGGGCAGCTTGATGCTACCGGATCCATACTATTTAATGACGAACAAATACTGGGCTTGCCGCCTTTCCGAATAGCGCATCGCGGGCTAGGCTACGTGCCTGAAAGCCGTGATATTTTCCCCACGCTGACAGTAGAACAAAATCTGCTGCTTGGAGAAAAAAAAGGTAAAGCATCGCGCTGGTCTGCAGAGGATATGTATCAGATGTTCCCGCGTTTGCGTGAACGTCAACACACGCAAGCCGGTGTTCTTTCCGGTGGCGAACAACAAATGCTAACGCTGTGTCGCACACTCATGGGTGACCCTGCTCTCATTATGATTGATGAGCCTACTGAGGGTTTAGCGCCTAAAATTGTTGATCTTGTTGCTGATTATCTATTAGCTCTTAAAGCGCGCGGTGTGTCTATTTTGCTAGTAGAACAAAAGCTCGATATTGCCATGAAAATTTCAGAGCGCGTTTATGTCATGGGGCGAGGTACTATTGTCTTTGAAGGTACCCCTGCAGAACTGCGTGAAAATGCTATCGTACGTAAAGAATGGCTGGAAGTCTGAGAATTATCAGGCTGAAAATTTGATAATAATTTTAAAAGAGTGAGGGAGAGATTCATGACTGTTCAAATTCGCAGAATGGTGACAACTGCAGGTATGTTGCTAGCACTAGCGTCGTCATCGGTGCTTGCAGAGAACATAAAAATTGCTTTTATTGATCCTCTGTCAGGTCCATTTGCGCCAGTGGGTCAAAATTTACTTCATAGCTTTCAACTTGTTACGGAAGTAGCCAACAAAGAAAAATGGGCAGCCGGCCATACGTTCGAAGTAACTGGCTTTGATAACAAAGCCAGTCCACAAGAATCGCTGACAGTTTTAAAAGCCGTGATTGATCAAGGCTTTCGTTATATCGTTCAGGGTAATGGTTCTGGAGCAGCCGGTGCGTTGATCGATGCGATTAACAAGCACAATGAACGCAATCCCGGTAAAGAAATTGTGTTCCTAAATTATGCAGCGGTTGATCCCGATCTAACCAACAGCAAGTGCAGTTTTTGGCATTTCAGATTAGATGCCAATTCCGATATGAAGATGGAAGCACTGACGACTTATTTATCTGCTGATAAGTCAGTGAAAAAAGTTTACATCATTGGACAGAACTACGCCCACGGTCATCAGGTAACACGTGCTGCTAAAGAATATCTCAAGCGTAAACGTCCCGATATAGAAATTGTAGGTGATGATCTACATCCTATCGGTAGCGTAAAGGACTTTGCTCCCTACATTGCCAAAATCAGCGCTAGTGGAGCCGATACCGTAATTACAGGTAATTGGGGTTCGGATTTAGCATTACTCATTAAAGCATCGCGCGAATCAGATTTAAAAGCCCAGTTTTATACCTATTATGGATACACCACGGGTGTTCCTACGGTGATGGGTGCTGCAGCTGCTGAGCATGTCCGCTACGTAGGTACTTGGAACGTGAACAATGAAACGTATGCTGGCAAAGAGCTCATTGAGACATTTAAAAAGAAGTACAACGATGATTTGTATGCTGTCACCACCTACACAGCAATACAATTACTGGCGAAAGGCGTAAGTCAGGCAAAAACGACTGACCCGGTAAAAGTAGCATTCGCCATGGAGGGCCAAAAATTCAAAAGCCTGAATGGCGATCTTGAAATGCGTAAATCCGATCATCAACTACAGCAACCGCTATATTTGACGACATGGGTCAAGACGAATGGTAAGACAGTTAAATTTGATCAGGAAAACACGGGTTATGGCTGGCGTACAGATCAGAAAGTTGATCCTTATGTGGCTGCCCAGCCCACATCGTGCAACATGAAGCGTCCCTCATAATCTGGTCACTAAACCACGACTTAAGCCCGTACTCAGTGCGGGCTTTTTTTATTTATGGTCGTTTTACAGAATACTCGGTGGGGTCTTTGCCACAAAAAATGCACGTATCTAGACAGCAGAGTAGCGATAGCTTGAAATGCCCAATTCATTCGACGAGGAGACTGAATTGGATGCCTGTCAACGCACTATCGCGAACTCAAATCGCGCAAAAAAACTTTGTATAACATCAGCTCTTTCACTGTGTGTATTTCTAAGCACAGCTGTTCATGCTCAAACTATACGTATAGGTCTTAGTGGGCCCTTCACCGGTGGATCTAGCCCCATGGGCGAAAGCATGCGCAATGGCGTTCGCCTTGCTGCAGATGAAATCAATAGCTCAGGAGGTATCAACGGTTTGCCCATTGAGCTCATCGAGCGCGATGACACAGCCAACAACGAAATCGGGGCAAAAATTGCTGACGAATTGACCCGCGCAAAAGTTGTGGCAACCATAGGCATTGTTAATACCGGTGTAGGACTCGCATCAATTGATTACTATCAAAAAGCAAAAATTCCTTTAGTTGTTGCTGTATCGACTGGTCCCGCACTAACACGTAAATTTTCTCCGCCGTCTCAGCCTGTCAATTTCATCTTTCGTGTTTCTCCCACACTAGACTTGGAAGCTAAAGTACTTGCCGCTGATCTCAAGCGCAAAGGGCTAATGCGAGTTGCGTTAATGGCTGACACCACGCCGTATGGCGACAGTGGCGTTTCATCATTTGCCGAGCAAGCCAGAATTGCTGGTCTGGATGTGGTCATCGAATGTCGTTTTAAAGTCGGGGACACCGACATGAGTAGCCTGATAAAACGTGCACGATCTGCAGGTGCCACTGCGTTGGTAGTGTGGGGAATTGGCCCGGAACTAGCGAGCATTGCCCGTGGAGTTCAGTCGTCTGGCTGGCGAGTACCACTACTGGGTAGCTGGACACTATCCATGCGAAATTTCATTGATGCTGCGGGCCCTGCAGGCGATGGTGCACTAATGCCCCAGACCTTTATACAAGATGCCGGGTCAACGACTAAAAATAGTTTTTTACTTGCTTACCATCGCGCATATAAAACTGACCTCATACCATCGCCCATGAGTGCTGCTCAGGGTTACGACGGAATGCACTTGTTAGCGCATGCAATTCGTCAATCAAAGTCACTGGAAGGTGATGCGATACGTAATGCGTTAGAAAATTTAAATTTCCGGTATCAAGGTGTCGTTACAAGCTATGAAAAACCTTTCAGTTCCAGGGATCATGATGCCATCACTACCAACATGATCGTGATGGGGAAAGTGCTCAATGGCAGGGTTGATTATGCCTATGCAGAAGATCAACAACGTAGTGCCATTCTGAGAGTCAAACGACATTCAAATTGAGGTCAGCATTGCAAGTGCTTTACATATGCCACACAAATTATTTGCGTACAACGATAAGAATAATACGGTCGTGCTTTTCTAAGGTATAGTTATTACTGTGAGTCATTATTTGGCTACACTCTATTTTTAAAAATAACTACCGGAGAGACAAGCATGACCGCCACTTACACCGAGCAAGGCGATATCGCCGTCATTACGCTAAACAACCCGCCTGTGAACGGCCTCGGGCATGCTACTCGGACGGGCATAGTCGAAGGTATCGCTAAAGCGGCTGACAATGCGTCGATAAAGGCGGTGGTTATCATTGGTGAGGGCAGAGGATTTTCAGGCGGTGCAGATATACGCGAATTTAATTCTCCCAAAGCCCTGCAAGAACCGTCACTGCATACCGTCATACGTATGGTCGAAAGCTTTGATAAACCTGTTATCGCTGCAATACATGGTGTAGCCATGGGTGGTGGCCTGGAACTGGCCTTGGGTTGCCATTACCGGGTTGCTTTGGAAGGTGCGCAGATTGCTCTGCCCGAAGTCAACATCGGTATTTTGCCAGGCGCGGGTGGCACGCAACGGCTGCCGCGTATTTTAGGCTTGGAGCCTGCGCTTAACATGATCGTTTCAGGTAAAACGGTGATGTCAGAAAAGCTCGCCAGTACAAAATTATTTGATCAAATGATCACTGGGACGTTGCTCGATGGCGCAATGACCTTCGCTAAAAAAATAGCGGATGCGCGCCCACTGCCCAAGATACGCGACATGAAAATTAGCTACCCGAATGCGGATGGCTATCTTCAATTTGCACGCAATACTGTACGTACTGTTGCCGGCCCTTTTCCGGCGCCGCTTAAATGCGTCGAAGCTGTCGCTGCCGCAGTAAAAATGAAATTTGATGACGGCCTTAAAGTTGAGCGCGATTTGTTTCTTGACTTGGTACAAACGACAGAATCTAAAGCATTGCGTCATGCATTTTTTGGCGAACGTACCGCCTCAAAAATACCCGATGTTCCTTCAGATACCCCACTAAGAACGATCAAATCAGCAGCAGTTATTGGTGCGGGGACTATGGGCGGTGGCATTGCTATGAATTTTGCCAATGCAGGTATTCCTGTCAAGCTGCTGGAAATGAAGCAAGAGGCATTAGACAAGGGCTTAGCCACCATTCGTAAAAACTACGAAAACACGATGAAAAAAGGGCGTCTCACGCAAGAGCAGTTTGATAAACGCGTAGGGCTGATCAGCGGCACACTAGCCTATGCAGATTTAGGCCAATCCGACATCGTAGTCGAAGCGGTATTTGAAGACATGAGCGTTAAAGAAACCGTATTCAAACAACTAGATCAGGTGATGAAACCTGGGGCGATACTCGCGTCTAATACCTCAACACTCGATGTCGATCAAATTGCTGCCTTTACGAAACGCCCACAGGATGTGATCGGCACTCACTTTTTTAGTCCCGCCAATGTCATGAAGCTGCTGGAGATCGTTCGCGGCGCAAAAACAGGCAAAGACGTACTCGCCACTACGCTTGCTTTATCAAAGACTATTAAAAAGACTGGCGTAGTATCCGGTGTCTGCGATGGCTTCATTGGTAATCGCATGATTGAACAATACATAAGGCAAGCGGGTTTCCTGCTTGAAGAAGGCTGTCTGCCGGAGCAAGTTGATAAAGCGGTAGAAAAATTCGGCTTTGCCATGGGTCCGTTCCGCATGAGTGACTTGGCAGGTAACGATATCGGCTGGTACATACGTAAACGTCGTTATGTCGAAAAACCTGAAGTAACCTATTCAAAAGTGGCCGATTTGCTCTGTGAAAAAGGGCGTTTTGGCCAGAAAACATCATCCGGTTGGTATGACTACAAAGCGGGGGATCGCAAAGCCTATCCATCGACTGAAGTCAACACCATGATCATCGACCATTCCAAAGCCGAGGGCATAGAGCGACGCAAGGTGAGCGATCAGGAAATCGTTGAGCGCCTC
>JAJTGE010000046.1 GCA_021298555.1 Oxalobacteraceae bacterium
ATGGAAGAGCCACTGCGCATGATCGTTAGCAATGCTGGTGAAGAAGCATCTGTCGTAGTCAACAAAGTACTCGAAGGCAAAGGTAACTTCGGTTACAACGCAGCTAATGGTACTTACGGCGATATGGTTGAAATGGGTGTGCTCGATCCAGCCAAAGTAACACGTTCTGCTTTGCAAAATGCAGCGTCTATCGCTTCGTTAATGCTCACTACCGATTGCATGGTGTCAGATTTGGTTGAAGACAAACCAGGATCGGGCGGCGGCATGGGTGGTATGGGCGGCATGGGTGGTATGGGCGGTATGGATGGAATGATGTAATCAACATCCATTGCTTTAAACTAAAAAGCCCGCGAAGTTAGCGGGCTTTTTTTATTTCCAGAAAAATTGCTAAGATCTCTAACATAATTTTTTGCGCAAAATTGAGCCACCTCATACAACTGACTCGCACAGACTAAACCCTATCGTCGCAATGGGTACGTACTCTCCATAATAATTTTTAACGATCAATTCGATCGATTAAAAAAATGAGTGTTAACTCAACATGGAGGGTGACATGCTGCACGCGCTAAATCACGTAAAACTTCTTTCTTTAACGCAAAAAAATATACGGCATGAATCATATTTATCGCGACTAAATTCTGAGTGCATTTCAAAAATCAATAAAGTTGATATCAACCAATCGACGAAATCTACCTTAGAAAAAATTAACCATAAATACCGACAGACTATTTATGATGAAGTAAAAAATCAATATGACGTATTACACGCACATAAACTTTTTTATCCTGACGATACGCTTGAATCCAGAGAGTTAGCTAAGGGCTACCAGATCGCATGTGGCCTTTTTTCTACGCAAGAATTTCTAAAAAACTACTCCGTAACCATCCCGGGAATGAGTCTGGAAGCAGCAATCCATCCTCATCATAAAAATTATCTTATTGCATCATTTCAAACTACACTCAATGCAATAAGTATTGAAGAACGCGTCATGCTTGCTGAAGTCATTCATCCAAAAATTTTTGAATGGCTAAATTTGCAGGTTCAGCCAGAGCAAACCCAGGCGTCTTCACAATCTGCAAAAAAAAATTTACCTCAATTAACAGCGGATCATGTTCTTGCCTTAGTTGATTACTGCAACTCTCAAAGCGGCAGTTTCAATTCAGCTAATGATGGAATGCGGGTATGGCAAATCAGCGGCTCTGACACATTAGCAAAAATCAGCGATTGCCTTACGCGCCCATTGAATGAAGCGTTAAAAATACTTTCTTTACACGAAAATTTTAGCTACGAAGGACCAGCCTTTAAAGGTGTTGTATTGGCTAATGGCGCGGGACCTTATCGATTGGCTCGCATGCAGCCTGGCATGAAATACATTAGTCCTCATTGGGTGTCTGCAACTTGTCGACCTGAGTCTAACTATGCCAGCGACGCTAGCTGCTACAGCTCGCACGCCATCTCAACGAACATACGAGATACCCAGATAACCGTACTCAATACCAAGGCCGTGAAGGTGCATCTATTCAATGACATCAGTTCTATACATCAAGGAGAAATCATGATTCCTAGAAAACCACTGATGTTTTTATCACCGGATAGCATCGACCAAAGCATGCGCGCATTGGCTCAATCACGGCATACACTGTATTGCACTATGACCAAGGAAGATTTATAAATTTTCGTTTGCTGAGTTATGCGCAAGGTAAACGACTAGCGAGGCTAGCTGCGACCTATGAATGTTACGGTTTCCAGGAAGGAGACCGTTTTTCTATGAATGCCTGTACGCCTTCAAGCGCTGCTTCGTCCATCATATTGCAAGCCATGTTCTCACCTGCTAACTGATATGCTGCTGCGATACCCATTTCCAGCTGACGGTAAAACAATTGCTTACCCATGGCAATGGCAACTGCTGGTTTGGAAAGAATGCTGTTGGCAAGCACAGAAATTTCCTGATCCAATGCATCAGGCGTTACGACACGATTGACCAGGCCTCTGTCTTTGGCTGTATGTGCATCAATAAAATCGCCCGTCAGCAGCATTTCCATCGCCTGCTTGCGCGGCACATTACGCGACAAGCCTACAGAAGGTGTAGAGCAAAACAAACCGTAATTAACACCTGATACCGCAAAATGTGCGTCGGTAGAGGCCACGGCTAAATCACACATAGACACTAGCTGGCAGCCAGCAGCAGTGGCAATACCGTGAACACGCGCAATCACAGGCTGCGGCATATTTTGTATCGCCAGCATTAGCTTGCTGCAGCTGTGGAAAAGTGATTTGTAATAATTCGTCGATGGCTCAGAACGCATCTGCTTTAAATCGTGACCGGCACAAAATGCTTTGCCTCGAGCAGCCAGCACAACCAATCTGACCTTGGGATCGATAGCTATAGCGTCGATTTCAGCTTGTAACGCCGCCAGCATTTCTTCTGACAGCGGATTTAATTTTTCACCACGATTAAGCGTGAGAGTAACAACACCATGCTCACGTTGATTAATCACATAGGGAGTGTCGGATGAAGATAGCGGCTGTGTCATGGCGTCTCTCTGTGGTTTTTTTAAATACGGCGATCTACAGAACCATTGAATAAACAAAAGTGAGATATTTCGTGAGTAATTAATTAAAGCTGTGCCCTAATCTGATTCTGGTTCGTACTCTTCTCGTACCTGTTCGATGGCAAGTGAAGGAGGTGCCTCATAGCTAGCCAGCAGATTTGTTCGGCGCTCGGGCGTCTCCAGGCTAATTCTGCCCAACACACCACTACGATAATCTTGAAGCAGAGTGTGGGCAGCTTTTTCTATATCAAAATCGCCCCCTCGCAAACGTAAGCCACGCTTCTGAGCTATGGATTCTAAGACGGCGACACCATCATTCGTAGTTGGCTGCGTGCCATAGCGGGCTGCTAGCATAGACGGATAATGTTCAAGCAATTGAGCAGCCAAAAATTCAGCTACCTCTTCCTCGATGATGGCATTAACCCCTATGGCATGACTCGCGGCTAACATCAAGCCGTCGGATGCATGGCCAATTTTTGGCCACATCATTCCGGGCGTATCAATGAGTACGATGTTATTACCTAAGAAAAGTCGCTGCTGAGTTTTGGTGACTGCTGGTTCATCACCCACCTTGGCTACCCGCTTTTTAAGCAGGGCATTCATCAACGTTGATTTACCAACGTTGGGTATCCCCATAATCATTACGCGCAAAGGTTTTAATGTGGTGCCGCGATGCGGTATGAGCTTCATACATAACGCAGGAATCTTTGCCACCTCGGACGCTTTTTTACATGAAAGCGCAACCGCATGAACTTGTGGCTGGGCTTCGTAGTACCTAAGCCACGCTTGGGTTGCCACAGGATCGGCCAAATCGCTCTTATTGAGTATTTTTAAACATGGTCGCTGACGCGCTTTGCGCAACTCAGTAATCATAGGATTACTGCTGGCCTCTGGAAGTCGGGCATCCAGTACCTCGATAACGAGATCGGTTTTTTCCATGGACTCTGCGGCTTTTCTGCGCGCAGAGTTCATGTGACCGGGGAACCACTGAATGGACATAATAGGTATCGTTGAAAATGGAGAAAACCGAAACGTGAGACAGTATTCTACCCGCCCGCGTGCGTTCAACCGAGATCAGCAAGTACTCTCAGGTGAGCTATGACGCTGCGCGCCAGAGCGGATAAGTGATACCCGCCTTCCAAGCAGCTGACAATACGGCCCTGGGCATGAATTTTTGCAACCTCCATGAGCTGATGCGTCATCCAGGCATAGTCATCCTCGACTAAATTCATTGAGGCCAGATCATCTTCGCGGTGAGCGTCAAAGCCAGCGGATATGAAGATTAATTCTGGGCGGTGAGCATGCAAGGCAGGCAACCAATGTTCTTTGACTACTGCGCGCACTGCTTCGCCTTGAGTGTAGGCCGGCACTGGAATATTAATCATATGGCTAGCCGCGTCATTTCTTGCAGGTACACCGCTATAAGGATAAAGAGGATGCTGGAAAAAACTCACCATTAATACCCGTTCGTCGTGCTTAAAAGCGGCTTCGGTTCCATTACCGTGATGAACATCGAAATCAACCACAGCAACACGCTGCAAGCCATGCACATCTAACGCATGTCGAGCAGCGATGGCCACGTTATTAAACAAGCAAAATCCCATAGCCTGTGATGGTGTCGCATGATGGCCTGGTGGGCGTATGGCACAAAACGCATTCTGAATTTCACCGACAATTACGGCATCGGTTGCCGCAATCGCTGCTCCGGCAGCACGTAAGGCGGCCTTTAAAGAATAAGGATTGATCGATGTATCGGCATCTAACGCATAGTAAGGCCCGCCTTGGCCAACCACCGCATCATGCACCCCGGGTATATGATCCTCTATCGATAGAATTAACTCCTGCGTATGTACGCGGCGTATGGCTGCCATTGATGCTTCGGGTGCCTCGCGACATACCAGGTAGTCCACTAATCGTGTTGCGATCAACTGATCGTTAATGGATATAAGACGGTCGGGTGATTCTGGATGCCCAAGCCCCATTTCATGCAGCATACAATCTGGATGTGAATAAAATGCAGTACTCATGGCATAAATAGTTACCTTCTATAAAAGTAGAATCTTATAGACTATACTTGGCACCAGCGATGGATGTTTTTCATAATCCCTGCCTAACCTTTACTCGACGAATCTTTAATTTTAATGCGCTTTTTAATTTTCTTTCTGGCTCTTACTACTTCCTTGCTACCCACATTTACGTTTGCAAAAAGCTCGCGACACGCGCTCAAAGTAAAGTCTGAACCAACTACTGCACATCACCACAAAAAATCTACTAAAAAAGATACTGTAGGCAGCGAATCCGAATTTACCAATTTCGTACAATGGAAATCAGTTACGGAATTTATTGATCACATGCACGAGCAGCACGGCTTTGAACAGCAAGAATTAATAACGCTTTTTTCCAATGCATCGTATTTAGAAAAAGTCGTTAAGCTCATTAACCCACCCGCTGCAGGAAAAAGTAAAAATTGGACAGCTTACAGACAGCGCTTTCTTGAGCCTGTACGCGTGCGTTCCGGCCTGCTTTTTTGGGATAAATATGAAACAGAACTTCGCCGGGCCCAATCTGAGTTTGGTATTCCTCCTGAAATTATTGTTGGCATACTTGGCGTAGAAACTATCTATGGCCGCAGCCAGGGAACTATTCGTGTTGTGGATGCTTTGACTACTCTGGGATTTGCTTATCCGGAAACCGGTAACCGCGAAACCAGAATGCGTTATTTTCGCCAAGAGCTTGAACAAGTTCTTTTGTATGCGCGAGAAAATAATCTGGATCCATTGAGTCTCTCGGGCTCGTTTGCCGGGGCGATAGGTTTACCCCAATTTATGCCGGGTAGCATACGTCGGTATGCAGTAGATTTTGATGGCGATGGCCGTATCGATCTCAGAAATTCTCCAGCAGATGCCATAGGCAGCGTTGCCAGCTTTCTTACTCACCACGGTTGGACTCACGATCTGCCACTAACCTATCCTGTCACTGCTGACAAAACGACTGAAGAACAATGGAAGCCGCTAATAGGCGTCGTTTTAGCAGCAACTCACTCTATGGACGAACTGCGTCGTGCAGGAATAACATCGCCTTTGGATATTCCACCTGACTTACTAGTTGGCCTGATAGATTTAGAAGACGGTAATCATCCAACTCAGTACCGGGTAGGTAGTGAGAATTTTTTTGCTATTACAAAATACAACCGTAGTTTTTATTATGCGATGGCAGTCATTGAGCTGGGTAATGCTATCAAGTCTCGCCGTCAGCCATGAATCTTTTTGTTGATGCTGATGAGTATACCCATGAGCAAATTATTGCACTAACCCGCGGTTGGGTTGAGCGCGTTGTAATCGGCCTAAATCTCTGTCCGTTCGCAAAACCGGTTCATGTAAAAAATCAAATCAGCTATGCGCTTAGTCATGCTCGCGATGCAGATGCATTAGCTGCCGATCTGCGTCGTGCGCTGTTGACATTAGTAGAGACAACGTCAGAGAGAACAGATACCTGTTTGCTGATTCATCCATGGGTACTGTCCGACTTCATTGACTACAATGATTTTCTGGATGTGGCTGACGCTATCATTGAAGAATCCGACCTGACTGGTGTACTACAGATCGCTAGTTTTCATCCCATGTATCAATTTGCAGGAACTACTCCAGAGGACGTTACTAACTGTACCAACCGCTCCCCCTTTCCTATGCTGCATGTTTTAAGAGAAACAAGTCTGGATAAAGCTACTGCAACGCTGACCGATGCAAATAGTATTGTCGAACGCAACTTGCAAACCATGATTACCCTAGGTCATGATGGCTGGATAAATTTGCAGCTAGAACTTCATAAATCCATACGCTAAACACCTCTGCTTTTTCCGTCGACTGACCAGGATCCTGGTTCACACACCTACATCTGCTTGCTAGTTTGATCCGCAGCATTCACCGCTTCATTCGGTTTCAGGCGTAGCTACGCTTTTTATTTGCCCATTCGTCTTCCTAAATAAAAATTTTTGCCAAAAGCTTAATTTTTTACCTATGAATGTTGCCAGATTCACTAATTCTTTGTGACCTTGCGCGAGGTCAAACGGAATTAGCAATACATTAATTAAAATCAAGTTAAGGCATGGAAACTTTCCTAATTGGTAAGTATTTTCAGATGCTGGATGTCATAAAAAAATTTAAATTTATTAACCTTTCCACCAATTTGATGATCCGACCCAATAAAAATGTTGAGAGTAAACATCAAGTTAGTGAAATTTCTGCATATGTTGCTATTTTATTATTAAATTACTTATGCAAAGTTTTTTATGCATCAGGGGCATTGGCTGATTGCGGCGCAATACCTAGAACTTTTGTGTCGCTGCCCATCCAGTGCAATTTAGTCACTAACTGCTTATAAGGAATCCGCATTCACATGACAATTCACTTCGAAAACCAAGATAGCAGCCGGCTTGCAGATCAACTAGCCTATGACCCCAATAATTTACTCGACACACTCATAGAGAAGCTGCACCTAAAAAATGATGCTGCGTTGTCCAGAGCATTGGAAGTGGCACCGCCAGTGATTAGTAAAATTCGCCATCGACGGCTTCCTGTGGGAGCGTCACTGCTCATACGCATGCATGAAGTCAGTGATTTGAGTATTCGTGAACTACGTACTCTGATGGGAGATAGACGCGAAAAATTCCGTATCAGTGACAAGCAATTTAAACCCAAGCAAGCAAGTCACTAAATGAATTAACGCGGATTCAGGCAGTACGGTTAGTCGTGTGAGCCGTACTGCCTGAGGATGTGTTTAGAACGATGTCAGGCAGGAAAAACACCGGTAGAGAGATAGCGATCACCACGATCGCACACGATAAAAACAATCACCGCATTTTCAACAGTTTGCGATATTCGCAACGCTACTTCGCATGCGCCTGCGGCTGAAATTCCCGCAAAAATTCCCTCTTCTACTGCCATGCGACGCGCCATTTGTTCTGCGACTGCCTGGCTGACGTTTTCTACCTGGTCTACACGGGCCCGATCAAAGATTTTCGGCATATAGGCCTCAGGCCATTTCCGTATACCGGGGATCTGCGAGCCTTCTTCGGGCTGCGCCCCAACTATCGTAATAGCAGGATTCTGTTCCTTCAAATAGCGTGACACACCCATAATCGTGCCGGTGGTGCCCATGGCGCTTACAAAATGCGTCACCTTACCTTGTGTATCGCGCCAGATTTCGGGTCCGGTTCCCTCGTAATGTGCACGCGGATTGTCCGGGTTGGCAAACTGATCAAGTATCAGGCCCTTACCCTCTTTTTGCATCTGCGCTGCGAGATCACGCGCATATTCCATACCGCCAGTTTTGGGCGTTAATACGATCTCTGCTCCATACGCTGCCATGCTCTGGCGTCGCTCTAGGCTTAGATTTTCAGGCATGAGCAAAATCATCTTGTAGCCGCGCATGGCCGCTGCCATAGCCAAGGCAATGCCCGTGTTACCACTGGTGGCCTCTATGAGTGTATCGCCGGGTTTAATCTCACCGCGCTCTTCTGCGTGTTTGATCATAGACAGCGCCGGTCTATCCTTTACAGAACCTGCAGGGTTATTACCCTCCATTTTTCCGAGAACAATGTTGTTGCGGCGAGCAGATTCTTGACCGGGTAACCGCTTTAACTGAACCAGCGGAGTATTACCGACCAAATCCTCGATAGATGGAAAATGCATGTTGTTAGTTATCCGTAATGACAAGGACTAAAAGCCTCATTTTAATCCTTGTCACGCTCTCAGGCAGATGACACAAAATCTGCCTAGGTCACTGCTTACCACGGTGACCCTGGAGCGTCCCAGTTTCGATGGTCAGAAATGATCAGGGTTTTTGCGCACCGGGCTTGCTGGGCTCAACAGCTAGTTTGGCTGGCTTGGCTGGCTTGTCGACGACGGTTGAAGGATTGCGAGGCTGGCCATTAACAACCAGCCCGGCTGCAGAGAGTTTGACTGAATTGCGCTCGCCTATACCGCGCACACGCTGCTCAAGATCAGGCCAATCCTTGAAATTACCATTTTTTTTGCGCTCTTCAATTATGGCGCGTGAAGTTGCAGGCCCTATTCCTGCAATGCCATCCAGTGCCGCCTGATCAGCTGTATTAATCTCAACAGCTGCATAGGCTGTTGGCAGCATGAATATCGACAATAAAGTTACGGCCAATATCACTAATTTTTTCAACATGAAGCTTCTCCATTAAAGTTTATCGAACGGCACTACAAAAAACAGCAGCGCCTAACGAATTAAACGTCAATCAAGTCGCGATAGTGATTAAAGAAGTTATGATTAATTCGCATGGTGCGAATTATTGTGAGGTGGTTCGATAGGCGAGGCAGTCACGCGCCTCAATGGAGATTTTTATGCTTGATTAATGACGGATAGCTCTTCGCTGCGTCGTGGAGCGTAACTCTCCCACTGACTGCAACCTGGACATTGCCAGTAAAACTGCTTAGCCTTAAAGCCGCAGTGATTACAACGATATCGCGCTAGTTTTTGCGCATAGCTACCCACCAAACTTTTCATCAACGAGAGTTCTGCCCTGCCCTCCGGAGGGGCGTCCATTAAACGGGCCTCGATTAATTTATCGAGTCCGAGTAGCGTGGGGGTGCGACGTAACTCATCACTAACCAATTGATTTGCGCTCATAGCGCCATCGAGTTCAAGGACAGCCTGAAACACAACTTCCAATAAATCAATCGACGGCGCTTCTGACAGATAGGTTTTTAAAAGATTGGCACCCTCGCGCGTGCGGCCAACAGCGCGGTATCCCGTCATTAGGCGCTGAGCCACCAGGGCTACATGAGGAACGCTCTGTTGTTCGACCCGACGCCAGGCCTCGAGTGCCGCCTCTGCATCACCTTTGGCCATTAATGCATCGCCTATGAGCATCATGGCTCTGACATTATTACGATCATGGCTCAGGGCTTTTTCCAGCGTCTGCAACGCCGCATCGGCATTTATGTGTACGAGTTCATCCTGGGCTATTTCACAATGAAACTGAGCAATCTCTTTTTGGTAGGCGCCAGCGCCAGACATTTGCAAAGCTAATGCAGCTTCTATTGCACGCTTCCATTCTTTTTCACGCTGGTAAATTTCTAGTAACGCACGACTGGCTTGATTTGCGTAGTGCGTGCCAGCGAGTTGATGAAAAGTTTCTTCTGCGCGATCGAGCAATCCGGCTTTTAAAAAATCCTGCCCGAGTTCATAGCGAGCCTTACCCACGGCCTCGGTAGATAAATCTGGCCTAGCAAGTAAATTTTGATGCACTCGAACAGCGCGTTCTATATCACCCCGCTGACGAAATAAACTTCCCAGCGCAAAATGCAGTTCTGCTGTTTCAGGATCTAAACGTGCAATATCAACAAAAATCTCTATCGCTTTATCGGGATCTTCATCAAGAAGCGCGTTAAGACCTTTGTAGTAATTTCTAGGCAAGCTACGTGATTCATTAATCACATGGCGAATATCAATCCGCGCTGCAATCCACCCGAGTGCGAAAAAAAGAGGAATGCCTAGCAGCCACCAGGTTTCGAATTCCATAACGAAAATTTATCCGACTCGGCAGGTCATAGGCCTACCTGTTCAATGATGTGTTCAGGAGGGGGAGGTTGATCGCGTACCTGCGCTGCGGAAGCGGCCTCTTTTTTATGATCATGTACTTCTTTTTTATAGCGAGCTAATTCGCGACGGTAGCGCAATACGGTAGTAATCATTGCCAACACACCCATCACCACACCTACGATGAAAAAGGTCAGAAGGAGAATGATTAAAGGGGAGCGAGTCTGGCTACCCCAGAAAAAATGGAGTACGACTTCATCGGTATTTTTCAACGCAAAGTCGAAAAACACGACAAAAATGACCAATGCTAATAATCGTATGAGTAGCTTCATGGGGAAAACACTTATAGACCATGCTTTCGTGATGTTGCCAGATTGTACGCGAAAAGAAATCAGAGTCTGCAGCCGCCCGACAAGCAGACATAAAAAAACGGCACCCGAAGGTGCCGTTTTAAACGAAGGTAGTCAGTTCAGTCGTCTTTGATGGGCTGACCCACCATAGCATCGACTCGTTCCCGCAACTCCTTACCCGGTTTGAAGTGAGGTACCCTTTTTTCGGGGACCATCACCGTATCGCCGGACTTGGGATTACGACCTATCCTCGGTGGACGACTATTCAATGCAAAACTACCAAAGCCGCGGATTTCTATGCGCTGACCTGCTGATAACGCATCCGTCATCGCATCGAGCAAGGTCTTCACCGCAAAATCCGCATCCTTGGCTACCAATTGCGGATACCGCTCGGCCAGACGGGAAATCAGCTCCGATTTTGTCATCAGAGTGCTTCCTGTTAGGACTTGGTATCGAGCTTGGCTTTCAACAGTGCGCCGAGACTTGTTGTACCAGAAGAAGCAGAGGTATCTGTCGATATTTTCTGCATGGCTTCCTGAGTTTCAACGTTGTCTTTGGCTTTAATCGACAGCTGTATACCGCGAGCTTTACGATCCACGCTAAGAACAACCGCCTCTACCTCATCACCCACTTTTAGGTGTGTGCCAGCATCTTCAACACGGTCACGTGAAATCTCGGAAGCGCGCAAATAGCCTTCAACTTCTTCGGATAACTGAATGACTGCGCCTTTAGGTTCGACTGACTTAACTACACCCGTGACCAATGCGCCTTTGTCATTCATTGCGCAGTAGTTATTGAATGGATCGCCCTCGAGCTGTTTAACGCCCAATGACACGCGCTCACGCTCAACGTCGATAGCCAACACAACCGCTTCGAGATCATCGCCCTTTTTGAAACGACGAACCGCTTCTTCGCCTGTTTCAGTCCACGACAGATCGGATAAATGGACCAAGCCATCGATGTTGCCTGCCAAACCAATGAAAACACCAAAATCAGTGATAGATTTGATAGCGCCAGATACTTTGTCGCCCTTCTTGTGCGACATAGCAAAATCATCCCAAGGATTGGCTTTGCACTGTTTCATGCCCAAGCTAATACGGCGACGCTCTTCGTCAATCTCGAGCACCATGACTTCAACTTCATCACCGAGCTGGACAACTTTTGAAGGAGCGACGTTTTTGTTCGTCCAATCCATCTCAGAAACGTGCACCAGACCTTCTATGCCCTGCTCGACTTCAACGAATGCGCCGTAGTCAGTTAGGTTAGTGACCTTGCCAAACAAGCGCGTACCCTGTGGGTAACGACGTGACAAGCCTGTCCATGGATCATCGCCCAATTGCTTAACGCCCAATGAAACACGATTTTTTTCCTGATCGTACTTAAGTACTTTTGCGGTGATTTCTTGACCCACAGCCAATACTTCGGATGGATGACGCACACGACGCCATGCCAGATCGGTGATGTGCAACAGACCATCGATGCCGCCCAAATCAACGAATGCGCCGTAGTCAGTAATATTTTTAACGATACCTGTGACGATGGTGCCTTCTTTCAGCGTTTCCATCAGCTTGGCGCGCTCTTCACCCATCGATGCTTCGATCACGGCACGACGTGAGAGCACAACGTTGTTACGCTTGCGGTCTAGCTTGATAACCCGGAATTCCATGGTTTTGCCTTCGAATGGCGTCGTGTCTTTGACAGGACGAGTATCGACCAATGAACCAGGCAAGAAAGCGCGAATGCCGTTGGTGAGAACAGTGAGTCCACCTTTGACTTTGCCGCTGACAGTTCCGGTAACCAATTCGCCAGACTCCATGGCTTTTTCGAGCGAGAGCCAGGATGCAAGACGCTTGGCTTTGTCGCGCGACAAGATAGTGTCACCAAAACCATTTTCGAGGGATTCGATCGCAACGCTGACGAAATCGCCGATATTGACTTCGAGCTCGCCGTTATCATTTTTAAATTCTTCGATCGGTATAAACGCTTCGGATTTCAGTCCGGCGTTAACGATCACAAAGTTGTGGTCAAGGCGAACAACTTCCGCCGAAATGACCTCGCCCGAACGCATATCCTGGCGTGACAATGATTCTTCAAATAGAGCGGCAAAACTTTCCATGCCGGAGGATGCGGGGGTTTGAGTAGCTATAGACATAGTTTAGAAAAGTTAACCATGCA
>JAJTGE010000047.1 GCA_021298555.1 Oxalobacteraceae bacterium
AGCGAATTGATAGTGTCATTGTTCATGCCTAATTTTTTGGCGTAAATGCGTAATTTAATCTTTAGTATTTCAACTTCGTTTCCAAACTCTCTGTAATCACCCGTTTCTATGGATTTGATGTGTTTTACACCAACACCAATTCGGACCGCTGCGTCTGTGGGAGTCCAGCCCTTGATTTGCCGAGCGTTTTCCAGCAATACACCAAGCTGAAATCCTGAAAAAAACCCTGACTCCGCTAATTTCATTGTTTGACGAGTGTTCAACTATCCGTACAAATTTGCTGTTGTAGGCTGAAATATGAGTATTCCGGCCATCCTTATTATTATAAGTATTTTGAAAGCGGTTATTTGAGAAGTTGAGGATATTATTTAAAAGGCATCATTAATATACGCCAAATTTTTCGAATAGCCTTCAGGAATATAGACAATGCCCTAAAACTGTGCAAAAGTCTAATTAGGTATAAATAACTGTAAAAACAATATGCTGGGTGTCACACTTAAAAACAGGCGCGAACAGTTGCGACTAACAGTTCAGGATATTGCTCGGATGACTGGCATGCTGCCTAAGCAAGTGGTCGCGCTAGAAGCCGACGATGGACTTTATTTTGTGGGTGGTAAATTAGAAATTGAGCGTTTGTCGATCAGTCCTCATTAGATGCAACTATACCTGCGTTTCTAATGGCTGCAGCACCAGCTGATGCGGCGCGACCTGTGAATGTAAAAATTTCTGCGGATCAAATTAAACCTGATTAGATTATTCGTTTCTCTTCCTCTTTGGTGGGTAAGCTTACTACCTTACCGGTTCAGGAATAGTCAGTAAAAACCTTCTTAACAAATTCAACTAGTATTTTCTGGTTGTATTAGTTTTTTCTTAACCGTTATTCCCCATTACTAAAAATTAGGTATCCTTATGTTTTATGTTGCTAAACGGCAGTTAAAAGTGAAAATAGTGTTTATTTATGGATGCTAGGGAAATTGCTAGGCGGCTGGGCTCGCTTTCTATAGAAGAGCGAGTGCAAATAATTAATGCTTTGATGGATGTCAGTCCAGCGGGTCTGGAAATGCACGCTATTGCAGGAGCTACCGATTTGGGTGTGACAGCCATACACAAGCAACTTGAGGCTCTATTGGCAGCGGAGTTAGTTGCAGCCAAATCCATTGGTAGCGACAAAGAATATTCTTTGAATACAAAAATGCTGCGCGATTTGTTTGATCACATGTATCACAATTTCGGACCCGGGTTTAAATCAGTACCAAAGCCCGCTGTGAGCGAAACTGAAAACGAGTAACGCTCACTCTTTAAACCTCCTAACAGCTGATTACGTGGTTCTTATTACAATTGCTATCAGCTGCAAGGGTCTTTGGACTGACAACGTTATTAACAAACGTATTTACGTTTTGCTTTGATCGTGTTTAATGAGTTTGCTGGTTCATTCTTTATAAGATTTTTATGCGTTATGTTTGATTTTTTTGTTCCATCATCTAACGAAAAATCTATTCAAAAACTATCTAGAGCACTCGTAATTTAATTCTCTAGAAAACCAGACTTGCCGTCCTTTTGCCCTTTTTTTCCACAAATCATCATAGCGGTCGTTTATTCGCTAAGCACGAATTTTTCTGAAACGTTATCAAATTATTCCAAATTATCTTATTCGCAAAACTTAGATTTCGGACTGAACACTGCTAAATATTTATATTATTGCAACTTTATATTTTGCCGAAGAAACTGGTTTGCGAATTAAATGTTTAAAGGTCTGCGGATAAAGTTCGAATCCTTTAAAGATGGTGAGTAAGGATTAATTTTTATACAAAATGCATGGTGTAATTGGCGGATAGTTAATGCAAGCGTAAGGAGCTGGCAGTGGAAACTTTGTTGGGTGTTTTCAAAAAGTTATCGATAGTCTCTGCTCTGATCGTGGGGTGGCTGATAATTTTGTTGCTGTTCGTGGGGTGGCTAATATTTGCTTATGATCAGGCGGATGCATTTGGTTTTATCGCGTACGTTAAGGCCAGCATGAGCGTAATTAATAAACCTTTGGACGCATTGGATGTGGCCGCTGGTTTAAGGCTGATTTTCGCTGTTCTCGCAGCTGTTTTTGCTGTAATCGTCTGCGTTATCACCTTGCCTATGTTTTCCTTCGTTTATCTGGGTGCCGGCTATACCAAGTTATTAGAAAAACTTACTAAACGCAAAGAAAGCCCAGAGGCCGACCCGGGTGCAGCTGCACAGTAATACGTTTCATCTAATAGGCTCTACCCCTGCGGCGCAGCAAGTAGCTGCATGGAAAATTGGCCCCCGCACCTTGCGCGTCATTCAAGTTATTCCCAGATTCGTCGATATCCTCAGCGAGGGGTAGGTAGTTTTACTACCCATGGACTCATTCCTTAATGGAGCCTGTGAATCATGCTACCGGTTGATATCGAAATTCGTTTGACGATTTTTTCCTTTTTTATCGTCGCTTTGGTGGTCAGTTTTATCCTGAAATAAGCTGTTGTGCAGATTTTGTGGAGAGCTGCATCGTCAACAGTACAAGGACTGCCAATTCATTGACACTCCATGGCATATTTTTCAGCCGCTCGCCTTACGCGTAATCGCGCCTTATGCTGCGACTGAAGTGGCGCCTCCCGTAAATCTTCTTCACGCCAGCGCAATTGCAACGATAGGGTTTTGCATTTGTGTTCTCTGGCTGCCGCTCCGCGTTTTGATAAATCACGAATTTGCTGATCTTGTCTCTCTCGCTGTTCACGTATCTTTTGAAGCCTAGCGACTTCAGCTATGTCATTGGCTAAAGTTCGATCTTGGTTAGTTTCATGAGATCGTGATGGTGTCGATATCGGTAGCTCCAGCTGCGTTCCTTCACACGGCGTATCAGTGTAAACAATGGCTCCTTGGCGTGGGCATTTGTAGACTGCATGTGCACAGAGCGGAGCGCACAGGAAGATCAATAAAAAAATACGTGCGATTTTTTCAGGCGAGGCTTGATGTGAATTTTTCATGGTCAGGTCCGAAACAAAACAAAGTCGGGTGCAAGACCAGCAAATGATCGGTCTTAAATTACTTTACCCGGATTCATCAGATTAAGCGGGTCTAATGCCTGCTTGATGGCGGCCATCATGGCCAGCTCTGTCTCGGATTTGTAGCGCTTGATTTCATCTCGTTTGAGAGCGCCTAGCCCATGTTCGGCAGAGATGGATCCCGCATACCTGTGCACATTGTCATGCACTTGAAGATTGATCGCTTGCTGCTGTTGTAAAAAAGTTTCGTAATTTTCACCGGCAGGTGCCGAGACGTTGTAATGCAAATTACCATCACCCAAGTGACCAAAGGTCACCATACGGCAGCCAGGAAAATCATGCATAAGCATGGCGTCAGTTTCAATCAAAAAATCGGCAATACAAGACACGGGTAATGAAATATCGTGCTTGATATTTTGACCTTCGGATGCCTGCGCCATAGAGATATGTTCACGCATAGCCCACAGCTTGTGTGATTGCGCGAGTGAGCTGGCGATAACGACATCATTAACCCATGCTTTTTCCATAGCCGCAGCCGCGATACTTTCTAGCTGATTCATGGCATGGGATTCAGATTCACTGTCAGAGAGTTCCACCAATACATAGTGAGGATGACGCTCAGAAAACGGAAGTGATAAATCAGGAAAATGTTTTTCGACCAGCTGTAAACAAAAGTCTGACATCAGCTCAAAGCCAGTCAGGCTGGCATTGCAACGTTGACGCGCAAGCTCCAACAGATCAAGTGCGTCCTTAGGGGTAGACAGCGCAAACAAAGCGGTGAGTTTCGCTGCAGGTTGAGCATACAGTTTAAGAACTGCCGCAGTAATTATGCCTAGCGTACCTTCAGCACCTATGTAGAGATTACGTAAATCATAGCCAGTATTATCTTTGCGTAAACCTCGCAAGCCATTCCAGATATCTCCCGTTGCGGTCACCACTTCCAGACCTAAGGTGAGATCGCGCATGTTGCCGTAACGAAGTACGGCGGTACCTCCTGCATTGGTAGAAAGATTGCCGCCTATGGTGCAACTACCTTCGGAGGCCAGGCTAAGTGGGAACAACCGACCATGTTCGTGCGCCAGCGTTTGTATATGTTGTAGCAAACAACCAGCTTCAACAGTGAGGGTGTCGTTAAGCAAATCAATAGATCGCACACGATTCATACGCACAAGTGACAGCACAATCGCCAGACCCGTCTGATCTGGCACGCTACCTAACACCAAGCCCGTGTTGCCCCCTTGTGGAACGATAGGAACGCGATGCTGTACGCACAGCTTAACCAGCTTAGAGACTTCTTCAGTACTACCTGGTTTGATCACTGCAAGTGCACTGCCCGTAAAGCGTTTGCGCCAGTCTGTAAGAAACCCATCCATCTCCGCGCCGGTGATGACATACTGCGGGCCGACGATATCACGACAAAAAGTGAGAAATTCAGGGCGCATCGGGATTAGCCGCTTTGCGTATAACGTCACTTGCTAACTGTTTTGCAGCCTGTTTGTAGGGGCGCAGAAAAAAGATAGAGCAGAAAAAATAGGACGTAGAAAATAGAATTTCTAAACCAGCGAGTAACTGGGATGCACCATGATCACTCCATGCACGCACCACACCTTCAGTGAAATACAACAGTATCAGCATCGATGCCCACTGCAATGTATAAACATTTTTTTTCAGGGTACCCGCCAGTGGAGCAAATAACGGAATGACCTTAATTACCATCCATGAACCGCCCGGGCGAAGCGGAGCGAGCACCAGCTCCCACAAAATGCACAGCACAATTAACAGCACCAAACTAGCTGATGAGAGTAGATGCAGTCGTTGCTGTGTAGGAGATAGTTCTATCATGGGGTATGAAGTTTAAGCGCGGTCGTGGCAAGACGTTTGCCCAAGGCGATCGCTAGTGTGCGGGTATCGTCTGTCATTTCTTGTTTGCCGTTTGCGCCTGCCCAGTGGGTTGCACCGTAGGGCGCACCACCGCTGGCAGTTGTCATGAGTGCGGGTTCAGAATACGGCAAACCCACTATCAGCATACCGTGGTGCAGTAATGGGATCATCATGGAAAGCAAGGTAGATTCTTGGCCGCCATGCAAACTACCAGTGGATGTAAATACACAAGCAGGTTTACCGGCAAGCGCACCAGACAACCATTGCGTACTGGTGCCATCCAAGAAGTACTTCATTGGCGCTGCCATGTTGCCAAAGCGCGTGGGCGATCCTATGGCCAGGCCAGCACACTCGTCGAGGTCACTTAATTCAACATAAGGCGATCCTGACGGTGGCACAGTCGGCTCTATAGCCTGAGTGACGGCAGATACGGCGGGTACAGTCCGAAGTCGCGCTTCACAACCAGGAACGCTTTCTATGCCTTGCGCGATTAATTCGGCGAGTTTGCGCGTGGAGCCATGGCGTGAGTAATACAAAACCAGTACAGGTAGCAGTGATGTCGTCATGATTGCTATTATAGGGCGCTTTAATAGTGTGGTTATTGCATGAGTCCTTATCCTACGCATCCCTCCGGCGACTGGTCGCGCGTGCAATTGCGCGATCTCATGCGATTTGCACTGCGCCGTTTAAAAGAAGAGCGTCTCCCCGAAGTGGCCGCCAGTTTGACGTTCACTACCGCGTTAGCACTCGTACCAGTGTTGACGATTGCGTTCGCTATTTTTACCACCTTCCCGTTGTTTACGACTTTTCGCGAGTCGCTCGAGGCCTATTTCGTACAAATTCTCATGCCTAAGGGCATAGCCAATACGATTCTCGATTACTTGAGTCAGTTTGCAGCCAAAGCCAGTCGCCTGTCGGTAGTGGGGGCAATAGTGCTGATAGTGACAGCCATCATGATGTTCGGTACCGTCGATCGCACCCTTAATCAAATCTGGCGCGTTAATACGCCACGCCCTTTTCTTCAGCGCATGATCATCTACTGGTCCATCATGACTTTGGGGCCATTATTGTTAGGCGCGTCGCTGTCGTTTGCGAGTGAACTTTCACCGCTGACAGGTTTGTTGGGCAGAGAAGCTCCGTTTCTGAGAACGCTATTGTTGGTGATCGTTTCAGTCAGCTTATCCACACTCGCATTTTCATTACTGTATTTAACTGTGCCCAATCGTGTAGTGGATTGGCGCGATGCCGCCATAGGCGGTGCAGTGGCGGCGATTGCCTTTGAGGTTACGCGCAGATTATTTACATTTTTTATCGTTCAGGGGCCAAGCTCTAACTACAAGGTGGTGTACGGTGCATTGGCCGCCGTGCCTATCTTTTTGATTTGGGTATATTTATTTTGGATGATTACCTTGGCAGGTGCAGTCATTGCTGCAGCATTGCCGGTAGTTAAATATGAGCGCTGGTGGCATAGGCCTGCACCGGGCAGCGAATTTCTTGATGCGATGAATGTGCTGAAAGTCATGGTAGAGGCGCGTAGTGGTTCAGCTGATGTGGATGCTTTACGACTGCGAGAATTTACCCGTTTGGGATTTGAAGAATCCGAACGTCTATTGCAGCGCATGCTAGATGTAGGATGGGTAGGGCGCGTTAAATCCGAAATGACTAAAAGCTGGCGATTAAGCAGAAAACATCGCAAACAAGATCGCTGGGTGTTACTCGCCAACCCAGAGAAATTGACAGTGGCGGACGTGTATCAATTATTTGCGTTTGTGCCTACTGCTCAGTCGCCGCTATCAGTCAAAGTAGAGCAAGCTGTAGAACGTGAATTAGCCACGCCACTGAAAAATTATTTCAGCGAGCCATTGGCAAATTCAAACAATGCATCAAGCACTTGATCCGGTTGTTCAGCCATCAATGCATGACCACTGCCGTTTACCACTACACGCTGAGACTGAGGCAGTGCAGCTATAAGCGATGCGACTGCTTTCGGTGGCGTCATCATGTCGTTGCGCCCTAATAAAAAGAGAGTAGGGCAATCCAGTGCTTTAGCCGCTGCTTCACCGTTGGCATACGCGTTACACGCTGAAAAATCAGTGAAAAAAACTTTGGCGGTATTTTTTTTTGCTACGTGCTGCATTAAGCGACGACTTCCGCTGGGCACATAAAATCCCGGACCTGGTGCTGAAGGTTTTTGCGCAATGCTTGAGTGTGACCAGATGTTCACCATATCAATCGCGCTTGGTTCACGGTGCTCTGATGCTTCTAGTAATAATGGCGAGACCTTCATAGGATAAGCCGTACCCACCAGCGCTACACCGGTAACCAGCGCTTTAGCCCGACTCGCTGTTTCAAGCGCAATCAATGAGCCCATGCTGTGCCCTATCAATACGGCGCGCTGCACACCCGCACTGACGAGCAGCGTGCTTAGCCAGTCGGCCATTGCTTCTACAGTACTTAAAGGCTGACCTTTGCTGCGCCCATGGCCGGGTAAATCAACGGCCAATACAGAAAAACCATGATGAGCAAAATAGCGAGTTTGTAGCGCCCATACCGAGTGATCATTTTGCGCACCATGAATAAATACAGCAGTAGGTAATTGCGCATTGAACGGTTTGCCACCGGTGTAGGCATACGCTGCATGAGGTTGTAGATTGATCAGCATGACTAACTCCCTTTCTGCGCAGCTTTTAATCCGCGTTTGAGATCATCAATCAAATCATCCACATCTTCCAGGCCGATAGACAAACGCATGGTGCCCTCAGTGATACCTGAGGCAGCCAGTTGATCGTCAGGCACTCGGAAGTGCGTGGTGGATGCCGGATGAATCACGAGTGACTTTGCATCGCCGACATTAGCTAAGTGCGAGAACACCGATAACGCTTCTACGAAACGTCGACCTGCTGCACGATCGCCTTTCAGAGCAAACGAAAACACTGCACCACAGCCTTTAGGTAAAAGGCGCTTGGCTAATTCATAATCTGGATGTTCAGGTAGCTCGGGATACGAAACAGAAGCAATCGCTGGGTGAGAAGCGAGAAATTTCACTATTTTGCGTGCATTGGCTACATGGCGATCCATACGCAAGCTGAGTGTTTCTATACCTTGCAAAATAGCGAAGGCATTATGCGGGCTCATGACAGCACCAAAGTCACGCAGGCCTTCACGTCGTGCGCGCAATGAAAACGCACCGACAGTGGATTCTTCGGCAAAGACCATGCCGTGAAAGCCTTCGTACGGCTCGCACAGCTCAGCAAAGCGTCCTGTTTTTTCATACGCCTCTTGCCAATCGAAGGTGCCGCCATCGACCAGCAAGCCACCCACCGCTGTCCCATGCCCGCATAAAAATTTAGTGGCTGAGTGATAGATTAAATCCGCGCCATGGTCTAAAGGCTTTAGCAGATAGGGCGTAGTGAAGGTGGAATCCACCATCAGGGGTACATGATGATCGTGCGCGATTTGAGCCACTGCATCGATATCTAATACATCGAGCCCGGGGTTACCTAAGGTTTCTGCGAACAAGACTTTTGTGTTCGGGCGGATGTTGTCACGCCATGCATTCAGATCGCGTGGATCAATAAAGGTCGTTTCTATACCAAACCGTTTCATCGTGTAGCCGAGCAGATTTTGCGATCCGCCATACAGTGCACGCGAAGCGAGTACATGCGAGCCGGCGCCCGCGATGGTGGCTAGGCCAAGATGCAAGGCTGCTTGTCCACTGGCGACAGCGATACCGGCAACACCTCCTTCGAGTGCGGCGATGCGTTCTTCTAAAACAGCATTCGTGGGATTAGAAATACGCGAATACACATGACCCGAGCGCTCCATATTGAATAGCGAGGCTGCATGATCTGAATCACGAAATACAAATGACGTGGATAAATAGATGGGTGTTGCTCGCGCACCCGTGGTTGGATCAGGCGTGCTGCCCGCGTGCAGTGATAAGGTATCAAAGCCCGGATATCGTGGTTCGCTCATAGCAATAGTCTCAGGAGGTTACGCCAGCGAGGGCTTGCACAGCTGCGCGGCCTCTGGCACGTCGACAGGGCCTTGAAACAGGTTGCCGACTCAATGAAAAAAGAATTATAGGCGTACTGACCCGTGGTATCCCATCAGGACTTGAGAACTCTGGCTTTTTTGCTAAGCCTGGGCTAAAGTCATTACTTAAAAATGGTCTTGGGGGCATCGATGAAAGTTTCCGAAATTCTCAAAGTTAAGGGCAATATTCTTTTTACAGTCTCTCCGGAAACACCTTTGCTGGAGGCTATAGACGCGCTGGCAGAGAAGGACATTGGTTCACTCGTGGTAATGAAAACCGGCGTCCTGGTTGGCATGTTGAGCTTTAGGGAAGTGATGAAAGCCGCGCATCAAAATCGGGGAGTCATCAGCGGCACGGTAGGAGACCACATGGATCGTGATATGTTGACGATCTCTCCAGAAACTGAAATCAATGACATACGTCGCATGATGCTCGAGCATCATGCCCGTTACGTACCGGTACTGGATGGTTCGATGCTGATGGGAGTGATGTCGTTTTATGATGTTGCTAAAGCAGTTTTCGAAGAACAAAATTTCGAAAACAAAATGCTTAAAGCCTATATCCGTGACTGGCCATCCGAGGCAGAAGAGTAAGGACAGCGTAGCGTGAAATCAGGGCAGTTTTCATTACTTCTGCAAGTCCGGTTTGGGCCGTTTTTTGGCGCCCAATTTTTGGGCGCATTTAATGATAATTTGTTCAAGACAGCCTTAGTGACCGTGATCACCTTTGATGCGGCCTCTTGGACATCGATGAATGTCGGTTTACTCAATAATTTGATTGCTGGTTTATTCATCCTGCCTTTTGTACTTGCCTCAGCTACCGCTGGTCAGTTGGCAGATAAAATCGACAAGTCACGCTTAATGCGCATGGTCAAGGTGATAGAGATAGCCATCATGCTCATAGCCGCTGTGGGCTGGTACACCCATACATTGTGGATATTGATTATCGCCGTCGTCGGTATGGGTTTGCATTCTGCTTTGTTCGGCCCGCTCAAACATTCCTACCTTCCGCAGCACCTTGAAGTGAGCGAATTAGTGGGTGGCAATGGCATGGTTCAAATGGGTACCTTTGTGGGCATACTCACCGGGCAGCTTATAGGCGCATCATTAGTTAGCTGGGGCCCCATAGGTTTGCAAGTCATCATTTGGGCTACTGTGGTGGTGGCAGTTTTTGGGCTGCTGTTTACCCTCTTGGTGCCCTACACACCCGCGCCAGATCCTGAGCTCATCATTAGTCGTAACCCTTTTCCAGAGATGGTCAGGAATCTCAAATTTGCCGCCAGTCGCAGCGATGTGTTTATCGCCATGCTAGCCAATTCATGGTTCTGGTTTTTTGGTGCGATGCTGCTAGCGCAGTTCCCCGTATTTGCTCGTGATGTATTGCATGGAGAACCAGAAATCTTTGCTTTGCTGCTCACTGCATTTTCGTTGGGCATAGGCGCAGGATCACTCATGTGTGAGCGAATGTCAGGACGTATTGTTCAATTGGGTTTGGTTCCGCTTGGTGCAATCGGGTTATCTGTGTTTAGTATTGATTTATATGTTGCAGGTAGTCAGACCATGCCAGCATCGCTAAGCGCAGTTGACCTGATGTTAAGTGAACATTTCAGGATTTTTATGGACTGCCTGTTGATAGGTCTGTTTGGTGGGTTTTACGTGGTCCCGCTTTTTGCTTTGATACAGACACGCGGTGAGCGCACGCGTTTGTCACGCATTATTGGGGGCATGAATATACTCAACGCCTTGTTTATGGTGGTCGCAGCGCTCATCGCCATGCTACTGCTCAGCTTGGGTGTCTCCGTTACAGAGATTTTTGGAATCACGGGTATCGTCAACGCCGTGCTGTTAATTTTACTGTGCATCAAACAGCCTGAATATGCGCGGGCCTTTGGCTCTTGGCTGTTGTCTCTGTTTAAGAAGCGCCCACTGGTAGAATGATGCTTTTAGCGCTGCTCTGCATCTCAGGTACAAAAGCCTTGGGTACGTAAACAACGCCTACCTTGACCTTGCAATCTCAATTTCACTTATTTCATCATGTCCGGCAATACGATAGGCAAGCTTTTTTGCGTTACCACTTTTGGAGAATCTCATGGCCCGGCAATAGGTTGCGTGGTCGATGGATGCCCTCCGGGCTTGCTGCTTTCCGAAGCCGACATACAGCCTGAACTTGATCGTCGCAAGCCCGGCACATCGCGCCATGTTACGCAACGCAAGGAATCCGATACGGTTGAGATACTTTCAGGCGTGTATGAGGGCAAGACCACCGGTACTCCCATCGCGCTGCTCATCCGCAATGAAGATCAACGCAGCCAGGATTACGGCAATATTGTTGATCGCTTTCGCCCTGGGCATGCCGATTACACTTACTGGCATAAATACGGCATACGTGATCCACGCGGCGGTGGCCGTTCCTCTGCGCGATTAACCGCCCCTGTAGTGGGTGCCGCTGCGATTGCAAAAAAATGGCTGCATCAACAGTACGGAACGACCTTTCGAGGCCACATGAGCCAGTTAGGTGATATCGCGATTCCATTCAAATCATGGGATCACGTGCGAGACAATCCATTTTTTGCTGCCAACGCCGACATCATCCCTGAGCTTGAAGCCTACATGGATGCCTTGCGCAAAGCAGGCGATTCCTGCGGTGCGCGCATCGATGTAACCGCACAGCATGTTCCAGCAGGATGGGGTGAGCCGTTATTTGACAAGCTCGATGCCGATATTGCTTACGCCATGATGGGTATTAATGCCGTCAAGGGCGTGGAGATTGGTGCAGGCTTTCGCTCAGTCGCACACAAAGGTAGCGAACACGGAGATGAAATCACACCGGATGGTTTTATAGGTAACAACGCTGGCGGAGTCTTGGGCGGTATTTCATCCGGTCAGGACATTACCGTGTCTATGGCTATCAAACCTACCTCAAGCATACGCACCCCTCGTAAATCCATCGATCGAGATGGCAACCCCGTTATGGTTGAAACCTTTGGTCGACATGACCCATGCGTAGGTATTCGTGCCACGCCCATTGCAGAAGCAATGCTTGCGCTCGTACTGATGGACCATGCATTGCGGCATAGAGCACAGTGCGGTGATGTGAAGTCGGAGTAGTGTCAGCCGCATTACGACCTGCGCAGTCTTTCAATTTTGCGCTATTTTTCTTTGCGTACTATGGCTACGTTGGCGTTTTTTCGCCCTACGCCAGCTTGTATTTTGCGGATAGGGGATTGTCGGCGACGCAAATAGGCATCTTGATGTCATTGATGCAGGTCATGCGTATTTTTGGTCCTAATGTATGGGGCTGGGTGGCCGATCAATCCAATCGGCGGGTATTAGTTCTGCGCTTAACGTCAGTTGCAGCCGCGCTGAGTTTTTGTGGCATGTTTTTTGGCCAGAGCTTTGTCTTTTTCTTTGCCCTGATGGTTACGGTTAATTTATTTACCAGTGCCCAGGGACCCATCTCTGAAGCCTTGATGCTCTCTTCTATGCGCGGTGATTTGACACACTATGGTCGCGTGCGTTTATGGGGATCAGTGGGCTTTATTGTATCGGTCACGCTTTCCGGTTACTTGCTCGATTGGCAGGGTATAGAACTGATGCCCTGGGTAGCATTGCTAATGCTGTTAATGGTTACGAGCGTGACCTTCAGCATGAAAGAAGAGCAAGTGGCGCATCATGCGCATCAGTCAACGTCTGTTCGTCAGCTGCTGGCACGCAAATCAGTGCTGTCTTTTTTTGCATCGACATTTTTAATGATCGCCGCTCATTCATCGCTGTATGTCTATTATTCTTTGTACCTTTCCGATATCGGTTATAGCAAGAGTGTCATAGGTCTTATGTGGTCGCTAGGTGTGATTGCTGAAATTCTTTTCTTTTTTTATCAGGCCCCTTTGTTCAGACGTTTTGGTGTGCGTAAATTGATGCTACTTAGTTTAGCTATCGCAGTTTTTCGTTTTCTGATGATAGGTTGGGGGGCAGAATCGCTCTGGATACTTTTACTGGCACAAGTGCTGCATGCAGCAACGTTTGGCGTACATCATTCAGCCTCCGTAGCCACGTTACAGCGCTGGTTTGCCGGCCCTTTGCAGGCAAGGGGTCAGGCCTTGTACATCAGTATTTCTTATGGACTTGGCGGCACCTTGGGCGGCTTGCTG
>JAJTGE010000048.1 GCA_021298555.1 Oxalobacteraceae bacterium
CAAAAAGCTCGAAAACCCTTGGAATTACTGGCTCCCCGACCTGGACTCGAACCAGGGACCTGCGGATTAACAGTCCGTCGCTCTACCAGCTGAGCTATCAGGGAACAGGGTCGAAATTATGCCTCAGACATCGCTCTTTGTCAAAACGGCTAACAATATGCAAGTAATCAGTGACTTATAGCTCATAAAACTTTGGCGATAGCATCAACGACACGATCAATGTTGCGCGAATTTAAAGCCGCAACGCAGATACGACCGGTATCAACAGCATAAATAGAGAATTCAGTCTTCAGGCGTTCGACTTGAGTTTTAGTGAGTCCTGAATAAGAAAACATGCCGCGCTGCTGTATGACGAAATCAAAATTATGATTAGGCGCTTTGGCTTTGAGCTTATCAACCAGTGATTGACGCATCGCTTTGATACGCACGCGCATACCTGCGAGTTCTTCTTCCCATAGTTTGCGTAATTCCGGTGTAGCCAATGCCGTAGCAACTACCTGACCGCCGTGCATAGGTGGGTTGGAGTAGTTAGTGCGAATCACACGCTTTAGTTGCGACATGAGACGCGACGCTTCTTCAGCGTTAGCAGCAACGATAGACAATGCACCTACGCGCTCGCCATAGAGCGAAAACGATTTTGAAAATGAATTCGAAACAAATAACGGTCCGCCAGTGGCTGCGAACAGGTCAACTACTTTGCCATCTTCGGTAATGCCATCACCAAATCCTTGATAGGCCATATCTAAAAATGGAACCAAGCCGCGTTGGGTAACGATTTGTATGACCTGTGCCCATTGATCGTCGCTGAGATCAGCACCGGTGGGGTTATGGCAGCACGCGTGTAATAAAACTATTGAGCCAGCCGGCATGGATTTCAAGGAGGCGAGCATGCCCTCGAAGTTCACGCCTTTAGTCTGGGTATCGTAGTAGGGATAGTTATTGACAATAAAGCCTGCTGATTCAAACAAGGCACGGTGATTCTCCCAGCTTGGGTCGCTGATATAGACCTGGGCATTGGGTGAAAATCGTTTTAGAAAATCCGCGCCCAGCTTCAGCGCGCCGGTGCCCCCGATAGCTTGCGCGGTGATGGCGCGTTTAGACGTAACTACCTCGCTGTTAGCGCCAAATACCAATTCTTGTACGGCTTTATCGTAAGCAGCGAGGCCTTCGATGGGCAAATAGGTTCGAGGGGCTAACTTCTCCATTATTAGAGATTCAGCTTTTTGAACGCAAGCCAACAAAGGGACTTTTCCGTTGTCATCGTAATAAACACCGACACCCAGATTGGTCTTTTCGGGATGTTGGTCGGCATTGAATGCTTCGGTGATGCCCAGGATGGGATCACGCGGCGCCATTTCTATGGCGGCAAATAGGGGTGCAGAGAGAGGTGCGTTCATCGTGCTAACATCAAAAGTTAGTAAGGGGCTTTGCCTGTGGGCGAAAAGCGCTCAAAAAGTCCAAAAAACTAAAGTAACTTAGAAACCCTGCATTTTACCAAAGGTCACTCCGATGGCTGTGTTATCCGAAGTCGACAGTGCGCTCGACGAGTCAAAGTTTGCGAGCTTTGAAGGTTCCCCATTTCGCTTGTATCAACTTTTTACTCCGGCTGGTGATCAACCGGCGGCTATTGCTAAGCTTGTTGAGGGTATTGAAGACGGTTTATCGTTTCAGACGCTCTTGGGTGTAACTGGATCTGGCAAGACCTTCACTATGGCCAATGTGATTGCGCGCATGGGACGGCCAGCGATAGTATTTGCGCCCAATAAAACCCTGGCGGCGCAGTTATACAGCGAGTTTCGTGATTTTTTTCCGCAAAACGCGGTTGAATATTTTGTGAGTTATTACGACTACTATCAACCTGAAGCGTACGTGCCTCAGCGGGATTTGTTTATCGAAAAGGATTCAGCGATTAATGAGCACATCGAGCAAATGCGCTTGTCGTGCACAAAATCATTAATGGAAAGACGCGATGTCATCATTGTGGCCACGGTATCAGCGATTTATGGTATCGGTAATCCAAATGAATACCATCAAATGGTATTAACGCTGCGCGCTAAAGACAAACTTTCGCAGCGCGACGTCATTGCTCGTTTAATACAAATGCAGTATTCGCGCAATGATATCGATTTTGATCGAGGTACTTTTCGGGTTCGTGGTGACACGCTTGATATTTTTCCTGCTGAGCACGCTGAACTTGCTATACGCGTTGAATTGTTTGACGATGAAATAGAAAGCATACAACTGTTTGATCCCTTGACAGGCCGTGTACGACAAAAAATTCCACGATTTACGGTGTATCCGGGGTCACATTACGTAACCCCTCGCTCTACCGTATTACGTGCAATTGAAAGTATCAAAGTCGAGCTACATGAACGATTAGAATTTTTTAGAAAAGAAAATAAATTAATTGAAGAACAGCGTATAGAGCAGCGCACGCGTTTTGATTTAGAGATGATGCAAGAGATAGGTTTCACCAAAGGCATAGAAAACTACTCAAGGCATTTATCAGGTGCCAAGCCAGGTGATCCTCCGCCGACTTTAGTCGATTATTTGCCCGACGATGCGTTAATGTTTTTGGATGAATCGCATGTGCTGATGGGCCAGCTTAATGGTATGTACAACGGCGACCGCGCTCGCAAGATGAATCTGGTGGATTACGGATTTCGGTTGCCTTCTGCGCTGGATAACCGACCGCTGCGGTTTGATGAATTTGAATCCAAAATGCGCCAGACTGTATTTGTGTCTGCTACGCCAGCAGACTATGAAAAAAATCATGCAGCGCAGGTAGTTGAGCAGGTGGTTCGCCCTACGGGCTTGGTTGATCCGTTAGTGATGGTGCGTCCTGCAACTACGCAGGTAGACGATTTGATGCAAGAAATATCCTATCGCGTTGCAAAAAATGAGCGCGTGCTGGTAACGACATTAACCAAACGTATGTCGGAACAATTGACAGAATTTTTAAGTGATAACGGTGTTAAGGTGCGTTACCTGCATAGCGACATTGATACCGTAGAGCGAGTAGAAATTCTTCGTGATTTGCGCCTAGGTACATTTGACGTATTAGTCGGTATTAATCTGTTGCGTGAAGGTTTGGATATTCCCGAAGTATCGTTAGTCGCAATTTTGGATGCCGACAAAGAAGGATTTTTACGTTCAGAGCGCAGTTTGATACAAACCATAGGCCGAGCAGCTCGTAATATTAATGGTTCAGCAATTTTGTATGCTGACAAAATAACGGATTCTATGCGGCGTGCCATGGGTGAAACCGAGCGCAGACGCACCAAGCAAACCGCTTTTAATGCAGAGCATGGCATTACCCCGGTAGGTATACAAAAGCAGATTCGTGAGCTCATTGATGGCGTATACAAAATTGACGAAGCTCGTCAAGAATTAATGGCTGCTCAGGAGCAGGCCAAATACGAAGCTATGAGCGAAAAGCAGGTCAGTAAAGAAATCAAGCGATTAGAAAAACTCATGATAGATCACGCCAAAAATCTGGAGTTTGAAAAAGCAGCGCAAGTACGCGATCAATTGCAGCTGTTAAAAGAGCAGTTATTCGGTGCCTCGGGTACAGACAATATCAGCTCATTGACAGGGCTGTAAGGTATGCAGGTTAGTCAGTAGCGTGCGCTGCCGCTGGATAGTTACATGATACCTAATCTCATATCAGAAGCGGTTGCATTAGCCGCGCCTTCATGGCGCCCGATACTGCTGCGTGGCTTGCAAGACATGGCCATTGCTGATCCTCAGTATTTACCTTCATTAGTTGATGGTTCATTTTTACCGACACAAGGGCGTTTGTTTGCTGCATTTGCTCAGCCCATGGAATCCGTTCGCTACGTGTTAGTGGGTGAGGGGCCCTATCCGCGAGAAGATAGCGCAACCGGTGTTTGTTTTATGGATGGCGCGGTAGATCAGTTATGGTCGGAGCAGGGTTTATCCAAACGAGTAAACCGCGCCACATCCCTGCGAAATTTTATGAAGATGTTGATGGTGGCCGAAGGATTGTTAGCGGTCGAGTCAACCAAGGGCGACATGATTGCCGCAGTATCGGCCAAAGCGAGAGCGTCTGGCTCGGGGTTTATTCAGACATTGCCTGATTTGCAAAATAATCTGACCAGGCAGGGCTTTTTGTTATTAAACGCCGCTCTCGTTTTCCGACCCGAGGTAGCGCCAGCCAAGGATGCAAAAGCCTGGCGGCCCTTGCTTCTTGCGGTACTTGAAGCCTTGCTTGCACGTGGTCATCTGCCAACTCCAACCTTGGTTCTTTGGGGAAAAATTGCGCTATGGCTGGAGGATTTAGCGCTGGTTGCTGAGTTTCCCAAAGCCATTGCAGAGCATCCCTACAACCTTTCATTCATAGGCCATACAGGGATGCAACAGCTGTTCGCGCCTATGAGACTATTGCATTTAAAGTAACTTTCATCTGGGTGATTCCAAGGTAATTAGCCAGTCATTGGCAATACCTGACGATTCCTGTCAAGTTTGGTATACTCGACCAAATCGTTCGGGATTGTCCTTCTGGGATACCCCGTTCTTCCATCGAAGCAAGTTTTTTGGAGTCTGTCCATGCGCCTTACTACCAAAGGTCGTTTTGCAGTGACCGCTATGATTGACCTTGCACTGCGTCAGCATCAAGGGCCTGTGACGCTTGCAGGTATCAGTCAGCGACAAGAGATTTCGCTTTCTTATTTAGAGCAGCTGTTTGGCAAACTGCGTCGGCACGAAATTGTCGAATCAGTGCGCGGACCGGGTGGTGGTTATAACCTGGCTCGCCGTCCAGAGGATATTACCGTTGCCGATATCATTATTGCGGTAGATGAGCCCATCGACGCCACTCAATGTGGCGGCAAACAAAATTGCCACGGCGATAGCGAGACCAAAGGTACTCGTTGCATGACACATGATTTGTGGGCAACGCTCAACGCCAAGATGGTGGATTACCTGGATTCAGTGTCACTCAAAGATCTGGTTGAGCAGCAAAAAGACAAACCTGTAGAGCCCAAGCCAGTCGTGGTGGTGCAACGCACCCATCACGCAGCCTGATCTAGCAACTGATTACTACGGAGCACTTGAACATGAACGCACCACTGGCAAAAAACCTAATGGATACCATTTGGGCGCCACATTTCCCAATTTATTTAGACTATTCATCGACAACGCCGATTGATCCGCGCGTTGCCGACAAAATGATTCCTTATTTGCGCGAGCAATTTGGTAATCCCGCTTCGCGCAGCCACATGTACGGTTGGGAAGCTGAAAAAGCAGTTGAGCAAGCGCGCGCTGATGTGGCCGCACTGATTAACGCGGATCCTCGCGAAATCGTCTGGACTTCTGGCGCCACTGAGGGCAACAATTTGGCAATCAAGGGCGCTGCTCAGTTTAACAAGACCAAAGGCAAACACATCATTACCGTAAAAACCGAGCACAAAGCAGTGCTCGATACGGTGCGTGATCTTGAGCGTCAGGGATTTGAAGCGACCTACTTACAGCCTGGCGACAACGGCCTGATCACCATTGCGCAATTGGAAGCAGCGATACGTCCAGATACAATTTTGGTGTCGGTCATGTGGGTCAATAATGAAATCGGTGTGATTCAGCCTATCGATGAAATCGGTGAGCTGTGCCGCAGCAAAGGTATTATTTTCCATTCAGATGCCGCTCAGGCGACAGGCAAGATGCCTATAGATCTGGAAAAAACCAAAGTAGATTTAGTGACCTTCACAGCCCACAAATCCTATGGCCCTAAAGGTATAGGCGCGCTGTATGTTCGCCGCAAGCCGCGTGTCCGTATTGAATCGCAAATGCATGGTGGCGGACATGAGCGTGGTTTGCGTTCCGGTACTTTGGCAACGCATCAAATCGTCGGTATGGGCGAAGCATTCCGTATCGCTAAAGAAGAAATGGCGACCGAGATTCCGCGCATACAAGCGCTGCGTGATCGCCTGGCCAAAGGCCTGCAAGAGATGGAAGAGGTTTACATTAATGGCGATATGCAGCATCGTGTGCCGCACAATTTGAATGTGAGTTTCAACTACGTTGAGGGCGAGTCCCTGATCATGGCGATTAAAGATATCGCTGTATCGTCCGGTTCGGCTTGTACCTCAGCTAGTCTTGAGCCATCGTATGTATTGCGCGCCTTAGGTCGTAGCGATGAACTGGCACACAGCTCTATACGTTTTACTTTTGGTCGTTTTACTACGAATGAAGATGTTGATTTCACGATTGATTTAGTCAAGAAAAAAGTTCAAAAGCTGCGCGATTTGTCGCCGCTCTGGGATATGTATAAAGATGGAATTGATATCAGCACCATAGAATGGGCAGCTCACTAATATTTGAGAGATGTTGATTTACTGTGAATTTCATGGCGAGCCAGCGCAGTTGTGCGACGTGGGGTCAGTCAAGCCAGGGGCTAGCCCCTGATCGATGGCTCTGAAAACGACTCGTTTTTATTTGTTAAGCACTACCTTAGGAGTAACACCATGGCATATTCAGACAAAGTACTCGATCACTATGAAAATCCGCGCAACGTAGGCGCGTTTGATAAAGGTGATGACACCGTAGGTACCGGCATGGTCGGTGCCCCAGCCTGTGGCGATGTAATGAAGCTGCAAATTAAGGTAGGTGCTGACGGCTTGATCGAAGATGCAAAATTCAAGACCTATGGATGTGGTTCAGCGATCGCTTCTTCTTCGCTGGTAACCGAATGGGTCAAAGGCAAAACACTGGATCAGGCGTTGTCGATCAAAAATACACATATTGCCGAAGAACTTGCGCTGCCGCCGGTGAAGATACATTGCTCTATTCTGGCGGAAGATGCGATAAAAGCAGCCGTGGCCGATTACAAAGCACGTCATGGCGAAGAGTCTAAAGCCGCTTAAGCATTCCGAGAGAGAACGATTATGGCAATAACCTTGACCGAAAAAGCTGCCAAGCATGTTTCACGCTTTATGGATAAGCGTGGCAAAGGCATAGGCCTACGCTTTGGTGTACGCACCACGGGATGTTCCGGGTTGGCTTACAAGTTGGAATATGTTGACGAAAGTTCTGCTGAAGATGAGGTATTTGAGTCGCATGGCATCAAGGTATTTGTTGATCCCAAAAGCTTGCCTTACATTGATGGTACCGAGCTGGATTTTGCGCGCGAAGGCTTGAATGAAGGATTCAAATTCCAAAATCCGAATGTAAAAGATGAGTGCGGTTGTGGCGAGAGCTTCCGGATTTAACTCGCTTAAATTGCTTTATCTTCAAGCCTGTTTGAAACGACAGGCTTTTGTTTTTGGATCACCATGAAAAATCATTTCGAGTTGTTTCAGATGCCTGAAGAGTTTGCTATCGATACTCAGCAGCTGGACTCGGCTTATCGTGAAATGCAGGGCAGAGTACATCCGGATAAATTCGTTACTGCGACTGATGCTGAAAAGCGAGTCGCCATGCAATGGGCAACACGGGCTAATGAAGCCTATCAGACATTAAAAAGCCCATTGAAACGAGCGATCTATTTATGTGAATTACATGGCGTTGATCTCGGTACTGAGTCCAATACCAGCATGCCTATGTCTTTTTTGATGCAGCAAATCGAATGGCGAGAGTCACTTGATGAGGCGCGTGCTTCTAAAAATCAGTCAGCTCTAGAGCAATTGGAAAGCGAGCTGCAGCAGACGCGTACCACCTTGCTTGCCTTAGTGTCGCAATGCCTGAACGCTGCACAGTATTCTGAAGCAGGAGAACACGTGCGGCAGCTTATGTTCGTAGAAAAATTCAGTGACGACGTTGGTCATGTGTTCGAACTACTCGAGGCATGATGGCAGCCCGCAATCGTCCAATTAACCAGACAAACTAATTTACATCATGGCTCTGTTGCAAATCGCCGAACCCGGCATGTCCACTGCGCCGCACCAGCATAGACTGGCCGTGGGTATTGATCTGGGTACAACCAACTCTCTCGTAGCGACAGTACGTCACGGTATTCCAGAAGTACTCGATGATGATGAAGGGCATTCCCTAATGCCTTCGATCGTGCACTACCTAAAAAATGGGCATGCAAGCATAGGTCACAAAGCTCAGGCAGCGCAAACCACTGATCCTAAAAATACAATCGTATCCGTTAAACGCTTCATGGGACGCGGATTGAAAGACATCGCGTATGTAGAAAATCTACCCTATGATTTTGTTGACGCGCCGGGCATGCTGCAAATTAAAACAATAGCGGGCATCAAGAGTCCGGTAGAAGTGTCCGCGGAAATATTAGCGACCTTACGTCAGCGTGCTGAAGATGCTTTGGGTGATGAACTCGTCGGTGCCGTCATTACCGTACCTGCGTATTTTGATGATGCTCAGCGTCAGGCAACAAAAGATGCTGCTCGGCTGGCGGGTTTAAATGTGTTGCGCTTATTAAATGAGCCCACTGCAGCAGCCATTGCCTACGGATTGGATAACGGCTCCGAAGGTATTTATGCTGTCTATGACTTGGGTGGTGGTACCTTTGATATCTCGATACTCAAATTATCCAAAGGTGTGTTTGAGGTATTAGCCACCGGCGGTGACTCAGCATTGGGTGGTGATGATTTTGACCACCGGCTTTTTTGTTGGATCATAGAGCAGGCTAATCTTGCACCTTTGTCAGATGAAGACACTCGAATTTTAATGGTCAAGTCGCGTGAAGCGAAAGAACTGCTGTCTACGCACTCTGAGACGCATATCGATGCGGTATTAAATTCTGGCGAAGAAGTCAGACTCACCATTACCGACACAGAATTCGCAGCTATTACTCAACATCTAGTCAGTAAAACGATTACGCCTTGTCGAAAAGCGGTGCGTGATGCAGAACTTAGCATCGACGACATAGACGGAGTGGTTTTGGTTGGTGGTGCAACGCGCATGCCGCATGTGCGCAAGGCTGTCGCTGACTATTTTAAAACTCTGCCATTGGCCAATATTGATCCTGACAAAGTAGTCGCCTTGGGTGCAGCGATACAGGCAAACCTGCTCGCAGGTAACCGTGCTTCCGGCGATGATTGGTTATTGTTGGACGTTATTCCCTTGTCGTTGGGTATAGAAACGATGGGTGGCTTAGTCGAAAAAGTTATACCGCGTAATTCAACCATACCGTGCGCACGTGCTCAGGAATTTACGACCTTTAAAGATGGTCAAACTGCGATGGTAGTGCATGTTATTCAGGGTGAGCGCGAATTGGTATCGGATTGTCGATCATTGGCACGTTTTGAATTACGTGGCATACCGCCCATGGTGGCAGGCGCTGCGCGTATACGCGTAACCTATCAGGTCGATGCGGATGGTTTGCTATCCGTATCCGCGCGTGAGACGCATTCAGGAGTGGAAGCATCGATAGTAGTCAAGCCATCGTATGGATTGGCTGATGATGATATTTCACGCATGCTGCAAGAGTCTTTTTCATCCGCTGAAAGCGATATGAAATTACGCGCTTTGCGTGAAGAGCAAGTTGAAGCCGAGCGCATAGTCTTAGCTACCAAAGCTGCGCTGGATCAGGATGCCGAGTTATTGTCGACTGCTGAAAAAAATACGATTGAACATTTGATCGTGAGCTTACGCGAAAGTGCAAAAAGCGATGATCATCATGCCATTAAATTAGCAATTGAAGAATTAGCTAACGCTACCGAGGATTTTGCTGCCCGGCGTATGGATCGTAGCGTGCGAGTAGCACTCAAAGGTAAAAAGCTGGATGAAATTACTTAATGAAATGTTTAATAAACTTTCTTTAACCGCTAATAAAGTACTGATTCACTAAAATCCAGGCGTTATCAATTGACTGCGAAAAGTTAACTATCCAATTCATTTGACCCAACGCTGCACCACTGCGATGGCTCGCCATAAAATTTATAATAAATCAGCCTCTCCCAGATAAATAATTAAAGGAATAGCGTGCCTCAACTTGTCGTACTGCCACATGAAATTTTATGCCCGGATGGAGCGGTCTTTGATGTTCCGTCGGGTACATCCTTGTGCGATGCATTGCTTGAACACGATATCGAAATTGAGCATGCCTGCGAAAAATCCTGTGCGTGTACTACGTGTCATGTAGTCATACGCGAAGGGTTTAAATCGCTCAATGAAGCAGAAGAAAAAGAAGAGGACCTGCTTGACATGGCATGGGGTTTAGAAGCGACCTCACGTTTATCATGTCAAGCATTGGTAGGCAGCGAAGATCTCGTTATTGAAATTCCCAAATACACCATTAACCACGCACGCGAAAATCACTGATGAAATGGACAGACACCCTACGTATAGCCGAAGCGCTGTATGATAAATTTCCTGAGATAGATCCGCTGACAATACGCTTTACTGATTTGCATCGCTGGGTTACTGAGCTAGACGGATTTGATGATGAACCCGATCGCTCAGGTGAAAAAATATTGGAAGCGATACAAATGGCTTGGATAGATGAAGCCCAATAGCGTTTCGTTTTAATTGATCACCGGCTTTTTCATCCCCGTCTTTTGTTGTTGATGGTGCGATGAATCGGGTATGGGCTTTAATGGATTGCCAAATACCCACGTGCCTACTAGCAGTGATAGTCCTATGATGCCAGCGCAGGCTAGAGCGCCCATGCCGATTGCATGATTCAAAGGCAGTTCATCCGTATCGTCTTCAACATATTTCATATGCTTCTCCATTTGAGGCCTGCACAGGTAAACGAAAGCATCTAGATTGACTCTAGTGATTTCTTGCTAGCCTTATACAAGATAGAAGCGATTGATTGCAGACAAAGCAATCATAGCTATGAGCTAGATCAAACGACGTACTGAACTACAGGCCATTTCCTTAATAAGAAATTACTCAGTTGAAACTTCATTTGTTGTTTCTGATGAGTTTGGTACTGAAACTTCGATGGAGGTTTCTGATGTGTCCGATGATGAAACTACTACGGATATATCTGCGACCTTCAGTGGATTTTCATCGATTAGATTAGTCGGTTTGATTTCATCATCTCCGAGTGCATCGTCAGTGGGTGCCATTGGCCTATTCCAGCCTTCGCCTTTCATTAAGTCATAAACCAGATCGCGATTTTGCGCAAAAAATCCATAGATACATTGCGCTAAGGTGCTCGCTGCTACTACACCAACGCCCGCTCGCCGCATTCTGTCATAGACCGCATTACGGCAAATACTTAAAAAAAAGCGAATCGCAATTTTTTTACTCATACGTACGACTTCAGGTTGTTTGGGTCCTATGCCAGGTCGAATGACGGGTGCATCGGGTTTAGCGATGCCGATACCGCGCTGATTGAATTCGATTACGGCTCGCGCATTGCATGCGCCACGTACACCATTGGCAATTGCGCCGACGATGAGTGGCAATATCAGTTCTTCAAATTGATGTGAATCGTGTTTAGGTTGCAATAGGCCACTGAGGTAACCATTCAACAGAACTGTGGCTGCAAGATACGGAAGTAGACCACTCATCGAAACGAATACTTTCCCATTGAAGTTCAAGGTGTTTCGGTCTACTGATGGGCCACAACGTTCAAGAGATGATTTGATAAATTCGACGAGAGTCGCTTCGCAGATAACGCCTATATTTTTTGATGCCAAATCTACAGATGGGCTGAGATAGGTATCTGCTACAGTTACTGCACTGACAGTGGCAGCTGTACCCACTAAAAAAACAGCCAACTTACTCGTATCGATGGCGTCCTCATAGTCATGACTTTTTCTGCAAAACTTGGAAAGTGAGGCTGTAATAGCCAGCGCGGAACCAGCGGCTAGCGCAACCACAGGTTGATAGGCCCCGAGTGATGCAATCGCTATTCCGGCAGTGGCTCCCACTACGGTACAAGCGACAACACTACACCGCTTAAGCAAGTTATCTGTGCCGATTTGTGCAGCAGCTAGTCGTTGTGCTTGCAAACCTCCGAAGACAGCGCCCAAGCTACCTGCAATAACGCGGCAGGGCAAGGAACTAGAAGACACATAAGCAGCAGCGTTAAAGATACCCAGACCAACAGTACGACCAGCGACTTGACCGGCAAAATCTCTGGCGGCATGGGCAAGTACGGTCATTTTGATCGAGAGCGTGGGTGGATTTGCCGCATACGATGTCGGTTTGTGATCATGCGCACCGGATACATTGATTACATCCAGCGAACGATTATCTACAAATGGAATCATGATGCGATATCCATCAAGTCGTCTTGAAGAAAAAATGTTGATCGCCATTCGGTCGCTAGCGTAGTCGCCCGCTGCAAGCTGATCCACAACTGTTCAGCACTGGCATTGGCCAATTCAAAGCCATAAACAACGGCACTACTATCAGGATCAACCGCGAAGTGTTCGCCCTGCGTGTGTGTAATGAGTAGATTTAATTCGAGTAAGCGACGATAAATAGTCGTTATCTGAGACGGATCAGGTTACGGGAATATCTTGGCAACTGAGTGTGCCTGTCTCAAGAATGATATCAAGTGATTCGCATATACCTGCACGTATGCAGAGCTGATTAATTAACTGCTGTTGTTGCGCTTTCCACATAGAGTAATTCCCATCAACATTAATTTATGAAATCCTATGTAATGGGTAACTGCAATGAAAAAATGATTCCGTAATCCTAAAGAATTTTTTTAATTGACGAGTAATGAAAATGTCATAAAGCAGTGGTATCAAACGTCATCAGACATAAAAAAATCCCCGTTGAAACAACGGGGATTTCAGTCAACTTTTATTACGAAAGTTAGTCTTCACGTCGCAAATGTGGAAATAAAATCACATCACGGATATTAGGTGAATCGGTAATTAACATCATCAGGCGGTCTATACCTATGCCGCAACCACCCGCAGGTGGCATGCCATATTCCAAAGCGCGTATGTAATCGGCATCGTAATACATGGCTTCATCATCGCCAGCTTTTTTGGCATCGACTTGTGCTTGAAAGCGAGCTGCCTGATCTTCTGCATCATTCAATTCAGAAAAACCATTGGCAATTTCACGGCCCGTAATAAACAGTTCAAAGCGCTCGGTAATGCCAGCTACGGTATCGGATGCGCGCGCCAGTGGAGAGACTTCCACGGGATAATCAATGATGTAGGTAGGCTCCCACAGATGCGATTCAGCGGTTTCTTCGAACAAGGATAGCTGCAAAGCACCCAGCCCAGAAATCACATGCGGCTTTACATCAAATTTTTGTTTGAGTTCTTTTTTCAAAAACTCAGCATCGTTTAATTGGTCGTGTGTGTAGTGCGGTGCAAACTTGTTGATGGCTTCGACGATCGTCATGCGGTGGAAAGGCTTGGTTAGATCCAGCTCACGTCCCTGGTAAGTCAGCGCAGCTGTTCCATGCGCATCAATAGCTGCCTGTCGTATGAGAGCTTCTGTAAAATCCATTAGCCACTTGTAATCCACATAGGCTGCATAAAACTCCATCATCGTAAATTCAGGATTGTGACGAGGTGATACGCCTTCGTTACGGAAATTACGATTGACTTCGAATACTCGATCAAATCCACCCACGACTAAACGTTTTAAGTACAGCTCGGGTGCTATGCGCAGATACATTTCCATATCAAGTGCATTGTGATGCGTAATGAATGGCTTGGCCGCTGCACCACCGGGTATGACGTGCAGCATAGGCGTTTCAACCTCCATGAATTCATGACTGTCCATGAAGCGACGGATAGACGATACCGCTGCAGTGCGTGCTTTAAATGTACGGCGGGTTTCTTCGCTCGTGATCAGATCAACATAGCGTTGCCTATATTTGGTTTCCTGATCAGACAAACCATGAAATTTATCTGGCAGAGGGCGCAATGATTTGGTGAGCAAACGCAGTGTGCTGACTTTAATAGATAGTTCACCTGTCTTGGTTTTAAACAGCGTGCCTTCTGCGCCCAGAATATCGCCCAAATCATGATGCTTAAACGCTTCGTGGTCCGCCTCGCCGGTTAATTCATTGGTGATGTAGAGCTGAATACGGCCATCAGCTCGCAGGCCCGAGGCATCCTGTAGGGTGGCGAACGATGCCTTACCCATGACGCGTTTCAACATCATGCGGCCAGCAACCACTACATGAACGTTTTGATTTTCTAACGACTCACGTTCGGCCTCGCCGTATTGTTCATGCAGATCAGCAGCTTTGTGTTGTGGGCGAAAGTCATTTGGAAAAGCGATGCCTTTTCCCCGAATCGCTGCTAATTTAGAGCGTCGTTCAGCAATGATGGTGTTTTCGTCTTTTTCTTCAGACTCGGTGTGGTTTTTATCGTTCATGGTCGCTGTTCAGAGTGCATTGGTTTTTTTATACGCCTTGCTTGAGAGAGGCGGCGATGAATTCATCCAGATCACCATCAAGCACAGCTTTGGTATTACCTGTCTCAAAATTAGTACGCAAATCTTTAATACGGGATTGATCCAGTACATAAGAGCGAATCTGGTGTCCCCAGCCTATGTCCGTTTTAGAGTCTTCTAATTTTTGCTGCTCACTCATGCGTTTGCGAATTTCAAGTTCATACAAGCGCGACTTCAGCATCGCCCAGGCTTCTGCACGATTGCGGTGCTGGCTACGGTCATTTTGGCATTGCACGACGATGCCTGAGGGTGTGTGTGTTAATCGTACAGCCGAGTCAGTTTTATTAATGTGTTGGCCACCGGCGCCAGATGCACGATAAGTATCGACACGCACATCGGCAGGGTTAATGTCGATATCTACGGAGTCATCGACTTCGGGATAAACGAATAAGCTGGAAAACGAGGTATGGCGACCATTCGCTGAGTCGAAGGGTGATTTACGCACTAAGCGGTGCACACCTGTCTCGGTACGCAATAAGCCATACGCATAATCACCATCGACTTTGATGGTGGCGGTTTTAATGCCGGCCACCTCGCCGTCGGATTGCTCGAGAATTTCTGTTTTAAAGCCTTTGCGTTCGCAGTAACGCAAATATTGGCGCAACAGCATAGAGGCCCAGTCTTGAGCTTCGGTACCGCCAGCACCGGCTTGGATGTCAATAAAGCAGCTATTTTTATCCAGAGGATTAGAAAACATGCGGCGAAATTCCATGCCCTCGACTTGCTTTTGCAATTCGTGCGCATCGGCTTCTACCGCTACCAAAGTATCGGTATCGTTTTCTTCGCGTGCCATTTCAAGCAAATCACTGGCGTCGCGCAGGCCCGCATTTATATTTGTCAGTGAATCGACGATGGCTTCAAGCGATTTTTTTTCTTTGCCGAGATCTTGAGCCCGCTTTGGGTCATCCCAAACCGCAGGGTCTTCTAGTTCGGCGTTGACTTGTTCGAGCTTCTCTGACTTCAGATCAAAGTCAAAGATACCTCCGTAGTTCTTGCTCTCGTGTCGTTAGATCAGCAAGTAGGGCGGTAAGGGCGTTTAGGCGTTCGGCTTCCATGGTCTGCAGGGCTTTCGGTAAAGATCAGAATTATACCTTTGCACGCACGCCCTTACCCAATTGTGACATTGCAAAGCCCTGTCTAGCCAATTCGGTTAGAAATGAGTTATTGCAAGTACCAATTGCGAAAGGAATCAAGTGCATGACGATCCAAGCCAAAGCGGTCCTGTGGAATATAGTGATCGCTTGTTTTGATCTCGTAAATCGCGCCTATATTCCTAGGCACGTAATTATTTTTTCCTAAATTGAAGAATGACATCAGATGACGAGTAGTGGAGGGATTAGTCGCAAAATCACCTTTTAAGCGTATATGTGTTTGCTGTTTTAAGTTATTTAGTTCGGTCGCACCTATGTCTTTAATACATGCGCGTCCGAGCGCAGCAGAGTTATAGCAAACCGAAGGCAATTTAAGCTTTAGCCCCACATAATTGGCAATACCGCCACCCATGGAATGACCCGTCAGCTCCAGTGTTTTACCTTCAGTGGCCAGCTTTTCTTGAATAACTTTTGCCAGCTCTACGGCTTGGCTATGCATTTTAGGTACACCTCCGATGCCAAGAAATTGCTTAACAGATGAGAGTATTTGGGTACTCGACATATGTGCTGCACCCACACCAGGAAAACACAGCGCATACCCTGTGACCTTAGACATCGAATCCATCGTTAATGGTTTGAGCTCGCAGTACAAGCCTGAGCTGGGGTCGCGAAATCCGCCTGTTGCAGGATCGATCAAATTTGCGAAATCGGTCCCTTTGAGAAGTTTCGCCATCGTACCCCCAGCGGGACCTGATGAGACCGGTGCACCCGCCTTACCGGAGCTTATTTCTGTATCTCTTAAGGATCTATAGTGTCCACAAGTGGACTGTATGATCTCTTTTTTACTAAGTAATTGAAGCTCAGCCCCCTCAGGTAGACGAGCCCCTGCTTTAGATAGCGTAAATTTTTGTGTGGGCGCGCTGCTTGCATTACCCTTGATATCGCAATGAGGCAGGATGGACGTATTCATTCTTGGTGGGGCAGATGCAGCTTTCAGGATAGAGCTTCCCCCATGTGCTGGTACTGGCTGAGTACCAGCTTGGCTGTGCGCCGCAATCGGGTTTGCTGAATATTTGGCTATGTGCATAATTTAGGCGAGCTGGGCGATAGAACGAGTTGTGTTGTCGGATTGAGAGCGCGTGCTTAATTGTTCGCGTGCGAGATCGATAGACATAAGGAAGTGATCAAGCGTGTTATTGAACGTTTGTTCATCATTGTCCGGTATGCGTAGGTTGTGACACAACGCGAACATGCTGACATCGGCATCCCAAGCCAACCAGCATCCACCTAAAGGTCGGCCAAAACGGTTTAATTCCAATGCTGTGATGAGCGCAATTTCTGGCATCTCATCTGGAGGCCTACAAACTGGTGCGTACAAGTGACAAATGATGCCATCTGCGGCTACTTCAATGACAACCAGAGTCTCATCATCGCGCATTATGGCAGCAACACCATGTTCATCAAAGCGGACATCCGTTATTCGCGTACTAATCCAACGCTCCACCACAGCAATGGCATTGCTAAGAGTGTTCATGGTTTTTCAGCCTCGCGGAATACTCAATGAAAGAGTTTACGAAATAGTAGTAACCAAGAATGATCGCAAATTGATGCCTAGTGCATCATTCAAAAAAAGAACGCCATGTCAGATCGTGAGTAGAGCGCTTTAGATAGATATGTCATGACAAATAATCGCTTACTAGGAAGGCACGGCACCGGATTGCCCTTGAAATTGACTGATTGTTGCGGCCTTATTTTTTTTATCAACTTTAGCGTCGCCAGTTGACGGTGTGAAGTTGCCATACAGCGCAGGTTGGCTCACTAACTTCGAGCCACCGTAGCCCGTATTGAATTCTTGCATCTTGCGCCGCGATTCATCAAAAAATATAAAGGTCGAAAATTGAACCTTTTCTAAATTAGTTCTTTTTCTATCCGGCTTAGGGACTTTCCCATTCGATGTACGAATCTGAAAAGCCAAAAATTTAACTTCAACGTCTAACTGGGCTGTGCGATCTTTTCCGCTTTTGCAGTTAAATACAGTGCCACCGCCCAAAAGGTAAGATAACAAAGCGACACGCGAAGGGAGTTTGTAAGGTTCACTACCCGCTTCACGATAGCTGCCGTCTTCCCATATGGCTGCAATTTGAGTGCTCAGTTCTTTGATGGTGGCAATATCCCGATTTAGAGCAATGATTTCGCTATCTAATTTTTTGAGTTTGGCAGGGTCAGTTTCTCTTTTCTGCGAATCGATTTTTAATCTTAACTCACTGTCTTTTTTAGCTAGACGCTTGGCAGTAACTGCTACAAGATTATCCATAGAACGGTTATTGATGACATCATTAACAAAATCCCATCCACTCACGGCCTCACCTATGACTGGATTTGTCGCTAGGATAGTGGCACCTTTATTGACCCCCAAATTGAAATCGAGGATGTCTGCCCTAACCACATCTCCATTGATTACGATACGATCCGCCGCAATTTCTTTTCGCAGATCGTCCCAAGCTTGCGCTTGTATAGCGACCATTTCCTTTTCGTCGCCGCTGGCAGATAAGCCAAATAATTTATGTAGCTGATGGCGCAAATTATCCGGTGTTAAAAGTCCTACCGAGGTAAACAGCACTTCCTCACCATTTTTTATTTGCTCTAAAAATTGTGGATTGTGTGTCATTTCTAGCATGAATACTTCACGCGCGCGGTTAAGTGCGCCTTGTCGTTGCAGGAATTCCCCTAACACAGGATGAGCTTTAACTAAGCTTGCTAATACGGTCTGCAATTCTGGTTTATTAAAGAGGTTTTCAATAGCGCTATCCAGCATCTGTGAATCATTCAAAACTAACTGTCGGTTGGTACCTATTTGTGTTAACCATTGATCGCCAGTGGTTGAATTTAATAAAATAGTTTTCAACTTTCCAATCAATTCATTTCTTATTGGATCGTCGGACCGCTTTATATCGTCTCCAGAGGTGCGCGTTTTCGTATGGGTGCTGGTATCAGTGCTGTTATCCGTGTTCGTAGGGGTACTCGTGTCATTTATGCTACCCGCAGTAATAGAGGTGTTTTCTACCTTGGCTTTCCCAAAAAGGGATTGAATAGTCTTACCTAATTCACCATTGGGTATCGCTTTGATACCTACTTCATCTAGGCCATAGGGGGCTAAAGTGCCGTGTCGGGTCGCACCAAAAACTTCTTCACCATTGACCGTGCACGAGGTGGTGGCAGCGGTAGTGACGTGATTAACTTCAGTGCTGCAGTGAGAGTTAATGCCACCATTGACTGTTTTTCCTTCGTGATCGGTATGCTTATATTCATCTGTGGTGCTGGCAGTAATGGGAGAATCTTTTGAGGTAATTTGTATGAGATGAGGATTCGCGAAGATTTGACCTGCGGGTGTCGTCGTTGCTTTCACGATTGCTGCTACTTGCGATTGATGAGCTGTATCTTCGACGGGTACGGTAAATTCGCTTTCAATAATTGACCATTCGGTTGAATTTAGCTCTCGACTAATGCTGGCTTTTAACTGTTTGGAGGCATCGTTAATGCCTGCTTTTTCTAGTACTTTTTGCATCAACATACGTTCGGTGAAATACTCAGTAGCCAAACTACACGAGTCGGGGTTCACCCGGTCCGTTAGTAAGTTTGTCATATGTCTAAGCATGCTTTCTTGCTTGTTGGCTAAGCTGAAATTAAATAACTTTCCAATGCCCTTAATTTCTTTTTCTCCCATTAATTGAGCATTAGTGAATTGTTCTTCAAACTCAGTTTTTGGAAAATTTTTCAATGATGTAATGCGGTTTTCTAATGTAGCAATTAAGCTTTTAATTTTGTCAGATTGAGGTTGAGATTTCAGTATATTGATCGTTGCTTGGATTTCAATTTTTTTAGCATTACAAATTTTTTGTTTGTTGTCGGGTGATTGATAATCCTCAATAACCTTGATCTGATCACTCAGTTGTTCGTAGATTTTCTCCATGTGAGCTAACATACGGTCGCATTCAGCTTGGTTTTCTGTCCAAGCAGTTAAGCTGTTTAAATTTGCTTGGTGAGTACTAATATGGCCTTTGAGTTTTGTAATTTGATCGCTTAATTTTTCTTCGATAATCTTTAAACTAGCAATGCTTGTTGAATTGACGCCTTGACCGCCCAGAAAATTTAATCCTGCCTGTAAGCGAGACTCAGCCTTGCATGTCGTTTCCCAGGCATTTTTTGTAAGTTTAATAAATTGAGCAGGAGCTGCTTGTCTTTCCATGGCGAGTTTTTTTGTTGCAGATAGCAAGCTCAATTGGAAAGTCTTGAATTCCACCGTAGACATATTCTTCGATTTATCCTCTACGATAGTTTTTTCTTCAGCCTCATCACTATCAGCTTGCGTCTTTAAACTTGTTGTCAATTCACTGCAAATGCCTCCTACGTTTTTACAAATTTTCAAATATGATTCTGTGCCTAAATTGGTGCCAGTACGTGCTGTGACATAGGCATTAAATTGTCGCGCATGAACTTCTAATGCGAATCTCATTTCTTTCATTTGAGCTTGTTTATTTGGATTCTTAAAGTGCTCGTCGTCAGGGTCGCCGCTTAATTCTTCGAGAGTTTCTTTCAAAACAGCAAAGGCAGGCTTTAATGAAGCCCGTTCCAGCGTATCTAATTTTTCAAGGTCTTCGCCCAACCCAGCAATTTCTTGTTTACTCTGGAGTACAGCTGTCGCAATTTTTTGTACATCGACGGTAGGTTTTTTCTCAGGTGCGGTTCTTGTATTTTGTATTTCATCCACAGTACTGCTAATGGGTAGGCGCGCGACGTTAGAGACCGACATGGTTTGACTCCTGGCAGCTTTTCAAGTTATGCCAAAAAGATTACCGCGTACGAGTCGGCTGTAATCAGGGACTAGTACATCGTTCTATGAAATACAACAGATGTGTGGAGGTAATGACGTAATGAAGCGTTCAGGCGGGTTCGGCAAATTCCACCAGTAGTTGGACTCGGGAGCGCCCGTTGTACTCGTTGATATCCAAACGGTAAGCGGCCCGGATTTTATCGGGCAGGTTGTCGGCATGATTGAACCAGATGGCCTCGAATTCGCGGCCTGCTTTTTCTAGCTGCAGCTTTAGATGGCGGTCTTTAAGTAGCCGTTGATTGAGTACACGGAATTCATCACAAAACACTGGTGGCGGAAAGCCTTGGCCCCAGATTTGATCTTCCAGCAGTCGTATGAAATCGAGGGTGCAGTAGTCGTTCTCTAGCGAGCCATCGGTTTCCAGCAAATGCTCAAGCTCGGCGGCAGATAAGCATTCTTTACCCACTGCTTCAAAGGCGACTGCAAAGGCTTCAAAATCAGTTTCACGCAAACTCAATCCCGCGGCCATGGCATGTCCGCCAAATTTATCTATTAAGTTGGGTGCACGTTTAGATACCAAATCCAGCGCATCGCGAAGATGAAATCCAGGGATGGAACGCCCTGAGCCTTTGATTAATCCATTACCGGCGGGCGCAAAGGTAATGGTGGGCCGATAAAACTTTTCTTTGAGCCGTGACGCCACTATCCCGATCACACCTTGATGCCACTCGGGGTTAAATAGAGTCAGGGTGGCGTTGTTGGTTGCTTGTATGTCTACAAGAGCAGCAAGTGCCGCTTCCTGCATATCGGTTTCTATCTCGCGGCGCTGTCGATTAATGGTGTCGAGTTCATGCGCAATGTTCCATGCGCGGGTAGCATCATCGGTTAAGAGACATTCAATACCTAAAGACATATCGGATAGTCTGCCGGCCGCATTCAAACGTGGCCCTAGCGTGAAACCTAAATCAAACGGTGTGGCTTTGCGCATCTCTCGTGACGCTACGGAAAACAGTGCTGCTATGCCTGTATGAGCACGTCCCGCGCGTATGCGCTTAATGCCTTGTGCTACCAGTATGCGGTTGTTGGCATCAAGCTTCACCACATCAGCTACTGTGCCCAGTGCGACTAGATCGAGCAAGCTATCAAGCCGGGGCTGAGTGTTTTCATCAAAATGACCGCGCTTACGACACTCCGCGCGCAAAGCAAGCAATGTGTAAAACATCACGCCCACGCCAGCCAAATTTTTACTTGGGAAGCCGCAACCTGGTTGATTGGGATTAACGATCACTGCAGCATTTGGCAGCGTTTGGGCAGGTAGGTGATGATCGGTGACGAGTACTTCTATGCCGCGCCTACGTGCCTCATCCACGCCAGCATGGCTGGCAATACCGTTATCGACGGTGATGATGATGTCGGGAGATTTTTCGCGTGCGGTCAGTTCAACGATTTCGGGTGTGAGCCCATAACCGTATTCAAAACGATTGGGAACGATGTAATCAACTCGTGCACCCATGGCGCGTAGTCCACGCAGCGCTACGGCGCATGCGGTAGCACCGTCGCAGTCATAGTCGGCTACGACTGTCAGGTTTTTTTTTGCCTCAATAGCATCTGCTAAAAATACCGCAGCCTTTTCTACGTGGGTTAGCTGACTCGGTGGAATAAGGCCGCTCATTTCCACCGACCATTGATCCGGTGACGTGAGTCCGCGCGCCACCATTAAGCGCGCCATTACGGGATGCAGACCTTGTTGCGCGAGACGCTCTGACTCTCGCAAGGAATACGCGCGTAAAGTCAGGCGGGTCATGAGGTCAGACGAGTCATGATGCCAAACGTGATAGAGAAGGTTTAGCCCAAAATTTTCGTAATGACGATGGCCTTAAGGTCCACTGCGACATGCGTGTACTGTCGGACAAAATCACATTTAAAACATCGAGCGTTCCGTTTTCAAGTGCCGATAAAGCTGGAGCAAGGGTTTGCTGGTCTATGGTACTCATGCTTTGCATCCAGCTCGACCAATCGCCTGCGAGTGCCGGCGAAATTAATGTATCCAGTAGTTGTATAGCACGCTTATCCGAACCTAAATCGATGGGGATAGCAGGATGGATCAGGTGCGATGCCATCGCATCCAAGCCCCAGGTAGATTCACCCATAGTGCAGCCGCCCCATAACCAAAGTCCATTAATTCGCGGTTGATAGGTTTGTTCGCGGGTATCATTTAATGGATGCTGATGCCACAGCATTTGCACTTCATTTTGCAAGCGACGCCAATCGCGCGCGCTAGCACCCGTAGGTAGCCAGGCATCAATGTTGTGACCACAGGCCGCATCAGGTGTTGACGTTCTCAAGTCCGTCCACGAGTTAGCTTGCATAAACCAGTAGTGCTCATTACCAAACAATAGGCGATGGTTTAGCTCTTCAAACAATGGCAAGGCTGCATCAAACAGCACCCGAGATTGCGCCACATCGAGCTCGAGTTTTCGATAGTCAGTTAAGACCAGGTGGTCGCGAGCTACATGCAAATGTACGGGCTGCACCACAAACCAGTAGCCAGTTTCGTTGTTTAAACCCAGCTCAGACATCAGAGCTGCTGCCATGGCAGGGCTGGTGTCTGATGAATGAACAGACAACCATCGCTCGTGCGGCAAGCAAGGATCCAGACCAGAAAAGGTTTTCTTACTGTTGAGTTTGGCTTTAGCGAGTAGTTTGGCCATCGAGTTGTTCTTGGTTTTTCCCAATTCTTTCAGGAGATGTGCTTGGCCTGGTTTCAGAATCTGCCGTTCGAATGGACACTAGGCTTGCGCTATACCCGTGCTGGTCGGCGCAGCGGTCGCAACAGCTTTATCTCCTTTATCTCCCTGATTTCTATGAGCGGTATTGCGTTGGGTGTAGCTGCCCTTATCGTGGTGCTCTCTGTAATGAATGGTTTTCAGAAGGAAGTGCGGGATCGCATGTTGTCCGTGCTATCGCATGTCGAAGTGTTTGATGCTTCGGGCAGCTTGCCGGATTGGCACGCCACTGCAGGGCAGGTTGTAAAACATCCCCAGGTTCGTGGTGCTGCACCGTATGTCGATGCGCAAGCCATGGTCATGCGTGACGATGTCGTGCGCGGCATCATGGTGCGTGGCATTTTGCCGGATCAAGAACCCAACGTATCAAGCGTGGCTTCGCAAATCGTGGCCGGTAAACTCACAAATTTGCAGCCAGGTGAATTTACTATTGTTATTGGTACTGAGCTTGCGCGCAGTCTGCGTCTTAAGCTGGGTGACAAACTCACCCTGATTGCACCCCAAGGTCAGGTTACACCGGCCGGTGTATTACCCAGACTAAAACAATTTACGATCGCAGGCATTTTCGAAGCAGGACATTATGAATACGATGCATCGCTGGTATTTATACACATGGACGATGCAGAAAAATTATTTCGCTTAAGTGGCCCTTCAGGATTACGACTGCGTATAGAAGATATGCAGCGTGCTCCGGAAGTCGCTGCTGATCTTTCTGCGACGCTGAAAGGTGATTTGTACATACGCGATTGGTCGCAACAAAATCGTAATTGGTTTGCTGCGGTGCAAACTGAAAAACGCATGATGTTCATCATCCTTACCCTGATCATTGCGGTTGCCGCGTTCAATTTGGTTTCTACCTTGGTGATGACGGTCACCGAAAAGCAGGCTGATATCGCTATTTTGCGTACGCTAGGTGCTTCACCTGCATCCATCATGAAAATTTTTGTGATTCAAGGCGCGTTGGTAGGATTGTTAGGCACTGCAATAGGTGTCTCGCTGGGTGTGCTGGTGGCGTTGAATGTGGATGTGATCGTGCCATTCATAGAAGCGGTGCTGCATGTGCAGTTTTTGCCGCGCGACATTTATCTCATTAATGCGTTGCCGTCTGATTTGCGCTGGCCTGATGTTTGGCAAATCAGTTCGCTGTCGGTCGTGCTGGCTTTTTTAGCGACCTTGTATCCGAGTTGGAGTGCCGCACGCGTGCGTCCAGCCGATGCGCTTCGTTATGAATAGGCCCAGCGCATGAATGCTACGAATCACATCATTTTGTCGTGCAATGGCTTGGGCAAGCGTTTTACGCAAGGTCAGGATAGCCTGACCGTGCTTGACGGTATAGATTTTTCAGTGAGCCAGGGCGAGCGTGTAGCCATAGTGGGTGTATCGGGTTCGGGTAAATCAACCCTGCTGCATTTACTGGGTGGATTAGATACTCCCACTACCGGTAGCGTGACTTTGCAAGGCCGCGATCTTTCCAGTTTGTCGGAAGCTACTCGCGGTGAATTGCGTAACCGCTCACTTGGCTTTGTGTATCAGTTCCACCATTTATTACCCGAATTTTCTGCGCTAGATAATGTGGCTATGCCCTTACTTATACGGCGTATGCCACGCCCCGAAGCGCATAAACGCGCGAGTGATTTGCTTGGGCGGGTAGGCTTAGCACAGCGCTTATCGCATGTGCCGGGTGAGCTGTCAGGTGGTGAACGGCAGCGAGTCGCATTGGCCAGAGCGCTGGTTACCGAGCCGGCATGTGTATTGGCTGATGAACCTACCGGTAATCTTGATTTGCATACGGCCCAGTCCGTGTTTGCTTTGATGCTCGAGTTATCGCAAACCCTGGGTACGGCGTTTGTGATCGTCACGCATGACCCGGTATTAGCGCAGCGCTGCGACCGCGTACTTCAGCTTACCCCCGATGGCTTGCGTCCGCTGGCGCCGTAATAAAGAGATGATGCTCGGATGCTGATAGATAGTCATTGCCATCTTGATGCCGACGAGTTTGGTGGCAATGCGCTACTGGTTGCTGCACAAGCCGAAGAGGCAGGTGTGTCGTGGATAATTATTCCTGCTGTTGAGGTAGCTAATTTTGATGTGGTAGCTGATTTATCGCGTTCAATTACTGGCTGCGTGTATGCGCTCGGTATACATCCTATGTATGTACCGCAGGCCAACGAGAGTGATCTGGCTGTGCTGCGCGAGCGCATAGAGGGTTCATTGGCAGACAATAAGATGGTGGCTGTGGGTGAGATAGGCTTGGATTTTTTTGTACCTGGATTGAGTGATGGCGAGCTTAAAGAAAAACAAGAATTTTTCTATTCTGAGCAATTAAAAATAGCGCGCGACTTCAACTTGCCTGTCATCTTGCATGTGCGACGTTCACAAGACACCTTACTCAAATATTTGCGTCGTATACCTGTATCGGGTGGTTTGGCGCATGCATTCAATGGCAGCGTGCAGCAAGCTCAGGCATTTATTGATTTGGGTTTCGTGCTCGGCTTTGGTGGTGCGATGACATTCACTCGCGCTCTGCAAATACGTCGTTTGGCTAGTTCACTACCAGCCACCGCACTGGCACTCGAAACCGACGCGCCAGATATTTCACCTTCGTGGCTGCATCCCGCATCAAACAGCCCGCAACAACTTCCTCGCATTGCAGCGGTACTGGCCGAGCTGCGCGGCCAGACCTTGGCAGAAATCGAGCATCAAACGACAGCCAATGTCGCTCGTGTCTTGCCCCGCCTTGGCAGCCTCATGATGGCCTGATTGCGCGCGCTAGCACTGGGTTTGTTGGCTGGCGTACTTTGGCTGCAATCACGACCTGAGCTTCCGTCGATTTTTATTTCATTCGCTGGTATTTTTACTTCAATTGGGTTGATCATCGGTGCGCTGATTTTTTTGCGTAGTCGTACACAGTATCAAGCGATTGTATTACTGGTGGCTGGCTGCGGTGTAGGTATTGGTTGGTCCGCCTTGTGTGCGCATGAGCGACTTAATGAAAATTTGTCAGCTGAATATGAGGGTAGAGATATCCGCGTCATAGGCATGGTTGAAGGATTGCCTGATCTCGGACCAGCAGGTGAACGATTTCGTTTTCGCGTTGAGTATGCAAGTTTACCCACGGGTGAAAAAATTACTGTACCAACCCAGGTATCTCTCGGTTGGTATGCCGATCGATCTGGCGAATTGCCGGTGTTGATATCGGGTCAGCGCTGGCAGCTCACGGTACGTTTAAAACGGCCGCATGGCCACGCGAATCCAGGTGGTTTAGATGTAGAAGTCTGGTTGCTTAACGAGGGATTAAGAGCAACGGGGTATGTGCAAAATAAAGACTATCAACTACTGGGTGAGCAGACTTCGCATCCTAAAATTTGGATAGACCGAGCCCGCGCTGCTTTGCGTGAAAAAATTCTCTCTGCACTGCCAGATGATCCCTATGCCGGAGTGATCGTGGCGTTGGTTATTGGGGACCAACGTGCTGTGAATCAGAACGATTGGGAGATATTTAATCGCACCGGCGTAGGTCATTTAATTTCTATCTCGGGCTTGCACATCACCATGATCGCGGGTTTATTCGCCTTGCTTAGCCATAGTTTGTGGCGACATTCATTTTTTACGCGCGCGCAATTTCCGCTCCTTTGTCCGGCACATAAGGTGGCGGCACTGGCAGGATTATCAGCGGCGTTTATCTATGTTGCGTTGGCGGGTTTTGGTATACCGGCGCAGCGTACGCTGTTAATGATTGCGGTAGTTACGCTCTCTTTATGGCTAAATAAAATCGTAGCCGTTTCCCAAGTAGTTTTGGCTGCGTTATTGGTTGTGCTGTTGAGCGATCCGTGGTCAGTCGTGTGGCCGGGATTTTGGCTTTCATTTGTCGCTATTGCGTGCATTTTGTATGCGTGTGCAGGCCGGGCTGAAGAAGTACAACAAGCTGCAGAGCCTGCGAGCTGGAAAACACATCTGCAATCTGCGGGGCGCACCCAATGGGCGGTCACTTTAGGTTTGCTTCCTTTAAGTTTTGCCTGGTTTGCTCAGACCTCGTTAATTAGTCCGCTAGCCAATGCTTTAGCTATACCGCTGGTTAGTTTTGTGATCACCCCGTTGTCTTTGTTGGGTAGTGTGTTGCCATCACCCTTGTCGGTTGGTTTGTTATCAGCTGCACATACAGTGACGGCATGGCTGACCAGTGGATTGGCGTGGTTATCGTCAGCTAGCTTTGCTGTTTGGGCGGCACCTCAGCCGAGTTGGTCGGAGTTTGCTTTGGCTATCGCTGGCACAGTGTGGGTGTTGGCGCCGCGCGGCTGGCCACTGCGCTGGGTAGGTGTTTTGCTGTGGGCACCGATGGTATTAGCCAAGGCCACTGCACCCGAGCAGGGCTTTTGGATAACAGCCTTCGATATAGGGCAGGGCAATGCGCTGCTAATAGAGACGCCCAACCATCGTTTAATTTATGACACTGGCCCAGCGTTTTCCACAGAGTCGGACGGTGGCAGCCGCGTGTTATTACCCTATCTACGTATGCGCGGCATACATCATCTCGATGGATTGGTAATTTCACATAGCGACACCGATCATTCGGGTGGCGCGCGTTCGCTGTGGGAAGGCGTGGCCGTCGATTGGTTGAGCTCGTCGTTATTACCTGACCATCCATTGCTAAGTAACGCGCCCCGGCATTACCCCTGTCACGCTGGCCAGCATTGGGTGTGGGACGGCGTGGAATTCGACATGCTGCACCCGCAAGCGGACCATTTGCAATACACCGCACTGCCGCCAAATTCACGCAGCTGTACTTTACGTATCCGTTTCCACGACCGTACGGTGCTGCTAACCGGCGATATAGAGGCACCTCAAGAACGCGCGCTGGTGGAGCGAGCGCGGCAGAAATTAAAGGCGGATGTTTTGCTGGTGCCTCACCATGGCAGCGGTACATCATCAACCGACGCTTTCCTTGGTGCGGTAAATCCGTCGGTAGCTCTGTTTCAGGTGGGATATCGCAATCGCTACCGCCACCCCAAGCAAGAAGTCGTTCAACGGTACAGTGATCGCGGCATACTGGGATTACGCACCGACCAAACGGGTGCAGTTCGGGTGGTGGTTGATGAGACCATCCGCTGGACTACGTATCGGTGTGAACATCAGCGTTATTGGAGTAGCGAACCGTGCTTGGTCAAACAATGAATGACAGAACATACGCGGCTAATATTTTATAAGCAGAGGTTGGTCGCGCTATTTTTTTGTGTTTGATTGCGCACAGGCGCACGACCACATGGCGGA
>JAJTGE010000049.1 GCA_021298555.1 Oxalobacteraceae bacterium
CTGATACTGACGCTTCATACGCTAATACACTGGATAATCTACGGCTTTATCGGACTTCTGTTTATGGAAGTCATTTTTAGTTGGGTTAACCCGGATGCCCCGCTTGCGCCTGTAGTGCGAGCACTAAATCAACCGCTGATGCGGCCGTTGCGGCGCTTCATTCCACCGATTGCAGGTGTTGATCTCTCGCCGATAGCGGCTTTTTTGTTGCTGCGGGTGGCCTTGTTTGTTTCAGATAGTGTGTTGTTTGGTCTGGTTTGATGGAGCGATCCTGGTGCACTCGTGATGGAGAGTGCTTGCGAATAGCAGTTCATGTTCAGCCAAATGCATCACGAACAGAAATTTCTGGTGTGGTTGAGGGCGCGCTCAAGATTAGGTTGCATGCTCCGCCAGTGGATGGCAAAGCCAATGAGGCGTTGATTAATTTTATGGCCGAGCGTCTAAAGGTGGCCAAACGAGATGTAGATGTCTGTCGCGGCCACGGCAGCCGTCAAAAGGTTTTAGAGGTGCGTACGGAAATGGCAATTGACCAGTTAGAAGCTTTATTACGCTGATTACATCGTCTTATTATTAAGACGATGGCTTACAAACATACACAGCCATCGTCTGATTTCATTGGTGACGATTAAAAGTTGTAGCCAAATTCTTTGTGGAATCGTTCTTGAATTTCATCCAGCGTTGGAGCATGGTTTTGCCCACCTTGGCTTGCAATTTTGATTGAGCCCATCAATGAGGATAGTCGTCCGATAGTCATCCAATCCATATCGTTGCTTAATCCGTACAGCATGCCTGCCCGGAAGGCATCTCCACAACCTGTGGGGTCGACCACCTCATTAACATGCACTACCGGAATATCAAACCGGGCAGCACTAGTGTAAATCTCTGCACCTTGTTCTCCACGCGTAACGATCAGAGCAGACACACGTTCGGCTACTTGCTCCAGTGAGAGACCGGTCCGCTCAGTCAGTAACTCGGCTTCGTAGTCGTTGACGGCAACGTAGGTGGCGAGCTCTATAAAATGAATTAACTCCTCGCCGCTGAACATGGGTAACCCCTGGCCAGGATCAAAAATAAATGGGACACCCAGGCGCGCACAATCTTTAGCGTGCTCAATCATGCCGTCGCGCCCATCTGGCGCGACGATTGCCAGTTTTACTTTTCCGGCATCCTCAATCTTGTTTAAGTGAGAGTTACCCATGGCGCCAGGATGAAACGCAGTAATCTGATTGCTGTCAGCATCGGTAGTAATAAATGCCTGTGCTGTGTAGGCATCCTCGATATGGCGTATGCAGCGACGACTAATGCCTAAATTGTCCAAGCGATCTAGGTAGCTGCCGCCATCCTTGCCTATAGTGGCCATGATTAGAGGGTCACCATTTAACAGTTTTAAGTTGTAAGCGATATTGCCGGCACAACCGCCAAACTCCCTGCGTATACCCGGAACGAGGAAGGCAACGTTAATCTTGTGTAGTTGGTCAGCGAGAAGTGCTTCGGAAAAACGTCCGTGGAAGGACATGATGGTATCGAAAGCCATCGAGCCGCAGATCAGTGAAGTCATGGTGTCTTATTGTTAGTTTTGATGCTGTCTCAATTTAATGAACAGAAATAGAAGAACTTATTGGTAGAACAAGCTAGTACTGAACCCACCAGGAAATTCGCCGCTGAGTTCAAAATTAATTTGAATTTCTTGTTCTGCACGAGCGGCAATACCTTTTTTTACCTCGTTTGGATTGAGATAATTAATGGGGCTAAATACCTTACGCACAAGAATCTGCCCGACATCAGTTTTTAATTGCAGCTCAATGGAAGGCCAGGCTTGGACAGTGTTGGCCTGATTGCGAATTAATGCAGTGAGTACGAACTGACCAGGATGATCTGACACGGGTTGTAATTGACTCGACTCCAGGGATATCAGATCGATGTGTTCAGGCAGGCGCACTTGGCAACCCACTCGCGTGCATATAGCTCGTAGATAGCGCCCAGCCTCAGGAGAACGTGCCGCAATGTCAGCTCTAAAAAAATAACCCAGTTGCAGCAGCAGAGCAATGAATAAAAAAGGAATGCCTAGCCAGAGCAGCCATTTCCATGAATTTGCGCTTTGCTCACGCTTTCTGGCTTCTTCCACAAATAGCGGCGTGGGCGTTGTTGCCACCATAGGAGGCGGTTCGCTAGTAAGTTCAGCTTCTTGCGTGGTTTCCCACGGCTTGCTCTGCAAATCTGTAATGGCTTTAGAGAGAGCGTCAAGCTCATGCTGCATAGTGGAAGGGGGACTAGGCTTGGCTGCACGCAAGGAGCCAAAATCAACCAGTGTCATGCGGCCATTGATATCTTCAGTTGTAGTCGTCTCTGTGACCTCGGTATAGACAGTGCTATGTCCAGCGCTTTGGTCGGCGCTACTCTCTAGCTGCTCGTGACCATTGAATAGCTCGCGACATGCACCGCAGCGAACCATGCCCTCTCGCAGCTCTAGCTGAGAAGGCGTGACGCGAAAGCGTGTTTGGCAATGTGGGCAACGGGTAACGAGCATGACGCCCTATCTTAATCTATTGGGGGCCGTTCCAGCCAGAGCAACCCATCCTTCGAACTCCGCGCTAACGCTGAGTTGTATCCAGCTTTGATAGCACGCGATGACTTCCTCTGCCTGACGCGCCAGTACGCCTGATAGCACCAGCCATCCTCCATCGGCGACGCGACCCGTAAGCATAGGCGCCATCACTTTGAGTGGCCCTGACAAAATATTGGCTACCACCACGTCGTAGCATACCCCTGACCGTGCGGAGGCAAAGTCTTCGGGGAGAAAGAAAGTAACATCACAATGATTACGTTGGGTATTTTCGCGCGCAGAAATAATGGCTTGGGGATCGATATCAACACCATCAACAATGTGCGCTCCTACCTTCTTCGCCAGCATAGCCAGGATGCCCGACCCGCAGCCATAATCGAGTACCGATTGATACGCGTGTATGTTTACTTCCAGCCATTCCATACATAGCTTGGTGGTCGGGTGACTGCCGGTACCGAAAGCGAGTCCGGGATCAAGTTCCAAAATGAGTGCGTTAGGTTCGGGAGCATCATGCCAGCTCGGAACCACCCAGATGTTTCTTCCTATACGTATAGGCTCAAATTGAGATTGGGTAAGGCGCACCCAGTCTTGGTCGGCAACCGTGCGTAGTTCAAAGGGCAATACGTCGTTGAGGTCGCACATCGCGCATGCTTGGTGTACCAGTTCGGCAGGATCATCGCTGGCATTAATGAGTGCTACGACACGACTGTTTTCCCACGCATGCTCGGTGGGTTCCATGCCGGGTTCACCGAAAAGAGGCTGTTCAGCATCGGTACCTTCATTGGCATCTTCTACCGATACCGATAAGGCTCCCACTTCCATTAGCGCATCCGAAACATGTTCGGCATGCTGACGCGGCACTTCAAGGACGATTTCTGTCCAGCTCATCGCGGCCGCTTAATTTTTTTTGTTCGCAAGTTTCTGCTCTAGATAATGGATATTGGTGCCACCCTCAGCAAAGCGCGCATCTTCCATAAGCTCGCGGTGCAAAGGAATATTAGTTTGTATGCCTTCGACCACCATCTCGGACAAGGCAATTTGCATGCGACGTATCGCTTGATCGCGGGTTGAGCCATAAGCGATGACTTTGCCCACCATGGAATCGTAGTTGGGGGGTACGTAATATCCTGCATACGCATGTGAATCAACGCGTATTCCAGGACCACCAGGCGCATGCCAGGACTGGATACGGCCTGGGGATGGGGTGAACTTGAAGGGATCTTCTGCATTAATTCGGCATTCGATAGCATGCCCAGTAAGCACAATATCTTTTTGGCGAAAACGCAGTTTTTCTCCTGAGGCGATACGTATCTGTTCTTGCACCAGGTCGATACCGGTAATCATTTCTGTGACTGGATGCTCAACTTGTATGCGGGTGTTCATTTCGATGAAATAAAATTCACCCGCTTCGTACAGGAACTCAAAGGTGCCCGCACCACGGTAGCCTATCTTGCGGCAGGCTTCGGCGCAGCGATCACCAATTTTCTCAATCAATTTACGCGGAATGCCAGGTGCAGGCGCTTCTTCTATCACTTTTTGGTGTCTGCGCTGCATGGAGCAGTCGCGCTCCCCCAGCCAAACAGCATTTTTGAATTCATCAGCAAGCACCTGAATTTCCACGTGACGCGGATTCTCCAGATACTTTTCCATGTAGACCTCGGGGTTGCCGAATGCAGCTCCCGCTTCAGCTTTGGTCATGGTCACTGCATTGAGTAATGCGGCTTCAGTGTGAACCACCCGCATACCGCGACCACCACCACCACCAGCGGCTTTGATGATTACCGGGTAACCGATGCGCCGTGCAGATTGAATAATAATTTTTGGATCATCAGGCAGCGCACCCTCGGATCCTGGCACGCAAGGAACGCCGGTTTTTATCATTGCCTGTTTGGCAGATACCTTATCGCCCATAAGGCGTATGGATTCTGGCCGTGGCCCGATAAATACAAAACCAGATTGCTCAACTCGCTCAGCAAAGTCGGCATTTTCAGAGAGGAATCCGTAGCCCGGATGGATGGCTTCAGCGTCAGTTACCTCGGCTGCGCTGATAATGGCGGGCATGGATAAGTAGCTTTGGGCCGATGCAGCTGGTCCTATGCAGACAGATTCGTCTGCCAGCTTCACGTACTTGGCTTCACGGTCAGCCTCGGAGTGAACGACCACTGTCTTGATGCCCATTTCTCGACAGGCACGTTGAATGCGCAACGCAATTTCACCACGATTCGCAATGAGAATTTTTTCAAACATAAAAGCTTAGCCCTTTGTCGACGCCAGCTTGGCGTTATCGTCTGCTGTCCGCGGAACTCGGCAGTGCTGTTGGGCGCGGTTCTCGCACCTACCCAATGATAAACAGCGGCTGACCGTATTCGACCGGCTGGCCATTCTCAACAAGTATCTGTTTAATTACGCCAGCGGCATCTGTTTCTATTTCATTGAGCAGTTTCATCGCTTCAATGATGCAGACAGTTTCCCCCTCTTTGACGCTGGAGCCGATTTCCACAAAGGGTGCTGCTCCTGGCGCTGATGAGCGATAAAACGTGCCTACCATGGGTGACTTGACCACATGGCCAGTGACTTCAGCGGGTGCGGGCTCTACAGCGGCTGTGGGTTGCATTACCGGTGCTGCCGCTGAAGAGGGTGCGGAGGGGCCAGCTGGCGCGGGCATCATCACCATTTGGTTTTGACCTGGAAGCGCACCCTTGACGATCCTGACCTTGCTTTCTCCTTCGGTGACTTCCAATTCGGAGATACCTGATTCAGCGACCAGATCGATTAAGGTTTTGAGCTTTCGTAAATCCATTCGATGTCCGTTAGCGGGTTAAAGTTGAGCTGCAAGTTCATTTTGCAGTGTAAAGCGAAATGGGTAATTGTTGCAGGTTAAATGCTAAATAAGGCCTGATTATAGCTTTTTAACAGCAAATTCGATGGCGATACGGTAGCCATCAACACCGAAGCCACAAATAACGCCCTCGGCAATACCAGAGACATAGGATAGGTGTCTGAAGGATTCGCGCTTGTGCACATTGGAAATATGGACCTCAATTACGGGGAGATTTACCCCCGCAAGGGCATCTCTTAGAGCGACGCTCGTGTGAGTGAAGCCTGCTGGATTAATAACGATGGCGTCGATGCCTTCGGCCTTGGCGGAGTGAATTCTATCTATCAGCGCTCCCTCATGGTTGCTCTGAAAGCACACCAGGCTAGCGCCAGCAGCGCTGGCAGTCTGCTTTGCTTGCTCTTCTACCTCCGCTAACGTAGTTGACCCATAGACTTCAGGCTCACGGGTGCCGAGCAGATTAAGGTTAGGACCGTTAACAAGAAGAAGGTTTTTTGCCATTTTTAGGCCGCTATTTCGCGAAGAAGGCTACATTTTCGCGCCAAAAGGCATAGGAAGCAAGCGTAAATAATTCTGTGCTTATCAACACCCACCAGTTTTGGTCAGCAAATTACTTAGCCTCATGCCGCGCAGCTGCTGGGCTATTCATAAAATTGGTAATAAATCAGTATTGAGCTAAGTCTGCTCTGACTTTGTTCATATCCAGACGACCAATATAGGTTTGAAGGATTTGACCATCTAAGCCTATCAAGACAGTAAAGGGCAAGCCGCCCGCCAGATTACCCAGATCGCGCGACAGCTCTGTCCCCTGCATGCCGGCCACAAGTATGGGATAGCTTATTTGGTGTTTTTTTGTGAATTGCAAGATGTTCGATGGAGAATCAACGCCAATACCAATAACTTGAAGGTTTTTGTCTACAAATGATTTTTGTAGCTCCACTAATTCCGGCATTTCTGCTACGCATGGCGGGCACCAGGTAGCCCAAAAATTAACCAATAAAATTTTTCCGCGCCATTCCGTTAAAGCATGAGTTTGTCCCTCTGCGTCGGGCAGGCTGGCATTCATGAGCGCTGTTATTGCGGGATTGGCATGATTAGTCGGATGTTGATTTTTAAATGATAGATAGGCACCAAAGGCAGTAAATAGAACTGCAATAGCGACAAATAGAATAATTCTCTTGTTCATTCTGTGGGGCTTTCGTTAATTAGAGCGCGTACTGCATTCAGATCGGCTTTTTCTATCCGTCGATTACCAGCGGATTTGGCAATTTGTCGCTGATCATCTTGCTCATAGAGCGTTAAGTGCACCGCTTCACCTTTCCAGAGGAAAGAAAGAATTTCGAGTGATCGTCCGGCATGAAGAAAGTGATTTGCTTCGGAGACTTCGTAATTAATCTCATGGTTTAGTAAAAAAACAGCAACATCCTTACTGCTCTCAGCGAACAGCTGAATATGTATATCGCTATGTTCGCCCGCGGTGCCATTGAGGACTGCTCCGGTAAGGTATGGAGAAAATTCACTTAACTTTTCCATTATTTCAAGGGCAATCAACCTCAGGTGCTGCAGACGTTGCGCATGTTCTTCACCAAAGAATAAGGATTGGTATTCACGCACTTCGGCTTCAATTTCTGCGTTATCGGGCAGTACATCACCGGGGACTTTTTGATTACCTAGTAATACTTTGGCCGCTTTTCGTTTGGCCGTCCCATAGTCGGCACCATCTTCTGCAATCATGCGCGCAGCTAAGGCGGCTATTTCGGCACGCAGGGCTTGTGCGTCATTGGGAAAGTTGATGTTCATTGAAGACTCAAAGGGTAAGTGACGCAAAAAACGACGTTGCGCTTTCAAAAGAGAGCATTCCGGCTCTTGAATGGCATTTCCGATATGTCAGTGTCGGGTAAAATCCGTAGATTACCTTGACCAGTTCATTCATGCATATTCACATACTTGGCATTTGCGGTACCTTCATGGGCGGTCTTGCGGTTCTGGCCAAGGAGGCAGGACACAAGGTTACCGGTTGCGACGCGAATGTATATCCGCCCATGAGCACACAACTCCGTGCTCAAGGTATAGAGTTAATCGAAGGTTACGGTCAGCATCAACTGAGTTTACAGCCTGACTTATACGTGGTCGGCAACGTGGTCTCGCGCGGTAATTCTTTGATGGAAACCATCATGAACCGAGGATTGCCGTATATGTCCGGCCCGCAGTGGATGGGCGAATATATATTGCATGATAAATGGGTGTTAGCTGTAGCGGGAACGCACGGCAAGACCACTACCGCCTCCATGCTGGCTTGGATATTAGAACAAGCAGGTTACAACCCGGGATTTTTGATCGGTGGTGTTCCATTAAATTTTGGTGTTTCGGCCAGACTCGGTGGAACGACAGCGCAGTCTCCGTTTTTTGTAATTGAAGCGGATGAATATGACACGGCTTTTTTTGACAAGCGCAGTAAATTTATTCATTACCGACCCCGCACAGCCATACTAAACAATCTTGAGTATGACCACGCAGATATTTTCCCCGATCTGGCTGCGATAGAAACTCAATTTCACCACTTGATACGCACCATACCCGCTATTGGCAGAATCATTGCCAATGGTGCGGAAGAATCACTTAAACGAGTTATAGCGCGCGGCTGCTGGAGTGAAGTTGAATGGTTCAATGATGCCAGCTCCGATACCTGGCGCATGGTTGAGCATGACGATGGTCGGTTTGATGTCTACCTTAATGGGCAGCGACAAGGAACAGTGAGTTGGTATTTAACCGGAGAACACAATCGATGGAATGCTGTAGCTGCAATTGCCGCTGCGCGTCACACCGGCGTTCTGCCTACTCAGGCTATTGATTCCTTATCGACCTTTCAGAACGTTAAGCGGCGCATGGAAATCCGTGGGGTCGTCAACAACATTACCGTTATTGATGACTTTGCACATCACCCCACGGCCATAGCTACAACAGTGGCAGGCTTACGCAGAAAATTGGGTCATTCCCGCATAGTGGCAGTACTTGAGCCGCGCTCTAACACGATGAAATTGGGTACGATGAAGAATGCCTTACCAGGCAGTTTGTCTGATGCCGATCTGGTATTTGGATTTGGCGCCAAAGGCGAAGGAAAAGACGCCTTGGGTTGGGATCTTGCGGCCGCCCTTGCACCGCTGGGAGAAAAAGCACGAACATTCAACGAGCTATCAACACTCGTAGACGCAGTCGCGTCAGTTGCAAAACCCGGTGACACGATCTTAGTGATGAGTAATGGTGGCTTTGGTGGTATTCATCAAAAATTGCTCGATGCTTTACAAGCATCGGCATGATCTTGGCTAACTGATACCGTCAGATGGTTTTTTACTTGCATGGATTCCGTTCGTCGCCACAGTCATACAAAGCACGTCTGCTGCATGAGTATTTTCATTCAATTGGCAAAGAGGATAATTTTCTTTGCCCGCAATTGCCCGTGTCTCCAAAAGATGCAATGCAGTTAGCTCGATCCCTGTGTTTAGGCATTCCGTCCGACGAGCTTGTACTTATTGGCTCCTCGCTTGGCGGATATTATGCAACTGCGTTAGCAGAAGAATTTTCATATCGCGCAGTAGTGTTAAATCCTGCCATTACACCTGCAGCTGATTTGCAAAGACACATAGGAATACAAACGACATGGCATACCGATGAAGAGTTTCATTTTCGCCCAGAGTATGTCGATGAATTAAAACCATACGAGATAGAAAAAATAACTTGCCCAGAGCGTTATTTTCTAGTGGCTGCCACCGGCGACGACGTACTGGATTGGAAGATGATGGTGAACCACTATCCTGGCGCCAGGCACAAGATTATTCAAGGCAGTGACCATGGCTTATCTGATTTCAGTACTTACATGGATGAGATCATTGAATTTTGTAAGCACTAAATCAATGATTATTTAACGAACTAACGCAGACATGCTACCAACTCATCCCCATCAATGAATTTATTTTTTGAAGAATCTGGCGACTTTAAGGCAGGAACCGTGCTTACTCAGCAGGGCGAAGCTTTTCAAGTCGAAACACTGTCAGGTAAGCGCAGTAAAGTACGTGCGCGTGACGTGCTATTGCAATTTGAAACACCCACTCCAAGCGAACTTATTTCTAAGGCGGCACTCGTATCGAGCCAAATGGATGTCAGTTTTTTGTGGGAAGTAGCTGGCGATCAGGAATTTAGTTTTACTGATCTTGGGGTTGAATATTTTGGTCATGCTCCCAGCCCTGAGGAAGCAGCAGGACTATTACTAACGCTCGCCTCGGCACCTATCTATTTTCATAAAAAAGGTAAGGGCCGATACAAAGCAGCTCCGGCTGAGATACTCCAGGCGGCCTTGGCTGGCGTTGAAAAGAAAAAGCAGCAAGCGATATTACAAGCAAAACAAGTCGAGGAGCTCAAGGCAGGAATGCTCCCGACAACGATGGTTCCGCTGGTGTATCAATTATTGTTTAAGCCAGATAAAAACACGATTGAATACAAGGCACTTGAAGCGGCCTGCCAGGAGCTTCAGACCTCGCCTGCGCGATTAATGCTGTCAGTAGGAGCAATTTCCTCTCCTAGAGAATTGCACATGAATCGTTTTCTCTCTGCGAATTTTCCACGAGGGATAAAATTTCCTGACGTAGAAATACCTGCTGCACCGCAGCTTTCACGAGCAGACGTAGAGGCGTTTTCAATTGATGATGTCACCACTACAGAAATTGATGATGCTTTTTCGGTTTGCATAGTTGGTGAGGGGCAGATTCGTATCGGTATTCATATCGCTGCCCCTGGTATGGCAATTTCTCCTGGCGATGTGATTGACAAATTAGCCCGTGAGCGTATGAGTACTGTTTATATGCCCGGGGACAAAATCACTATGTTGCCCGATGAGCTTGTGAGTGAATACACGCTGGCTGAGGGTGATGTACGGCCAGCGCTATCTTTGTACACCACAGTCAACACCAGCGACTGGTCGGTTATAGCGACCGAGACCGTGGCCGAAGCCATACCAGTAAAGTCTAATTTGCGGCATAACGATTTAGACGAGATAGTCACTGAGGAAAATTTATTGGCAGGTAGTGGCGATTATCCTCACAAACAAGAAATTGAACTCTTGTGGCAGTGGGCACAAACACTAGAGCGGGCTCGTATGCAAAAGCGCGAGAGCTTTGGATTGCGGCCTGAGCAAAATAATCGCGTTGACTTTAACTTTTATGTTGAGGATGAGACAGTTACGATCACCCGTCGCAAACGTGGAGCGCCTCTCGACAAAATCGTTGCCGAGCTAATGATTTACGCAAATAGCAGTTGGGGGCGGTTGCTCCATGAGCATGGCGTGCCAGGTATTTATCGGACTCAGGGCACGGGTAATGGTTGGGCCGCGCGCATGCAAGTACGTATGCTTACGCATGCGGCACCACATCAGGGTTTGGGTGTAGATCAGTATGCATGGAGTACATCACCACTGCGGCGCTATACCGATCTTGTCAATCAGTGGCAAATACTGGCATGCATAAAGCATGGCGTAACAGCACCTCTAGTCGCTCCATTTAAATCCAGAGATGCCGATTTGTTTGCGATAGTTTCTGCATTTGATAGTGCGTACGCTGCTTATGCAGACTTTCAAAACATAATGGAAAATTACTGGTGTTTACGTTGGCTGGGTCAGCAATCATTGCGCAAAGTTCAGGCGGTGCAGTTGCGTGATGATGTGGTCAGACTAATCGATATTCCACTCAGTGTGCCGATGACGGGTGCTAAATATGCGCGTGGTACTCAAGTCACCATAGAGCTTATTTCATGGGATGAAGTTGACCTCTCACTGCAAGCGCGCTTGCTAGAAGTAAGTGAAGCTGTAGCTACAGCAGAAGATACTGATGCATTTGAAGAAGAGGATATTTCTGATGAAGCCGACTTGCTTCAGGAGCCATCACTGAGTGGCGATGTCGAGGAAACTCCGCTGCCAGCCTTGGTAGATCCGACTACGCAATCTGATTCGGCGGCATCACCTTCATAGTTATGATTGTTAAGACAGTCAAAGATGATCGACGACTTTGGATGGCGATAGGTTCATCCTTCTTTATACACGCTGTTTTCTTATCTTTTCAATTTTCGCCACTCGCAAATGTGACATCAAAACCATTAGCGAGTGGTTTAGAAATTATTCTAGTTAATGCACGGCATGAGAAAGCGCCAACAAAAGCAGAGGCGCTGGCTCAAGCAAATTTATCCGGTGGAGGTAATGCAGAACTTGGTCGCGCGCGCTCGCCACTACCCAACCTGCAGCAGTCGGTTGATGGAAATCATGTAGAGACTCAGCGCAGAAAAATTGCGGAGCTGGAGCGTCAGCAGGAACGTATGCTTTCGCAATTATCCGCTCGTGCTAGCGAGCGGGTAAAAGTAACGGACAAGTCAGTAAAAAAATCAGTGAATGTTAATCCCACACCGCAAACTATCGATAGTGTTGCTTTAGCCAGAAGAGAAGCAGAAATCGCCCGTGCTGTAGCAGATTACAATAAGCGGCCTATAAAAACGCAGCTAACACCAAGTACGCGTGAAGTTGCTTATGCTGTTTATTACACTTCATTACAAAAGCAGATAGAAAAAACAGGAACCAATTATTTCCCTCAGCATGATGGAAAAAAATTATACGGCGATTTAATTGTATATATTCCTGTTTATCAAGATGGTCTGATCTATGAAAAAGAGGGTGGGCCACGCATAGAAAAAACATCAGGCAACCGTATGCTTGATCAAGCGGCGCTGGCTATTGTTCGGCGTGCTGCGCCCTTTGGTCGTTTCCCTCAAGGGGCTATAGGTGATGGTAAGACTCATGTGTGGGAAATTATTACGCGCTTTCGTTTTACGCGTGATGAAGTTCTTGAAACCAGTACACCCGAGGAGTAGGCA